>JBHIWE010000138.1:0-11819 GCA_041987645.1 Acidovorax sp. | reverse complement strand
TGGACCTGGGCACCGGCAGCGGCGCGATCGCCCTGGCCCTGCAGCGGCAGCGCCCCACGGCACAGGTGACGGCGGTGGACGCCAGCGCCGATGCGCTGGACGTGGCCCGGGGCAACGCCCAGCGCCTGGGCCTGCCCGTGCAGATGCGCCAAGGCCACTGGCTGGACGGCATCGAGGGCCCCTTCGATCTGATCGTGAGCAACCCGCCCTACATCGCCGAGGGCGATCCGCACCTGGCCGCCCTCACGCACGAGCCCGCCCAGGCCCTGGCCAGCGGCGCCGACGGCCTGGACGACATCCGCACCATCGTGCAGCAGGCCCCGGCCCGGCTCGCCGCGGGCGGCTGGCTGCTGCTGGAGCACGGCTGGGACCAGGCCGCAGCCGTGCAGGCGCTGCTGCGCACGGCCGGCTTCGCGCAGGTGCAAAGCCGCGCTGACCTGGCGGGCGTGGCGCGCTGCACGGGCGCCATGCGCCCCCAGTGACAAGACGCCCCGGCCGTGCGCCGCACGCCGCGCCGCAGACAGTGAAATAATCACGCATTCGCTGCGGCGCCCTGGCCACAGCCCATTCCTTCAGGAGATTCCCCCATGAGCGACGCACAGCAACGCATCGACGCCCTCGTCAAATCCAACGACATCCTGCTGTTCATGAAGGGCAGCGCCAGCTTCCCGATGTGCGGCTTCTCCGGCCGTGCCATCCAGATCCTGAAGGCCTGCGGCGTGGACCCCAAGAGCGTGGCCACCGTGAACGTGCTGGAAGATCCGGAAATCCGCCAGGGCATCAAGGAATACAGCAACTGGCCCACCATCCCGCAGCTCTACGTCAAGGGCGAATTCATCGGCGGATCGGACATCATGATGGAGATGTACGAGTCGGGCGAACTCAAGCAGGTGCTCGGTACGCCCCAATAAGGCGCACGTCGCCCGGCTTGCCAGCCAGCCGCCTCCGGGCGGCTTTTTCATGCCCGGCCGACAGGGCAGGCAATGCGGTCAACACCGATAGGTTGACCGGGTTTATCCAGCGTTCACTGCCGGCATGTTGTGTGCTTGAATGACTCCGTGTCTTCTTCAACCGGGAGCAGCGCGACATGAGCACCAGCAGCAGTAACTCTTCCTCGCACAGCCTCGTCCCGCAGCCTTCGGCACTGAGCCTGCCGGTGGCCCGGGTCCGCAACGTGTTCCAGCCCGGCGACGTGGAGCGGCGCCTGAGGCGCCTGAACGATGCCGGCAACCAGCGCGACCACGACGGCCTGCGCGCCGTCTATGAACGCATGCTCGAGCGCGGGCCCGAACGCTTCCAGGTCAAACCGGCGGGCGTGCCCGACATGGCCGGCCTCTACGAGCAGCTGCCCAACTTCACCGAGGTGCTGGACGACGTCAAGCGCCACGTCGCCCTGGCGCAGGACTGCAGCGACGGCCTGGAAGTGACGCCCATGTTGCTGCTGGGCGTGCCCGGCATCGGCAAGACGCACTTCGCCCGCCAGTTGGCCCAGCTGCTGGGCACGGGCATGAACCTGGTGCCGATGAGCTCCATGACCGCGGGCTGGCTGCTCTCGGGCTCGTCCTCGCAATGGAAGGGCGCACGTCCCGGCAAGGTATTCGAGGCGCTGGTGGAAGGCGAATACGCCAACCCCGTCATCGTCATCGACGAGATCGACAAGGCCGCGGGCGACGCGCAGTACGACCCCCTGGGCGCGCTCTACAGCCTGCTGGAGCACGACACGGCGCAGAGCTTCACCGACGAATTCGCCGAGGTCGCCATCGACGCCAGCCAGGTCATCTGGATCACCACGGCCAACGACGAGCGCTGCATCCCCGACCCCATCCTCAACCGCATGAACGTGTTCGAGGTGCCCGCGCCCACGCCCGAACAGGCCCGCTCCATCGCCCGGCAGCTCTACCAGGAGATCCGCGCCAGCCACGACTGGGGCCGCCTGCTGGACCCCGAGCCCGAAGCGGACGTGCTGGACGCCCTCGCCCACATGCCGCCGCGCGAGATGCGGCGCGCCTGGATGACCGCCTTCGGCAATGCCCGCCTGGCCCGGCGCGGCGCCGTGGAGGTAGCGGACCTGCCTCCGGGCACGGCACGCAAGACGCGTATCGGCTTCGTGCAGTAGCCAGCCGCCCTGCGCAGCGAGCGGACTGCCCGCTGCGCACCGCTACACTCGGGCTCGCCGTGCGACACCGCACGCAGCCCGCCCGCTTTACATGAATTTTTCCCAAAGCCTCTTCGTCATCGGTTTGCTGATCGTCGCCAGCGCGTTCTTTTCGCTGGCAGAAATCTCCCTCGCGGCATCGCGCCGCCTGCGGTTGCGGCAGATGGCGGATGAGGGCGATCCCCGCGCAGAACGGGTCATGCGGATCCAGGAGCAGCCAGGCGACTACTTCACCGTGGTGCAGGTCGGACAGAACGCCGTCGCCATCCTGGGCGGTATCGTGGGTGAAGGCGCACTGAGCCCGCATTTCACCAGCCTGCTGGGGATCTGGCTGGACGATGCGCAGGCGCAGACGCTGGGCTTTCTGGCCTCTTTCACCATCATCACCTCGCTCTTCATCCTGTTCGCCGACTTGTTCCCCAAACGGCTGGGCATGGCCAACCCCGAAATGCTCGCACTGCGCGTGGCGCGGCCCATGAAGGTGCTGATGGCCATTCTGCAGCCGCTGGTCTGGCTGTACAGCCGCAGCGCCGACCTGCTCTTTCGCGTGCTGGGCCTGTCGTCGCTGCGGGACGACCGCGTTACGGCGGACGACATCCTGGCCATGATGGAAGCCGGCGCGCGCTCCGGCGTGCTGGCAGCGCGTGAGCAGCAGGTGATCGAGAACGTGATCGAACTCGACACCCGCACGGTCTCCAGCGCCATGTCGCAACGCGACCGCATCGCCTACTTCCTGCGTGACGACCCCGACACCGTGATCCGTGCGCGCATCGCGGAAGAACCGTTCTCGACCTATCCGGTGTGCGATGGCGACATCGACCACGTGGTGGGCTATGTCGATGCCAAGGATCTCTTCCAGCGCGTGTTGAACAACCAGCCCATCTCGCTGGCCGACGAGGGCCTGGTGCGCAAGGTGCTCATCGTGCCTGACCGTCTCTCGCTGGGCGAGGTGCTCGAGCAGTTCCGCCAGGTGCATGAGGACTTCGCGGTCATCGTGAACGAATACAGCCTGGTGGTGGGCGTGGTCACGCTCAACGACGTGATGAGCACCGTCATGGGCGACCTCATCAGCCCTACCGACGAAGAACAGATCGTGCGGCGCGACGAAAACTCCTGGCTCATCGACGGCGTGACGCCCGTCGAGGACGTGCTGCGCGCCCTGAACCTCGACAGCCTCCCCCATGCGGGCGAATACGAGACGCTCGCCGGCTTCCTGATGGTCATGCTGCGCCGGGTGCCCCGCCGCACGGACAGCGTGAATTGGGACGGATACAAGTTCGAGGTGCTGGACGTGGACAGCTATCGCATCGACCAGGTGATGGTCTCGCGGCTGGTGGACGGCGCCCCCGCGCCTGGCAACGCACCCTGAGCCTGGGAAGCCGCCGCACAACGGTGCGGCACGCCTCGCAGCTCACGCCGCCGAGGCGCCGCCGTGGGCCAGGCGCTCCTGGAAGAACCAGTTGCGCTGCGCCGAGAACACCGCATTCGGATACGCAGGCTTGCCCCGGCTGCCGTTGTAGCGGCCCAGCGTCATGTAGAGATCGCCCTGCTCGCGGTCCAGGTAGTGGCGCAGGATGACGCAGCCGAAGCGCAGATTGGTCTGCATCTGGAACAGCTTGCTCGCATCCCCATCGCCGATCACGCGGGTCCAGAACGGCATGACCTGCATGTAGCCACGGGCACCGACGCTGGAGACGGCGAATTTGCGGAACGCGCTCTCGACCTGGATCAGCCCCAGCACCAGGGAAACATCGAGCCCCGCGCGCTTGGACTCGTACCAGACGGTCTGCAGGAAATCCCGGCGGACCTGCCCATCAGGCTTGCGCACGCGCAGACGGTCGCTCATGGCGGCCATCCAGCGCAGGTAGCCGAGCCGAGCCTCGGTGGAGGCGAAGGTGGGCTCCAGCGGCTCCTGGGAGGCAACCGCGAAGCTGAGTGCCGAGCGCACGGAGTCCGCCAGCGGCTCTTCGATCTGCCCGCCGGCATGGGCCGCCTGCGGCAGGCCCAGCCAGATGGCCGGCCCCGCAGCGGATACGGATGCCATGCGCAGCAGCTTGCGGCGGCTCACGCCCGCCTCAGCGGGCTCCGGCCCCACACATCGAGGGGCCAGCGAGCTCATACCGCCACTCGCCCCTTCACGTGGGCCAGGATGTCGGCCACGGCCACCTTGGTCGCAGCAGCGTCACGGCGCTGCTGGTATTCGACCACGCCTTCCTTCAGGCTCTTGTCGCCGATGGTCACGCGATGCGGCACGCCGATCAGTTCCCAGTCGGCGAACATGGCGCCGGGGCGCTCGCCACGGTCGTCCAGGATCACGTCCACACCAGCAGCCAGCAGGTCGGCATAGATCTGCTCGGCCGTGGCCTTCACCGCCTCGCTGCGGTCCATGCCCACCGGGCAGACCACCACGGTGAACGGCGCGATCGCATCGGGCCAGATGATGCCGCGCTCGTCATGGTTCTGCTCAATAGCGGCCGCGGGCAGGCGCGTGATGCCGATGCCGTAGCAGCCCATCTCGAAGAAGGCGGGCTTGCCGTCTTCGCCGAGAAAGGTGGCGTTCATCGCGCGGCTGTACTTGGTGCCCAGATAGAACACGTGACCCACTTCGATGCCGCGCTCGATGGCCAGCTCGCCCTTGCCGTCCGGCGATGGATCGCCCGCGACAACGTTGCGCAGGTCGGCCACCAACTCGGGCTCGGGCAGGTCGCGACCCCAGTTCACGCCGGTGATGTGGAAATCAGGCTGGTTCGCGCCGCAGATCCAGTCGGCCATCACGGCCACTTCGCGGTCCACCACCAGCTTGACGGGCTGCTTGAGCTCCAGCGGGCCCAGGTAGCCGGGCTTGCAGCCGAAGTGGGCTTCGATCTCGGACAGGGTGGCGAAACGGAAGCCCGCCTCCAGCCCCGGCACCTTGGACACCTTGATCTCGTTCATGTCATGGTCGCCGCGCAGCAGCAGCAGCCACACCTGACTCTTGACGATCTCGCCCTCGGCATTGGTCTCGTCGGTGGCCAGCACCAGCGACTTGACCGTGCTCTGGAGCGGAACGCCCAGCAGCGCGGCCACATCGGCGCAGGTGCTCTTACCCGGCGTAGGGGTCAGCGTGCGCGGCTGCGTGGCGCCGGGGCGCGGGCCGGCAGGCGGCAGGGCCTCGGCCTTTTCCATGTTGGCGGCGTAGTCGCTGGCCGGGCAATAGACGATGGCATCCTCGCCCGTCGCCGCGATCACCTGGAACTCCTCGCTCAGGTCGCCGCCGATGGCGCCGCTGTCCGCCGCCACGGCACGGTAGGTCAGGCCGAAGCGGTCGAAGATGCGGCGGTAGGCCTGGGCCATGACCTGGTAGCTGGCCTTGGCGCCAGCCATGTCGCGGTCGAAGCTGTAGGCGTCCTTCATGGTGAATTCGCGACCCCGCATCAGGCCAAAGCGCGGGCGCCGTTCATCGCGAAACTTGGTCTGGATCTGGTAGAGGTTCTTGGGCAGCTGCTTGTAGCTGCGCAGTTCCTGCCGGGCGATGTCAGTGACCACTTCCTCGCTGGTCGGCTGGATCACGAAGTCACGCCCATGGCGGTCCTTGATGCGCAGCAACTCGGGGCCCATCTTGTCGAAGCGGCCGGTCTCCTGCCAAAGCTCGGCCGGTTGCACCACAGGCATGGTGCATTCCACGGCACCGGCTCGGTTCATCTCTTCACGCACGATGGCCTCCACCTTGCGCACCACGCGCAGGCCCATGGGCATGTAGTTGTAGATGCCGGCCCCCAGCTTCTTGATGAGGCCTGCGCGCATCATGAGCTTGTGGCTCATCACCTCGGCGTCCGCAGGTGCTTCTTTGAGGGTGGAAACGAAAAATTGGGAAGCTTTCATCGGGCGATTTCAGGCAGCCGGGACCACTCCGCTTGTCGCTCGTAAAGCGACGTGCATAATGGACACAGTTTAAAAATTTGGGGTTAGATTATGCTTGACCGGGACGGCTTTAGGCCGAACGTCGGCATCATCCTGCTCAACCAGAAAAACCAGGTATTTTGGGGCAAGCGCATTCGCACCCACAGCTGGCAGTTCCCGCAAGGGGGCATCGACAGGGGCGAAACGCCCGAGCAGGCGATGTTCCGGGAACTGCACGAAGAGGTGGGTTTGCAGCCGAATCACGTTCGCGTGGTCGCCCGAACCCGGGACTGGTTGCGCTACGAGGTGCCTGACCGGTATATACGGCGCGATGCGCGCGGCCATTACAAGGGCCAAAAGCAGATCTGGTATTTGCTGCAGCTCGTCGGCCACGACTGGGATCTGAATCTGCGCGCCACCAATCATCCGGAATTCGATGCCTGGCGTTGGAACGATTACTGGGTGCCGCTGGACGTGGTGGTCGAATTCAAGCGGGGCGTCTATGAAATGGCGCTGACCGAATTGGCTCGCTTCCTGCCACGCCAGGAACAGCGCAATCGCTACCTGCGTAGCGGCATGCGATCCCGCGATGGTGCGGATGCCGGCAACACCGGCGGCGCCATGCATCGTGCAGGTTCACTGCTGCTGAGTCCCGGCGTTGAGTTACCACCCGGTGCCAGCTTCGATCCGGACCCGCAGGGCGAACACACCTGAGCTGCCATCTGCCTCAGCGACGAGGCAGGCACTTTCGACACCAGCCCGAACGCACCGCAAGGCATCCCGTTCGGGCAACTTTCTTCAGACAGCCATCAGTCCCAAGAGCCCGCCAAGGGCTCTTTTCATCTCAGCCCTGCAGGGCTGCGGCGGCCGCAGAAGGCTGAGGCTTCGCGCTACCGGTCAGCACCAGGTTATCCCGGTGCATCATTTCCGGCTCGGCGATGTAGCCCAGCAGACGCTCGATTTCCGCCGAAGGTTTGCGGCACAGCAGGCGCGCCTCGGCGCTGGCGTAGTTGGCCAAGCCACGGGCGATCTCCCGGCCCTCGGTATCGCGCAATGCGATCACGTCTCCCCGGGAGAACTCCCCCTCCACCGCCACCATTCCGATCGGCAACAGGCTCTTTCCCTCGTCGCGCACCTTGGCGGCCGCGCCCGCATCGACGGACACCGAGCCGCGTAGCTGCAGGTGATCGGCCATCCATTGCTTGCGCGCCTGCTGCTTGGCCGTCTGGGCGACCAGCAGCGTGCCGATGGCCTCGCCCTGCGCCAGCCGTATGAGCACATCCGGCTCGCGCCCCCAGGCGATCACGGTCGAAGCCCCCGAGCCGGCCGCCCGCTTGGCCGCCAGGATCTTGGTGATCATGCCGCCCTTGCCGATGCTCGAACCCGCCCCGCCAGCCATCGCCTCCAGCGCCACATCGCCCGCGCGGGCTTCGTGCACGAACTGCGCAGCCGGGTCGCGGCGCGGATCGGCGGTGTAGAGGCCCTTCTGGTCGGTCAGGATGACGAGCGCATCCGCTTCCACCAGATTGGCCACCAGCGCACCCAGCGTATCGTTGTCACCGAACTTGATCTCGTCGGTGACGACGGTGTCGTTTTCGTTGATGACGGGCACTACGCCCAGGCGCAGGAGCGTCAGCAGCGTGGAACGCGCGTTGAGGTAGCGCTCCCGATGGGCCAGATCGCCATGGGTCAGCAGCACCTGCGCGCTGCCCATGCCTTGCTCGCGCAGCTTGGTTTCGTACATCTGCGCCAGTCCCATCTGGCCAACGGCGGCTGCCGCCTGCAGTTCGTGGATCTCGCTCGGGCGGGCGGTCCAGCCCAGGCGCTTCATGCCTTCGGCAATGGCGCCGCTGGAGACCATCACCACCTCGCGGCGCGTGGCGCCGTCGCCCCGCACCAGCGCGGCGAGCTGCCGGCTCCACTCGCCAATCGCCTGCTCGTCGAGCCCCCGGCCCTCGTCGGTCACCAGGCTGGAACCGACCTTGACCACAATCCGGCGGGCATCACGCAATACATTGGGCAGCATTTTCAGGGTCATCCAGGCATGTGGCGCTTGCTGGACAAGCGCATATAGCTACTATTTCAATAGCAAAACTCAAGAGCATGGCGAAGGGATCACCCTCCGCCGCCCGCCCTACTCGGGCACGTCGCCCGCAAACCGGGGGTCGATCTCGACCGGCGCCATCAGCGCCTGCTGCTCGGCTCGCACATGCTTGTAGATGGCGTGGATCAGGGCCTCACAACCTTCGCGGGTCAGCGCGGAGATCTCGAACACAGGCCCCTTCCACTTGAAGCGCTTGACGAAATCCTTGACCCGCGCGGCACGGTCTTGCTCCGGCACCATGTCGAGCTTGTTGAGCACCAACCAGCGCGGCTTGGCGTGCAGCTCGGCATCGTACTTGCGCAGCTCTTCCACGATGGCCTTGGCCTGCGCCACCGGGTCCACCGAGTCATCGAAAGGTGCCATGTCGATAACATGCAGCAGCAGGCGGGTGCGCTGCAGATGGCGCAGGAACTGATGGCCCAGCCCAGCACCTTCGGAGGCGCCTTCGATCAGACCGGGAATGTCGGCGATGACAAAGCTCTGCTCGGGGCCCACGCGCACCACGCCAAGATTGGGGTGCAGCGTCGTGAACGGGTAGTCGGCGATCTTCGGGCGGGCATTCGACACGGCCGAGATGAGGGTGGACTTGCCGGCATTGGGCATGCCCAGCAGACCCACGTCCGCCAGCACCTTCAGTTCGAGCTTCAAACTCTTGCGCTCGCCAGGCCAGCCGGGCGTCTTCTGGCGCGGAGCGCGGTTGATGGCGCTCTTGAACCGCATGTTGCCAAAACCGCCGTCACCGCCCTTGGCAATGGTGATCACGTCGCCTGGATTGAGCAACTCATAGAGCACTTCGCCCGTTTCGGCATCGGAAATGATGGTGCCCACTGGCATCTTGAGCGTGATGTCGTCGCCCGCGGCGCCGAACATGTCCGAGCCCATGCCGTGCTCTCCGCGCTTGGCTTCATGCCGGCGCGAATAGCGGAAATCCACCAAAGTATTGAGGTTGGGATCGGCGACCGCGAAGACGTGGCCGCCCCGTCCGCCATCGCCACCATTCGGCCCTCCGAATTCCTTGTACTTCTCGTGGCGGAACGAGACACAGCCATTGCCGCCGTCTCCGGCGGCAATGTCGATAAAGGCTTCGTCAACGAACTTCATGGCATCCAGTTTACAAAAGGCGCCTTCGGGCAGTCACATGCCGAAAACGCAAGAGCCCCGCAGCGCGGGGCATCGAGGAACGCTGGCGCATGACACCCCAGCATTCCCGAAAACGACAAAGCCCCGACCTGCGGGGCTTTGTACAGCGTCAGATGACTTGCGCTCAGGCGGCAGTCACGTTGACCGTGTGCTTGGACATCGCACCCTTCGTGCCGAAGGAAACGTGGCCGTCCACCAGGGCGAACAGCGTGTGGTCCTTGCCCACGCCGACGTTCGTGCCGGGGTGGAAGCGCGTGCCGCGCTGGCGCACGATGATGGAGCCAGCGCTGATCAGTTCACCGCCGAAAGCCTTCACACCGAGCATCTTGGGCTTGGAATCGCGCCCGTTTCGCGTAGAGCCGCCGCCTTTTTTCTGTGCCATGAGATCAGCTCCTGTTAACCGGCGATCGCACCGATTTGCAGTTCGGTGAACTGCTGGCGATGGCCTTGGCGTTTCTGATAGTGCTTGCGACGGCGCATCTTGAAGATGTGCACCTTGTCGTGCTTGCCGTGGGCGACGACCGTAGCCGTCACCGTAGCGCCGGACACCAGGGGCGTGCCAACCTTGAGTTCAGCGCCGTTGCCGACTGCCAGAACCTGGTCGATCACGATCTCCTGGCCTACGTCCGCAGCAATCTGTTCTACTTTAATTTTTTCGCCAGCAGCAACGCGATATTGCTTGCCACCGGTTTTTATGACCGCGTACATGTAAACCTCTTGAGTGTGAGTCCCGCAAACGAATTTTTGCAGAGCCGGCGAATGTAGCACGAAACGTAAGACCAGGCAAGCCCCACCCCAGCCACCGACCCGACGCCTTCGCGGAACCCCGCCCAGCACTCTGTGCCCCCGCCTGCACAACACCTAGCCGCCTCAGCACCGACGGGGCCTGCTGCTCTTTCTATAATCGCCGCTTACATCCAGAACCCATCGAACGCTTTGGCCGCCAACTCACACAGCACCGCATCCGCCCTTGCACTCATTGCCGACGACATGTCGCAAGTGGACGAAGTGATTGCCCAAAGGCTCGACTCCTCTGTCCCCCTGGTGGGCCAGGTCGCCCGGTACATCATCTCCGCCGGGGGCAAACGACTCAGGCCGGCGCTGCTGCTGCTGGCCTGCGGCGCGCTCGGCTACACAGGAGCGCAGCGCTTCAATATCGCTGCGGTGATCGAGTTCATCCACACGGCGACGCTGCTGCACGACGACGTGGTGGACGAATCCACGCTGCGTCGCGGCCGCCCCACCGCCAACGAGAGCTTCGGCAACCCGGCCAGCGTGCTCGTGGGCGACTTCCTGCATTCGCGCGCCTTCCAGATGATGGTGGACGCTGACGACATGCGCATCATGCAGATCCTGTCCGAGGCCACCAACATCATCGCGGAGGGCGAAGTGCTGCAGCTGATGAACACGCATGACGCCTCCTTGAGCGAAGCAGGCTATCTGCAGGTCATCCGCTCCAAGACCGCCAAGCTCTTCGAGGCCAGTACGCGGCTGGCGGCCGTGCTCTCGCAAAGCACACCGGAGATCGAAGCGGCGTGTGCCGACTACGGGCAAGCCCTGGGTACGGCCTTTCAGGTGATCGACGACGTTCTCGACTACGACGGCGATGCCGGCGAAATGGGCAAGAATCTGGGCGACGACCTGCGCGAAGGCAAGGTGACGCTGCCGCTGATCATCGCCATGCAGCGCGGCTCTGAAGACCAGCGCGAATTGATCCGCCAGGCCATCGAGGCCGGCGCCACCGACGAACTCTCCAAAGTCATCGACATCGTGCGGCAAACCGGCGCGCTCGAAGCCACCAGGCAGGCAGCCGCAGAGCAGGCCCAGCAGGCCATTGACGCGGCAAGACGCCTGCCTGCCAATAACCACTCTGAAGCGCTGCTACAATTGGCGTCTCAGCTACTTGAGCGCCGCGTCTGATACGCACGCTCCAGACCATCGGGGTGTAGCTTAGCCTGGTAGAGCGCTACGTTCGGGACGTAGAGGCCGGAGGTTCGAATCCTCTCACCCCGACCAGACAAAAAACGGAAAAGCCCAAGTGAATCAGGCACTTGGGCTTTTTTGCTTTGGATCGTCATGAATGACGATTCAGAGTAAATCTCGCCCCTCGATGGCCCAAGAATGGCCCAACAAGTCGATGTGGTTTTGACTGGGGGGCGCCGTGGGTTGGCGAGGCCAAGGCTTACCGCTTGACGATGCTGTGAATTTCCCCATACTGTCATTCACGGGTGAACACACAGTGGACCTGCCAGACACCCTCGTAAAAACTGTGTGGGCTACGGTCACGGGCAGGTGCGGTTCGAGCGAACGAGAGATAGCCGAACCAAGAGAGCAACTCAACGCTCGGCGTGTACCCGCCGGGGTGTAGATGCAGGTGCGCAAGCGCAACCGACACCTGTCATCAAGCCCAAGTGAAACAAGCCCCGTGAGGTGCGGCGAAACAACTTCAAGTCTCAGTACTTGATGCGCCTCCACCAACAGCATCGGCTCTCGCAAGCGCGTTTGCTTGTGAGACTCCTATGCCGAGATCATCTCCGGTCG
>JBHIWE010000137.1:0-11878 GCA_041987645.1 Acidovorax sp. | reverse complement strand
TGGCCGCACTGGCGGCGCTATGCGCTGCTGGGCCTGCTGGGCATCGGCTGCTACAACGCGCTGCTGTACCTGGCGCTGCAGACCTCCACGCCGCTGAACGTGACGCTGGTCGGTTCGGGCCTGCCGGTGTGGATGCTGGTGATCGGCGCCCTCTTCTTCGGCGCGCCGGTCACCCGCCGGCACGTGACGGGCGCGCTGCTGTCCATTGCCGGGGTGCTGGTGGTGCTGAGCCGGGGGGAATGGGGGCAGCTGCTGGCGCTACGCCTGGTGCCGGGCGATCTCTTCATGGTGCTGGCCACCGTGTGCTGGGGCTTCTACAGCTGGCTGCTGGCGCGCACCAGCGAACCCGCCTCGGTGCGCACGGACTGGGCCGCCTTCCTGCTCGCGCAGATGGTGTTCGGGCTGGCCTGGTCAGGCGCCTTCACGGGTGCCGAATGGGCGCTGGCGCCGCGGCACATCGCCTGGGGCGGGCCGCTGGCGGCCGCGCTGGCCTTCATCGCCGTGGGTCCGGCCGTGCTGGCCTACCGCTGGTGGGGCGTGGGCGTGCAGCGCGCGGGCCCGGCGGTGGCCAGCTTCTTCATCAACCTGACGCCGCTCTTTGCGGCAGTGCTCTCGGCCGCGTTCCTGGGCGAAGTTCCGCACCTCTATCACGCGGCCGCCTTCCTGCTCATCGTGGCGGGCATCGTGGCGTCTTCGCGGCGGTGACGGCCCCGACCCATCCCCCTCCGGATAGCCCCCAGCGCTCACGAGGGCGGCACCAGCAGCTATTCAAACGATAGCATCGGGATCCACCGCCGGTGCCGCGACCTGCTGGACCTGGGCCTGCTCCAGCGACCGCTCCAGGGCCAGCGCACGCAGTTGGTCGGCGGGCATGGGCCGGCCCAGCAGGTAGCCCTGGTAGAGGTGGCAACCGAAGCTGGCGAGAAAGTCGCGCTGCGCCTCGGTCTCCACGCCTTCGGCGATCACTTCGAGTTCCAGGTTGCGTGCCATGCCGATGATGGTCTGCACGATCACGCTGTCGGTGTGGCGCACGCCCAGGTTGCGCACGAACGACTGGTCGATCTTGAGCTGGTGCAACGGCAGCTGCGTGAGGTAGGCGAGCGACGAGTAGCCGGTGCCGAAATCATCCACCGAAAAGCGCACGCCCTTGGTGCGCAGCAGGTGCATCTTCGCCACGGATTCCTCCACGTTGTCCAGCACCAGCGACTCGGTCAGCTCCAGCTCCAGCAGGTGCGGGCGGATGCCGGTCTGCTGGATGACCTGGATCAGCTGGGGCACGAAGTCGGCCTGGTGGAACTGCCGGGCGCTCACGTTCACGGCCAGGTGGAGGTGGCGCAACAGCGGGTCGCCCTCCCACAGGGCCAGTTGCTCGCAGGCCGTGCGCAGCACCCATTCGCTCAGCGGCACGATGAACTCGCTGTCCTCGGCCACCCCGATGAACTGGCCCGGCATCACCAAACCGCGCTCCGGGTGCTGCCAGCGGATCAGGGCCTCCACGCCCACCAGCCGGCCCGCGAGCGTGCATTGCGGCTGGTAGTGCAGCACGAACTGCCCCAACGTCAGCGCCTCGCGCATGTCGGCCTCCAGCTTGGCGCGTGCGCTGATGGCCTCCTGCATGGCCGGGTCGAAGAAGCACAGCCCGTCGCCGCGCTGCGCCTTGACCTGGTACATGGCGATGTCGGCCTGCCTGAGCAGTTCAGCCGCTGGCTGCGGCTTATGGCCGAACAGGGTCACGCCGATGCTGCAGCTCTGCTGGTGCGCATAGGCGCCCAGCTGGTAAGGCTGGTTCAGTTGATGCAGGATCTTCTCGCCAATGCGGCGGGTGGTGGCGGCCGCCTCCTCGTTGTCGCTGGAGAGGTCGCGCAGCATGACGACGAACTCATCCCCGCCCAGCCAGGCCACGGTATCGGTGGAGCGCACGGCGCCCGCAAGACGCCGCGCCACCTGCTGCAGCAGCTGGTCGCCCACCTCATGGCCCAGCGTGTCGTTGAGCGTCTTGAATTCGTCCAGATCGAGGAACAGCAAGGCGCCGCGCTCGCCCGAGCGCTCGGCAGCAGACTCGGCCTGATTCAGCCGGTCGAGCAGCAGGCGGCGGTTGGGCAGGCCGGTGAGTGGGTCGTAGAAAGCCAGGCTTTCGATTTCGGCCGAGGCCCGGCGCATGTCGGTCACATCGTTGTAGGAGATGACCATGCCGCCGTCGGGCGTGGTGCGCTCCGTGATCTGGATGCAGTGGCCATTGGGAAGTGCCTGCTCGTGCGTGGCCCGCGGAAAACGCTGCTGCAGCATGCGCTCCGCTACCCACTCGCTGCGGGCAGCTCGATCTCCGTTGGGCAGCAGGTGGCGCGCCGACTCCTCCAGCAGCTCCTGGAACGGCATGCCGACGCGCACCACCGGCCCCAGCCACGGATAGATCTCCACGAAACGCGGATTCCACTGCAGCACGCGGTGCATGGAGTCGAGCAGCAGAAACCCCGTGATGAGCGAGGTCAGCGCCTGCTGCAGCGTGGCCTGCGACTGCTTCATGGCCCGGCGCGCCCGGTTCATGCGGTTGAGATAGGCGACCGAGAACCCGGTCGCCGCCAGCAGCGTGACGCCGAACATCAGCGTGACCAGCACGATGGCGTTGCGCTCCGAGCGCCAGTTCGCCAGCGCGGCTTTCACCGGCAGGCTGGCGGAAACCCACAGGTCCGGGTAGAGGATGGGCCGGGCCACCACGAGCGCCGGCATGCCGGACAGGCGCGCAGGCAGGCTCCAGCGCGCAAGGCCGCTGTTCACCTGCAGCGAAGCGTCCGGATCGCTGTAGCCGCCCGAGGCGCCGAGATCGCTCGGGTCGCTGGCAGAGGACTTGGACTCGCGGCGGGCGCCTGGAGCGGCCGCGCCGGACATCAGCATCAGGTCGGCCAGCGGCATCACCGCTGCTGAGCGGCGCATCTCTCCCCGGCCAGAGACGCCCAGCAACACGTCGCCCGCACCGTGCTCCATCGTCACTTCGAGCGCGGGAATGTCGGCCCCCTGCATGAGCACCGCCACCAGCATGCTGACCGGCACCTGGGCCAGCGCCAGCAGCTGCCGCTCCGGGGCCACCCGCAGCGTGCGGGCGAAGAAGATCACCCGCTCCGAACTGGAGAAGCTGACCGTGGGCTGGCTGGCCACCAGCACCGGTACGGGCTGGCTCATGGCCTCGTCGAAGAAGCCGGCCGGCAGGTCGCGCGCCGCGTTGAGCCCCGACAGATCAGACGCTGCCACGACCTTGCCGCGCTCGTCCATCACCGCCACGTAGCGCACCAGGAGGTTCTGGCGCGCCGCGCTGCGCAGCAGCTGCCGCACCCCATCCTGTCCCGACGGCCCCTCATCGGGGGCGCCGGGCAGTTCGAGCAGCTCGCCGGTGCTGGCCAACAGCACGTCGAACGACAGCAGCGAACGGTTCATCGCCGCCTCCGCCCCCGAGATGAAGCGCACCACCTGGGCTTCGCTCTCGGACAGGGCCGTCTTGCGCACATTCCAGATCAGCAGCGTGGTCGCCAGTACCAGGGCCACCAGCAGGCAGCCGGCCACCGCCCACAGGGCGATGCGGGTGTTGGTGGAGCTGGGCTCGAATTGCTTCATGGTCCTACGGACAGGTCCGCGCTGCGGCCCTGGGCACCGATGGTACGTGCCCAGATCTGGTCACAGCGCCCGGCGCAGCGGCGCAGCCAGCGGGGCAGCACGGCCGTGCGGAAGATTTCAATGCGCTGGCGCTCGTCCGCAGGGGACACGGGCACCAGCGTCATGGAGCCTCGCCGGCCGGTGCGGCAATCCGCACGGCCGAGGTTGCAGGCTACGCCCTCTGCAGTCTCACGCTCGGCGTTGTCCCAGATCGCAGCCTCCAGCCGGGCGAGCTCGGTGCGCAGCAACTGGCGATCCGCCGGCGGCAGTGCGTTCCAGGCCGCGCGGTTGGCCCCGAACACCGCCATGCCCCAATTGAGCGGCAGCGGGTGGAGATAGCTGGTGAGAGTGTCCACCCCGAGCGTGTTGCCCGCCATGCCGCCCGTCACCGCGCATTCGGTCTCGCCCGACTCCAAGCTGTTGCGCTGTTGCGTGAAGCTGGTCACCACGGGCTCGGCACCTACGGCCGCGAGGAAGTCCGCCTGCGCCGAAGAGGACACGCGCACGCGCCGGCCCTTGAGGTCGCCCAGACCCTTCAGCGGACGTTTGCAGAACGTGATTTGCGCGGGGTAGATGTAGAGCGCGAGCATCTCCACGCCCTGCTCCTGCCGCAGCGCCTGCTCAAGATACGGACGGAACGCAGCAGTCGTCACACGCAGGCCGGCGACGTCGCCGCTCAGGCCCGGCAGATCGGCTGCGGTGTATTGCGGATAGAACGCAGAGAAGGAACTCATCAGCGCGGTCCCGAAAGGCACCACACCCAGCTGCAGCAGCCGCAGCATCTCGACGCCGGGAATGCCGGCGCGATCGAACGGCACGATGTCCGCGGAGAGCCGGCCGCCGCTCAGGCGGGGCAGCTCGGTGGTCCAGAAAGGCTGCTCGAAACGGGTGTACTGGCTGATGCCGCCCAGCCCGCCCACCACGCGCAGGCGGATGGGCGCACCGGCATACTGGACCGCACGCGGCTGCGCGCTGGACGCACTCGCCGATGCTGGGCCCGATCCAGGCGCTGCAGAAGCCGATGCCATCTGCACGGCCGCTGCAGCCGATGCGCACACGTACGCACACAAACCCGCCGCCAGCGGACGGGGGCCGCACCGACCCAGGAGCGCAAGCAGTGAAAGCGACAAATACGGCATCTGCGGCATGGCTTCCTCCCTTGGATCGGACACAACCTAGGCAGCAGTCTCCCGGCCCGTATGGCCGCCATTGTGCGCGGAGACGGTGCCGAAAGGTGCAATGACCATGACTGCAGCCCACAGCATATCCACGCAAGAGGCCCGCCCCCGGAGCATCCGCCCGCGCCTCAGAAGGTGCCGCTGTAGGCGCCTCCGTCCGCCAGAACGTTCTGGCCTGTCATGTAGCCGGCCTGCACGCTGCAGAGAAAGGCGCAGATGGCGCCGAATTCCTGCGGCGTGCCATAGCGTCCGGCGGGGATGGATGCCTGCTGCGCGCGGCGCACATCGTCCATGCTCTTGCCCGACTTGGAAGACGCCGCCATCACCGTGGCGGCAAGACGGTCGGTGTCGAACTTGCCGGGCAGCAGGTTGTTGATGGTCACACCCCGCGCCGCGATGCCGCTGCGCGCCGTGCCGGCCACGAAGCCCGTGAGCCCGCTGCGAGCGCCGTTGGACAGGCCCAGGATGTCGATGGGCGCCTTCACAGCGCTGGAGGTGATGTTGACGATGCGGCCAAAGCCGCGCTCGGCCATGCCGTCCACCGTGGCCTTGATGAGTTCGATGGGCGTGAGCATGTTGGCGTCCACCGCCTTGATCCAGGCCTCGCGGTCCCAGTCGCGGAAGTCGCCCGTGGGCGGGCCGCCCGCGTTCGTGACCACGATATCGAACGCCGTCCCAGGCCCGCCCGGCACCGCGAACGCGGCGGCGCGGCCCTCGGGCGTGGTGATATCGGCTGCCACAGAGAGCACCACGGGCTGCGGCCCTTTCATGCCGCCGGCCCGCGTGGCGTCTTCGGAGGCTGCGACCAGATGCCCGACGGAACGGTCCAGCGCCTCGGCATTGCGCGCATTGATGACGACGTTCACGCCCTCGCGCACCAGGGCCTCGGCGCAGCCCAGCCCCAGCCCCTTGCTGGCGCCACACACCAGCGCCCACTTACCAGCGATACCCAGATCCATAAATCAAACGCTCCTTTGGTGGCCTCGGGGCCGGGATGTCAGGTCGCAGGAATCATAGTGGCGAACCACGCGATCCGGCTGCTCCAATGGCTATGGCACGGCGCGACCGGTAGCCTTCACCTCAGCCCCCGCGCACCCGGGCCAGGCGCGTGAATACGAAGATCCCCACCAACACCAAAGCCGTGCCCGCAGCGATGGCCGGCGTGAAGGGCTCGCCCAGCAGCCACACCCCCAGCAGGATGGTGGAAAGCGGCCCGATCATCCCGGTCTGCGCCGTTAGGTCGGCGCCGATGCGCTCGATGGCCAGCATCACCAGCAGCACCGGAACCGCGGTGCAGAGCGTGGCGTTCAGCAGCGACAGCCCGATCACCTCCGGCGCCACCCACGCAGCCGACAGCGGCCGCAGCACTACGAATTGCACCAGACAGCACAGGCACGCCACCGTGGTGGCAAGTCCCACCAGCCGCAGGGCGCCCAGGCGCCGCACCATCTCGCCGCTATAGACGAGGTACACCGCATAGCTCACCGCCGAGAGGAACACCAGCAGCACGCCCCAGGCCACGTGCGCGCCCTGCAGGCGCACCTCGGTACCGAACACCAGCAGCACGCCGCAGTAGCTGATGACCATCCCCAGCAGCTGCCCCCAGCGCACGCGGCGCCCGTAGAGCCCCCAGCCCAGCAGCACCACCAGCGTGGGGTTGAGATACAGGATCAACCGCTCCAGACCGGCGCTGATGTAGGCCAGACCCGCGAAATCGAGAAAGCTCGCCAGGTAGTAGCCCGTGAAGCCCAGCCACGCCACCCCAGCCCAGTCGCGCCGCGTGAGCGGTGCGCGGCCCCGGCTGGCCCACCAGGCCATGGCCGCGAAGATGGGCAGGGCGAACAGCATGCGGTACATGATCAGCGTCACGGCATCCACCCCGTGCCGGTAGGCCAGTTTGACGATGATGGCCTTGGCGCTGAAGGCGATGGCGCCGAAGAAGGCCAGCACCAGCCCCAGTCTGAGCGAAGGAGTGCGCTGCTGCGGCGGAGGTGGGGAGGATGTATCGAGCGGCATGGGGATGGGAAGTGGCGAGAAGGGCGCAGCGCCAAGGCGAGGGATCAGCGCACGGGCAGTCCCGATTGTGGTGGCGTGCCGGCGACCCCAATGCAAACGGCACCCGAAGGTGCCGTCTTGTTGCAGCAGGCCAGGCACCGCCAGTCGCGGTGCCTGCCTGCGGGAAAGGCGCCGGTCAGTCCTCGACGAAGGCCTCTTCGCGCTTGTTCTTCACGGCCGGCAGCAGCACGATGATGAGCAGCAGCACGGCGGCGGCCAGCAGTCCCGCAGAGATGGGACGCGTGACGAACACACTCCAGTCGCCGCGCGAGAGCAGCAGTGCCCGGCGCAGGTTCTCTTCCATCATCGGTCCGAGGATGAAGCCCAGCAGCAGCGGCGCAGGTTCGGTGCCCAGCTTGTGGAAGATGTAGCCGATGAAACCGAAGATGCCCACCAGCCACACGTCGAAGGTGTTGTTGTTGGTGCCATACACGCCCACCGCGCAGAACAGCACGATGGAAGGGAACAGCCAGCGATAGGGCACGGTCAGCAGCTTGATCCACATGCCGATCAGCGGCAGATTCAGGATGATGAGCATGGCATTGCCCAGCCACATCGAGGCGATCAGGCCCCAGAACAGCTCGGGGTTGCTGGTCATCACCTGCGGGCCCGGCTGGATGTTGTGGATGGTCATGGCACCCACCATCAGCGCCATCACCGCGTTGGGGGGAATGCCCAGCGTCAGCAGCGGGATGAAGGAGGTCTGCGCACCGGCGTTGTTGGCCGACTCGGGAGCCGCCACGCCGCGGATGTTGCCCTTGCCGAAGGGCACTTCGCCCGGCTTCAGCTTGGTCTTCTTCTCGATCGTGTAGGCCGCGAAAGCCGCCAGCAGAGCGCCGCCGCCGGGCAGGATGCCCAGAGCGGAACCCAGAGCCGTGCCGCGCAGCACCGCGGGAATCATGCGCTTGAAGTCTTCCTTGGTGGGGAACAGGCCCTGCACCTTGGCCGTGAACACCTCGCGGTCTTCCTCGGGCTTGGAGAGGTTGGCGATGATTTCACCGTAGCCGAAAACGCCCATGGCGATCACGACGAAGTTGATGCCGTCGGTCAGCTCGGGGATGTCGAAGCTGTAGCGGGCCACGCCCGAGTTCACGTCGGTGCCCACCAGGCCCATCAGCAGGCCCAGCACGATCATGGCCACGGCCTTGAGCAGCGAGCCCGAGGCCAGCACCACAGCGCCGATCAGGCCCAGCACCATCAGCGAGAAGTATTCGGCCGGGCCGAACTTGAAGGCGACTTCGGTCAGCGGCGGGGCGAAGGCGGCCAGGATCAGGGTGCCCACGCAGCCCGCGAAGAACGAGCCCAGGCCGGCAGCGGCGAGCGCGGGGCCCGCACGGCCCTTGCGCGCCATCTGGTAGCCGTCGATCACGGTGACCACCGACGATGACTCGCCCGGCAGGTTCACCAGGATGGCGGTGGTCGAGCCCCCATACTGCGCGCCGTAGTAGATGCCGGCCAGCATGATGAGCGCGGCCACGGGGGGCAGCGCGTAGGTCGCGGGCAGCAGCATGGCGATGGTCGCCACAGGCCCGATACCGGGCAGCACGCCGATCAGCGTCCCCAAGATACAGCCGATCAGGCAGTAGATGAGGTTCTGGAAGGTGAAGGCGACGCCGAAGCCAGTCGCCAGGTTGTCAAACAATTCCATGGTTTTCGATGCTCCCGCTCAACCCGAAATGAAACTGGGCCACACGGGGAACTGCAGTTTCAGCGCCCAGACGAAAGCCACGTAGCTACCCACCGCCAGGATGGTGGCGAGGATGAAGACTTCCTTGGCGTTGAAGGTGTCGCCGGCCAGACTGGCGATGAACACTAGCGCGTAGATGGCCACGATCAGCCCCATGGCCGGCACGCCGAAGCTGGGCAGGCCCGCCAGCAGCACACCGAACGCGAAGTTGGAAGCGAGGATGAAGAACAGCGGCTTCCAGGCCCACTTGCCGATCTTGTCGCCGTCGGCGCTTTCCACCACGGTGGAATAGAACACGATGGCGCCACCCAGAATGGCCAGGAGGATGCCCAGGATCAGCGGGAAGTAGCCCGGGCCCATGCGCGCACCGGAGCCCACGCTGTAGGTGGTGGCACCCACGGCGAACGCGACCCCCACGCCCATGAACATGAGCCCTGAGAAGAAGTCTTTCTGACTCTTGATTTTCACGAAAACATCTCCTTACGGGAAATTGACAGGCGATTGTGCAGCCCGCTCTTGCCCGTATCGTTGTGGATACCACCTACCGGGCGCCTAGGGAAAACCGCAGGTCGCGCAGGGCCCGCGACGCTCACTCCATCGGAGGGGTAGAGGCGATGACTTCGTCGAGCGTGGTCAGGCCCTCGGCCACGCGCAGCGCGCCCGCAAGGCGCAGCGGGCGCATGCCGTCCTGCACGGCCTGGCGGCGCAGCTGGTCGATGGAGGGCGTCTGGTGGATACGCTCCTTGAGCGCCTCGCTCACGGTCAGCAGCTCGTAGAGGCCCATGCGGCCGCGAAAGCCGGTCATGCGGCAGTCCACGCAGCCCGCCGGGCGGTAGGGCTGGTAGCTGCCGTTGAGCTTCCAGGGCTTGACGACCTCGGCCAGCGCCTCCGGCCGGGCCTCGGTATCGCGTACGCGGCACTGGCGGCAGAGCGTGCGCACCAGCCGCTGCGCCAGCACGCCCAGCAGCGTGGCGTTGATGAGATAGGGCGGCACGCCCAGCTCCATGAGCCGGGTGACGGCGCTGGGCGCATCGTTAGTGTGCAGCGTGCTGAAGACGAGGTGGCCGGTGAGCGCGGCCTGCACCGCCATGTCGGCCGTAGCCAGGTCGCGGATCTCGCCCACCATGAGCACGTCCGGGTCCTGGCGCATCAGCGCCCGCAGGCCTTCGGCGAAATTGAAGTCCAGCTGCGGCTGCACCTGCGTCTGGTTGAAGCTGGGCTCGATCATCTCGATCGGGTCCTCCACCGTGCTCACGTTGACCTCTTCGGTCGCCACGCGCTTGAGCGTGGAATAAAGCGTGGTGGTCTTGCCCGAGCCTGTGGGCCCGGTCACCAAAATGATGCCGTGCGGACGCTTGACGAGTTGCTCCCAGCGCTGCGCGTCGTGCTGCGAGAAGCCCAGCGCATCCAGGTCCTTGACGGCGTTGTCGGGGTCGAAGATGCGCATCACCATCTTCTCGCCGAAGGCCGTGGGCAGGGTCGAAAGGCGCATTTCCACCTCTTCGCCGCGCGGGTTGCGGGTCTTGATGCGGCCGTCCTGCGGGCGGCGGCGCTCCACCACGTCCATGCGGCCCAGCAACTTCACCCGGGCCACCATGGCGTTGAGCACGCCCATGGGCATCTGATAGACCGGGTGCAGCACGCCGTCGATGCGGAATCGGATCACGCCCTGCTCGCGGCGCGGCTCCAGGTGGATGTCGCTGGCGCGCTGGTCGAAGGCGTACTGCCAGAGCCAGTCCACCACGCGGACCACGCCCTGGTCGTTGGCGTCGAGCTGCTTGTTGCTCTGGTTCAGCTCCACCAGTTGCTCGAAGCTGCTGGCACCGCTGTTGCTGCCGGATTTCTGCGCAGCGCGCACCGACTTGGCCAGCGCGAAGAATTCGGCCGTGTAGCGCTGGATGTCCAGCGGGTTGGCGACCACGCGACGCACGCGGCGGCGCGACTGGCGCTCCACCTCGGCCACCCAGTCGTCGATGAAGGGCTCGGCCGTGGCCACCACCACTTCCTGCGGCGTCACCTGCACGGGCAGCACCTTGTGGCGCTCGGCATAGCTCGCGCTCATGGCGTCGGCCACGCGGCCCACATCCACCTTCAGCGGGTCGATGCGCAGATAGGCCAGGCCGCTGCGATTGGCCACGTACTGCGTGAGCATCTCCACGTCCAGCGGCTTGCCGTCGGCCGCGCGCGCCATGGCCACGTTGGCCAGCCGCACCAGCGGGTGCTGGCGGCTCTCGGCCTGGGCGCAGCGGGCGATGGTGCGGTCGGCCTCCTCGCTGGCGATGACGCCGTCAGAGCGCAGCCATTCGACGATGCGGCGCCAGTCGAGCGGGCCGGCTGGGGTGGCGGGAGCGGCAGCAGCGGTGGCGGGGGCATCCATGGCAGGTCTTTCGATGTCAGGCCACGGGCTTGAAGACGCGCGGCCACTTGGCGGCCGGCAGGTCCCAGCGGGCCTGCACGGCCTCCGCGCGGGCCAGCAGTTCGGCGCGCTTGGGCGCCGTGGGCGTGCGCTGGGCCAGCACCACGGTGTTGCCCTCGCGCGTCGGCTTGAAGGCCCAGAGCGCGTCGGCGCCGAAGGCCTCGGCCATCTTGCCCAGGCTGCGTTCGTAGCTGGAAGAGCGGCCGAAGAGGTTGACCGTCATGGCACCGTCGTCGGTCAGCAGGGCGCGGCAGTCGGCGTAGAACTCGGCGCTGTCGAGCACGGGCGCGGCGGCCTCGTGGTCATACAGATCGACCGCCAGCGCATCGACCGTGCCCAGCCATTCGGGCTTGCGGATCTCGCGGGCGGCATCGGCCAGCACCACGCGCAGCTTGGCGCCGTCGGGCGGCAGCTTGAACCAGCTGCGGCAGACGGCCACCACCTGCGGGTTGAGCTCGATGGCGGTGCAGCACATGCGCAGCTTCTTGTGGCAGAACTTGGTGATGGCGCCCGCACCCAGGCCCAGCTGCATGGCGTGGCGCTTGCCCACGCTGGCGGGCTCCACGAAGAGCAGCCAGGCCATCATGCGCTGCACGTATTCCAGCTCGATATCGAAGGGCTCGGCCACGCGCATGGAGCCCTGGATCCAGGGCGTGCCCAGATGCAGGTGGCGCACGTCGCCGTCTTCGGAGACGCTGACTTCGGGCAGCTCGGCCGCGGGCGCGGATTTCTTGCGGGCCGGCGCACGCGCGGCGGAGGGTTGGGGGACGGTCGTCGAATCAGTCACATCAAAAATCAGGTCAGGTCAGTTAGTCGCATCCATCCAGCAGGCCGAAAGGGGCCAGCGCCTCGGCCCAGGCCGCGCATTTGCGCTCGAAGCTCCAGGAAGCGTTCGCC
>JBHIWE010000136.1:0-11903 GCA_041987645.1 Acidovorax sp. | reverse complement strand
CCGCGCGCCACCACCACGCGGGAGGACGTCTCCAGCCAGGTGGCCGACAACGGACAGGTGGCATTCACGCCCGAGATCGTGACCCGCCGCACCACCGTGCGCGCCGGCAAGCGCGAGACGGTCGCCAGCATCGCGCACCGCTACCGGGTCAGCGTGGACAACGTCGCCGACTGGAACGACGTGAAGAAGACCGCCAACTTCAAGAGCGGCCAGGCCGTCGTGATGTATCTGCCGGTGCGACTCACCACTGCTTCAGCCGCCCGCGTGCCGTCTGCGGACGTCAAGCAGACCTCTGCCCGTGGCAGACCAGCGCCCGCCGCCAGCACGCGCTCGCCAGCCAAGCACCAAGCAGCCACCAGCCGCAAGGGCGGCACGCCGCCGAAGGCGCAGAAGAAGAAGCGCTGACCGGCTCCGCTTCTGATGGCCCCGGCACGTCAGAAGCGCAGGTTGTGCATGCCCACCAGCCCCAGGATCCCCATCACGATCAGGTAGAGCGCGACGATCACGTTGAGCAGCCGAGGCATCACCAGGATCAGGATGCCGGCGATCAGGGACACGAGGGGACCGATGCTGAAATGAAGCGTCATGGTGAACCTTGAAAGGGTGAGGTGCCGATTGGAAGCGGATGGGCGGCGGAAAGCGTCCGCGCAGGCCCTGCGTCACTTTAGCCGCCCCGCGTATCCCGCCCAACCCCCTCCCCGGCCTCTCGCCTGCCGCGCCGAGGCAATCCCTCTTCAAAGCGCGTACTTGAGCTTGGCCCTGCGCGCGTAGGCGTCGGTGAAGGTGAGTGCAAGATCCACTCGGGATGCATCAAGCTCCGGCCGCAGCCGCGCCAGGGCACGCAGCGCCGTGGCGGGGCCCTCATCGGGCATCAGGCCGTCGGGCGACAGGGTTTCGCGGCTGCGCTGGAAGGCGGCCAGATACCCCCCCCGGTCACCCATCATGTAGCCGGCAGGCAGCGCTCGCACCAGGTCGGTCGGTGATGCGGTCTGCAGCCATTTGAGTGCATGCACCAGCGCGTTGACCAGGGCCTGCGCCTGCGCCGGCCGCTGCGTGGTAAACCCCTTGGGTACATAAAGACAGGCCGAGGGCATGGGGCCGGTGAAGAGGTCGGACGAGCCCTTGAGCGTACGTGTATCGCACAGCAGGCGCACTTCGCCGCGCTGCTCGAGCAGCGTCATCAGCGGATCCGCGTGGCAGAGTGCGTGCACCGCTCCCTGCCGCAAAGCGGTGACGGCCCCCATGCCGGAGCCCACGCCCACGAAGCGGACCTCATTGAGCGGAGCCCCCGCCAGCCCCAGCCACAGGCCGGCCAGGAGCTGTGTCGCCGAACCCGGCGCCGACACCCCCACGCGCATGCCATTGAAGCGCGTCACGCTGCGCCAGGGCCAGGTGCGCGTCGAAGCGCCCAGCGCCAGCTGCGGAGCGCGGCCCAGCACCACCAGGCTGCGCAGAGGCGCAGCGGGCGCTGCCAATGCCAGCCCTCGGGGCGACGGCTGCTGCAAGCTGGTGCCAGTGCTTCCGATGGCGGCCTGCAGCACGTGGCTGTAGGCCCCGCAGCAGACATCGGCATCGCCGGTCTGCAGCGCCTGCAGCGCAAGGGAGCCGCCGGCATAGTCCTGCAGCCTGACGTCCAGCCCCTCGGCATGAAAGAACCCGAGCGCATCGGCAATCACCAATGGCAGGTAATACAAGGTCCTGCCGCCCCCCACCGCCACGCGAATGCGCTCTCCGCCGCCCGACAGCGGCTGCGCGCGCCCAGCCACCGGCGCCGCGATCCAGGCGGTCGCGGTGGCCGAAGCGGCATGGGCGCCCCATTGGCGCCGGGTCAGGTGCGGTAATGACATGGAGCTGGATGAACGACGAAGGAAGTTCATGCTGCAGTGCAACATGAGGGATGGAGTGTGCCTGAAGCACGCGCGTGGCGCGACCAGGGAGTTGTACCTACCCGGGCGATTCCCCACCTACCGCTGTGCGGCGGCCAAGCGGCGCCCCACCCCACCCAGACATGGCCCGGCGTGGCAGCGGCCTGCACACCCCCTGCGCTGCCGTCAGCGATAGCCGACGAACAAGATCGCGATGTTGACCAGAAGGCCCGCCGCCCAAACCAGGCTGCGAGCCGTCGGCATGCCGCCCACGTACAGGGCGATGAGGCCGATGCGCAGCAGCACGAACGCCAGGGCCAGCATGTCCAGCAACGTCTGCGGGGCCCCGAGCTGATGGGCGATGACGACCGCGCCGATGAAGAAAGGCAGCGCCTCGAAGCTGTTGGCCTGCGCGGCATTCGCACGCGCCCGCCAGCCGGTCTGGCGGTCAAGCCAGCTTCGGGGATCGGCGTTGTCGTCGCGGCGGAAGGCGCCACGCTTGGCCAGCAGCGCGCACACCATGGGCAGCAGCGCAGCGATCAGTACGCACCAGTAGGCGGCGGTGAACCGGGCCACATGCATTGTCGTGTTCATGGCACACCTTCGCTTTCTCGTGTTTTCAGCTGCCTGCGCCCTGGGAAACAGGGCATACAGCTACCATTTTAATAGCAATACACCGCCTGGCCCGCCGGTCAGCGCCGATCGGACAGCGCATGCGCGATGGTGCCGAGATCGACGTATTCCAGCTCGCTGCCCACCGGCACCCCCCGCGCCAGGCGCGTGACATGCACGCCCCGGCTCTTGAGCGTCTCGCTGATGGCATAGGCCGTGGCCTCGCCTTCTGCCGTGAAGCTGGTCGCCAGGATCACCTCCTGCACGACGCCGTCGCTCGCACGCTCCAGCAGCTGCTTGAAGCCGATATCGTTCGGGCCCACGCCATCGAGCGGCGAGAGCCGCCCCATCAGCACGAAGTAGAGCCCCCGGAAAGCCCCCGTGCGCTCCAGAGCGGCCTGGTCGGCCGGCGTTTCCACCACGGCCAGGCGCGTGGCGTCACGCTCCGGGTCCAGGCAGACCTCGCACACGGCCGCCTCGGTAAAGGTGTGGCAGCGCTCGCAATGCCGCACCGACCGCGCCGCCTCGTGCAAGGCCCGCGACAGCGCCTCGGCACCTGCGCGGTCGTGCTGCAGCAGATGGAAGGCCATGCGCTGCGCCGATTTCACGCCCACCCCGGGCAGGCGCCGCAGCGCCTGGATCAGGGCGTCAAGAGAATTCGTATCGGTCATCAAACTCCTGGAAATCGGGCGTTGGAGCAGCGCATCAGCATGGCGCAAGAACTGGAGCGGTACGTGAGGATTCCGGGCACCGCCCAACGACGCTCACGACAGCGCAAAGGGCGTAGCGAGCGGGATCAGCTGCGAGGCGGACGGAGCGCAGCGACCGGAACGTACTGCATGTACGTGAGGATCGCGAGCACCGCCCAACGACGCAGATGGCCCGCGCAGTAGCCCCCCCTCAGAAAGGGAATTTCATGCCGCCGGGGAGGCCTGGCATCCCCGCCGTCAGCTTGCCCATCTTTTCCTGCGAGGTCTCCTCGGCCTTGCGCACGGCCGCATTGAAAGCGGCAGCCACCAGGTCTTCGAGCATGTCCTTGTCGTCGGCCAGCAGGCTGGGGTCGATGGTCACGCGCTTGACGTCGTGCTTGCAGGTCATCAGCACCTTGACGAGGCCGGCGCCCGATTCGCCTTCCACCTCGATGTGGGCCAGTTCGTCCTGGGCCTTCTTCAGGTTGTCCTGCATGGCCTGGGCTTGCTTCATCAGGCCGGCGAGTTGTCCCTTGTTGAACATGAAAGGTGTCCTTTGCTTATGAAATGGATCGAATGAATCGAACGGATGGATGAATGAGTGAAATGGGGTCGGAGCGGCGCAGTGAAAGGCAGCAGAGAGGAACCGGCATGCACTGCCCTGCCCTGGCGCCTGCGATCGCTGGGCCGGCTCGGGCGCGTCAGGCGGGCTTGATGCTGCCAGGCACGATTTTCGCCCCGAAGTCGCGCATCAGCGTCTGCACATAGGGGTCGTTTTCGACGATTTCCTGCGCCAAACGCTGGCGCTCGGCCGCCGCATGCGCATTGCGCCGCGCCGGGCTGTCGATCACCACGCCCAATTCCACGCTGATCTGCGTGGCGTGGCCGTGGGCTTCGAGCGCGGCGCGCAGGCGTTCGCGCGCGGTGGGCTGGTTGAGCGATTCACGCTCGACACGCAGCAGCCAGTGGCCCGCATCCCGCGCCACCAGTTGCGACTGCAGTGCCAGCTCGCGCACCAGCGCGGTAATGGCTTCGGCTGCCACCAGTTGCTGCACGGTGGCATACCAGACATCGCCTTCGTCGGTGCGGGTGTAGCGCGCCGACGCGGCGCGCGGGCCGCCAGCCGGCAAGGGCTGCAGACGGGCACCCGGCTCGGGCGCCTCGCGCACCGGGATTGCTACAAATTCAGGAGCATCACGCCCACGATCTTGGCGGGCTACAGGCCGATTCTGCCGAAAGTCCTCAGGCGAACGCACGGCCAGCTCGACGGGCGCATGAGCGGGTTCCGATGCGTAAGTCGGTACGGAGTCGTACTCCACTTCCGAGAAGGCGGCAGGATGGCCGGGCGCCGGGCCGTCGTCGGCACCGGCTTCAGGGAGCACCGCGACATCGGCCTGCGGCGGCTCGGTGGCCACTGCTGCAGCTTGCGGGACCGGGGTGGCGCCCGCGCCGGGGCGCAGCGGCGATGCGACGGCCGCCACAGGCGAGAAGTCCCGCGCCACCGGCGGCTCGGCCGCGCGCACAGGCGCAACGGAGCCCGCCGCAGCCCCTGCGGAGGGCGGGTCAGCCGGCTTCAGAGTTTTTTTTTCCAGTGAGCCGTCTTCGGCCGCATTGGAGTGGTTGGGCTTGAACGCCAGCAACCGCAGGAGGGCCATGGTGAGCGCGGCGTATTCATCGGGCGCCAGGCCCAGCTCCGTGCGGCCATGCAGGCAGATGCTGTAGAGCAGCTGCGTTTCGTCGGCGGGCATCAGGCCGGCCAGGCGGGCGATCTCGGCGGCTTCCGGGTCGCTGCCGTCGGCGGCGGCATCGGCGGCGCGCTGGGGCACGGCCTGGATCACGGCCATGCGCTGCAGTACCGTGCTCATCTCCTCCAGCGTGGAGGCGGCCGAGAGGCCGTTGAGACGCAGCGCATCCGCCGTTTCCACCACGGTGCGGCCATCACCCTGCGCCAGCGCGTCGATGAGGCGAAAGACATAGCTGCGGTCCACGCTGCCCAGCATCTGGCGCACGCCGGCTTCCTGCAGCTGGCCGCTGCCGAAGGCGATGGCCTGGTCGGTGAGCGAGAGCGCATCGCGCATGGAGCCGCGCGCGGCGCGCGAGAGCAGGCGCAGGGCCTGCGGGTCGGCGGGCACGTTTTCCTGCGCCAGCACGCGGCTCAGGTGGTCGAGCACCGTCTCGGGCGCCATGGGCCGCAGGTTGAACTGCAGGCAGCGGCTGAGCACCGTGACGGGCACCTTCTGCGGGTCGGTCGTGGCGAGCACGAACTTGAGGTATTCGGGCGGCTCCTCCAGCGTCTTCAGCATGGCGTTGAAGGCGGTGTTGGTGAGCATGTGCACTTCGTCGATCATGAAGACCTTGAAGCGGCCCTGCACGGGCTTGTACACGGCCTGCTCCAGCAGGCCCTGGACCTCGTCCACGCCCCGGTTGGAGGCGGCGTCCAGCTCGGTGTAATCCACGAAGCGGCCACTGTCGATGTCGCGGCAGGCCTGGCAGACACCGCAGGGCGTGGCGGTGATGCCGCCCTGCCCGTCCGGCCCCTGGCAGTTGAGCGACTTGGCCAGAATGCGCGAGACGGTGGTCTTGCCCACGCCGCGCGTGCCCGTGAACAGATAGGCGTGGTGCAACCGCTGCTGCGTGAGGGCATTGGACAACGCCTGCACCACGTGCTCCTGCCCGACCATTTCGGAGAAAGTCTTGGGGCGGTATTTGCGGGCGAGCACAAGGTAGGACATCCGCGGGATTCTACGGGGGCCGCGAAGCGCCGCACCGCAGGTGCCGGCCACTACCATGTTCACCTACATGGGCGGCCCGGCTGGAGCCGGGCAGAGGCCCGCATCAACCCAGGGGAAATCCATGAAGCAAGCAGACAGCTGGCTCAACCGCATGAGCATTGGCCGCCGCCTGGGTCTGCTCATCGCCTGCGCCTTGCTCGGCATCGCGCTCATCACCACGGTGCTGCTGGCGTCCGAGAAGCAGCTCATCATGGACGAGCGCCAGGCCAGCGTGCGGCAGGTGGTCGAGACCGCCTACAGCCTGGTGGCCAGCTACCAGGCGCAGGTCGGGCCAGGCAAGCTGACGGAGGCGCAGGCCCAGCAGATGGCCAAGGACGCGCTGCGCGTGATGCGCTACAGCGGCAACGAATACCTCTGGATCAACGACATGGGGCCGGTCATGCTCATGCATCCGATCCGCCCGGAGCTGGAGGGCAAAAACCTCTCGGCCAACCAGGACCCGACCGGCAAGCACCTCTTCGTCGCCTTTGTGGACATGGCGCGGCAAAACGGCGCGGGCTTCGTGCCCTACCTCTGGCCCAAGCCCGGGGCCACGGAGCCGGTGCAGAAGATCTCCTACGTCAAGGGCTTCGCGCCCTGGGGCTGGGTGATCGGCTCGGGCGTCTATGTGGACACGGTCGCCGCGACGGTCAATGCGCGCATCCTGCGCTTCGGCCTGGGCGCGCTGGCGCTGGGCGCGCTGCTGCTGGCCGTGGGGGCGCTCATCGCCCGCGGGCTGCTGCGCGAGCTGGGCGGCGAGCCGCGCTACGCCAACCGCATGAGCGAGGCCATGGCCCAGGGCGATCTCTCCATGCCGGTGGTGCTGCGGACGGGCGACCAGTCCAGCCTGCTGCACGGGCTGGAACGCATGCGCGGGAGCATCGCCCACATCGTGAGCGAGGTACGCGCCAGCACCCAGTCCATCACCACCGCATCGGCCGAGATCGCTGCGGGCAACAACGATCTCTCCCACCGCACCGAGCAGCAGGCGAGCGCCCTGCAGCAGACGGCCGCCTCGATGGAGCAGCTCACCAGCACCGTGCGGCAGAACGCCGACAACGCGCGCGATGCGGCGGATCTGGCGGGCTCCACCTCCGCAGTGGCCCAGCGCGGCGGCACGATGGTCGGCCAGCTGGTCAGCACCATGGGCGCGGTGAACGAGTCCTCCCGCCGCATCGTGGACATCATCGGCGTGATCGACGGCATCGCCTTCCAGACCAACATCCTGGCGCTCAATGCCGCCGTGGAGGCCGCCCGCGCGGGCGAGCAGGGCCGAGGCTTCGCCGTGGTCGCCAGCGAGGTGCGCGCGCTGGCGCAGCGCTCGGCCTCGGCCGCCAAGGAGATCAAGCAGCTGATCGACACCTCGGTGCAGCAGGTGGGCGAAAGCTCCCGCCTCGTGGACCAGGCCGGCGCGACGATGAACGAGGTGGTGGACAGCGTGCAGAAGGTGACGCACCTGATCCAGGGCATCGCCTCGGCCAACCAGGAACAGGCTGCCGGCATCGACCAGGTGAACCTGGCCGTCACCCACATGGACCAGGCCACGCAGCAGAACGCCGCGCTGGTGGAGGAAGCGGCCTCGGCCGCTGAATCGCTGCGCAACCAGGCGGCACGGCTGGACGAACTGGTGGGCGTTTTCCGCGTGACGCAGCGGTGAAAACACGGCGAAAAGAGGCTCGCCCGGCACGCCGTGTGGCCTTTCTCGCCGCAGCGGCCCCGCGCAGTGGCTACAATTGCCGCTGACGGGCCTCCCCGCATGGTGAAGCAGCCAACCGGGTCAGGTGGGGAACCAAGCAGCCCTAACTGTAGAGCCAGTGCCGGGGGTAAGGCTCGTCAACTTCTTCTTTTGCACGCCTTTCCGCCCAGGCACATTCAGCCGCGGGGCGTTTGGTTCAAGACCTGCACCTCCCAGCCCCTCATCCTCCGACTGCATTGCGGCCTCGCTGCTTGGCCCCATAGAGCGAAGCATCCGCGGCCTTCAGCAGATCGACGAGGGACCGCCCCGGCTGACTGGCGGCGCACCCCAGGCTCAAGGTCGGCGTAAGCACTGCCGCCTCCCCACGCCATTGCAGCGACTGAACCGACTGCCGCAGCCTTTCCGCCAGGATCTGCGACTCCCGCAAGGAGGTGGCCGGCAGGATCACCAGGAACTCATCGCCGCCCCAGCGCACCACGGTATCAATGTTGCGGCAGGTGCCCCTCAAGGTCTGGGACACCCGGCACAGCACCTGGTCACCGTACACATGACCCCATCGGTCGTTGATGGGCTTGAAGTGGTCCACATCGCACATGACGATGGCGAAAGGCAGCCCGCTGCGGTGCGAGCGCGACAGTTCGGATTCGAGCAATTGCTGGCCGGCGCGCCGGTTGAAGACGCCCGTCAGCTGGTCCGTCTGCGACAGCCGGTGGTTCTTGTCCGAAAGCGTCTTCAGATCGTGGATGTCCCGGAACGTCACGATGTGCATGTCCGGAAGGCTCTCCGACCGCACTTGCGCGGTGATGATGAACCAGCGCTTCTGGCCGTTCTCGCACTGGATGGGCGCGCTGACTTCCGCAATGCTCCGTCCCTGCGCCAAGCTCCTGTCGACCGCCAGGAACCAGTCGTTCGCCACCACCTTTCGCAGCTCGGGATCGGGATAGGCGAGCCTGAACCAGCTCTCGAGGTCCGGGATGTCTGCGAGCCCATAGCCGATCTGATCGAGAAAGGCCGCATTCACGAAACGCGGGCTGTAGTCGGAATTCGCGCTACCGGTCCTCTCGGACACCAGTACCGGCATCGGAATCGCATTCAGAAAATCGAAAACCGCCGTGTTGTGCATCGCCATTTCCCCCCGAGCGGTACGACAGCCACGTCCCATCATGGCGGGTACGCCCCATCGGCACGTTTGTCCCGATGAATACGTTGTAGGGCGGTATGTTAAAGCTTGTTACGAAAAACCGGCGGCAGCAGGCTCAACGCGCAAGCCACCGGCCAGCGCCCTCACCCGCCGCGAGGCCGCTGGCCCAGCAGGCCGTGAGCAGGTACCCGCCCGTGGGCGCCTCCCAGTCCAGCATCTCGCCCGCGCAGAAGACGCCCGGCAGCGCCTGGAGCATCAGGCCCGCGTCCAGCGCCTCGAAAGGCACGCCGCCGGCGGTGCTGATGGCCTCATCCAGCGGGCGCGGGGCCACCACGGTGATGGGCAGCGCCTTGATGGCATGGGCCAGCGCCACCGGGTCGTTCACGCCGTCCTTGCCCAACTGTTCGTAGAGGATGGCACTCTTGATGCCATCCAGCCCCAGCCGGCTCTTCAGATGGCTGCCCAGGCTGCGCGAGCCGCGCGGGTGGCGCACTTCGACCAGCACGCGCTCGGGCGAATGGTCGGGCAGCAGATCGAGCGCGAACGTGGCGTGGCCGTGGGCGGCGATCTCGTCGCGCAGCAGGTGTGAGACGGCGTAGATCAGGCTGCCTTCCACGCCCGTGGCCGTGGCCACGAACTCGCCGCGCCGCTCGAAGTGCCGGCCCTGGCTGTCGGTGAAGGCGATCGCCACCGACTTGAAGGGCTGGCCCGCGAAGCGTTCGGCGAAGAACGGCGTCCAGCCAGTGGCGGGCTGCGGCTGGCTGCCCAGCAGCTGGCGCAGGAAGTCGCGCCGCGTCTCGCCCACCGGCCCGCCGGGCTCGGTCAGGCGCGGCACGTCGAAGCCGCAGTTGGCCGGGCGCAGCGGCGCCACGTCCACGCCGCGCTCCGCCAAGAGCGGCACCCAGGCACCATCGGAGCCCAGCCGCGCCCAGCTGCCGCCGCCCAGCGCCAGCACCACGGCGCGGGCCTGCACGCACACCTCGCCGCCCGGCGCCGCGAAGCGCAGCGCAGGGGCAGTGCCCTCAGCGGCAGGCGTGCCGGCCTCATCGCCCGCCCAGCCGAGCCAGCGGTGGCGCATGTGCAGACGCACGCCCTGCCCGCGCAGGCGGTGCAGCCAGGCGCGCAGCAGGGGCGCGGCCTTCATGTCCACCGGAAACACGCGGCCCGAGGTGCCGACGAAGGTCTGCACGCCCAGCTCGCCCGCCCATTCGCACACCTGCTGCGCGCCGAAGCGCTGCAGCATCGGCGCCAGCGCGGGCTGGCGCTCCCCATAGCGCGACACGAAGGGCTCGAAGGCCTCGGAATGCGTGAGGTTCAGCCCGCCCTTGCCGGCCAGCAGCAGCTTGCGGCCCACGGAGGGCATGGCGTCGAACACATGCACGGCGTGGCCGGCGCGGGCCAGCGATTCGGCGGCCATCAGGCCCGCCGGGCCGCCGCCGATCACGGCCACCTCGCAGTCGATGCGCTGGGGGCCGGAGGTGGGTGCGAGGGAGGCGTTGTCGGGAGCGGATTCGGAAGCGGTCATGCCGGGCCTGTGGGAAAGGAAAGGGGATCGAAGAAGCGGCTGTGGCGAAAGGCATCAGGGCCCCAGCGCGCCAGGAAAGGTCGTCAGAAAAGCGTCTGCTGGCGCGTGTCCGGGCCCGCCTTGCGGTTGGCCGGTACGGGCGCGGGCGGAGCCGATGGCGGCGGCGGCACGGGCGGGGCGGCCACGTCGCCATCGACCACCACCAGCCGGCCATCGCCCGCGAGGAAGGCGGCCGAGACCGGCTCCGCCCCCACCTGCGCCTGCACGGCGGCGCGGTAGAGGCGCAATTGCGCCATCAGCTGCGGCTGCCTTTCGGGTTGGGGGGCACTCTTGTAGTCGAGCACCCACCAGCGGGCCGGCGATTGTGCCGTGGCCCGGCGGCGCACCAGCCGATCCAGCCGCAGATTCTGGCCCTGGTGAACGAGGGGCGCCTCGTTCAGGGCGCGGTCGATCTGCGCGGCGTCCCAGGCCCAGGCGCCCTCGCCCGCCAGGATGCGCCGGGCCATCGCCGCAGCGGCGGCGGCGGCATCGGCGGTCAGCTCGAAGTCGCGCACCAGCTGGGCGATGCGGCCTGCGGCCCAGCCGGCGCTGCGCAGATCGCCCAGCGGCGCGCCGGGCAGGCCGGCCTGCTCCAGCAGCTGGTGCATGGCCTCGCCCTGCCGGCTGGCCGGCGTGGAGGCCTCGGCCTGCGCGCGCTGCAGCGCGGCCAGCTCGGGCCGGGCAGGCACGGCGATGGTGATGGCGGGCAGCTCGGCCAGGGTCACGGTGTCGCCGGCCTGCGCGTCGCCGATGGCGGCAGCGTCGTCGGCTGACGGCTCGGGCGGCAGCTCGGCCGGCGTGAGCAGCGGCACGAGGCGGTTCCACCAGCTGCCGGGCGCGGACTGGCGCGCCTGTACGCAGGACAGCGCCAGACAGTGCTTGGCCCGCGTCATGGCGACGTAGAGGGTATTGAGCTCTTCGCGCTGGCGCTCGGCGCGCTCGGCCGCCAGCACGTCTTCGGCGCTGGGCGGCGGGCTGGTCTCGCTGGCCATGAAGACGAAGCGGCGCGGCACGGGCGCCTCGCCGGGCCAGTCCACCAGCGCACCCATGGTCTCGGCCTTCTGGCCGCGGGCGTCGGTGTCCAGCAGCAGCACGCTGTGCGCTTCCAGGCCCTTGGCGCCGTGGATGGTCAAAAGCCGCACGGCCTGCGCATCGACCCGGCCCGGCGCGCGCAGGCCCGGGCGCTTGAGGGCACGCACGAAGGCATAGGGCGTGAGGTAGCGCCCGCCCTCGACCTGCAGCGACACCGCCTGCAGCGCGCGCAGGTTGGCCAGCACGGCTGGCCGCTGGGTGGCGGGCGCGGCGGCGGCGAAGCGCGCCAGCACGTCGCCCTGGGCATAGATGGCATGCAGCGCATCGTGCGGCGGCAGCGTATCGACCCAGCCGCGGTATTGGGCCAGAACCGGCCCCAGCCCTTGCAATGCGGGCGGTAGCAGCTCCTCTTTTTGTAGCAGATCGAACCAGCTGCAGGCGGCATGCTCGGGCTGGCGGCGCAGCACGGCCAGCTCCACCAGGGCCGCGTCGGGCAGGCCGAAAAGCGGCGAGCGCAGGGCGCGGGCCAGCGA
>JBHIWE010000135.1:0-11910 GCA_041987645.1 Acidovorax sp. | reverse complement strand
TGCGAACGCACGATGCGGGCCTCGATATCGAACAGCATGCCTTCGACCTTGACACCGTCGAATGCCAGACCCTGCTCGGTCAGAGCCGCCTTGACATCGGCGTAAGCCGTGCGGCAGGCCAGGGTACGCACCTGCTTGTTGCGCTCCTGGTACGCGGCGCGCAGCTTGGCTTCGCCCAGCTCTGTGACCTTGGCGATCAGCGCTTCATCCTTGGCGGGAGCGGTCCAGTCCCATGCGGGCTTGCCACCTTCGCGCACCAGGTCATGGATGGCGTCGATGGCGATCTTGCCCTGCTCATGGCCGAACACCACGGCACCCAGCATCACTTCTTCAGGCAGCTGCAGGGCTTCGGACTCCACCATCAGCACGGCGGATTCGGTACCGGCAACGACCAGATCCATCAGCGAATCCTTGCGCTGGGTCTGACCGGGGTTCAGCACATATTCGCCGTTGATGTAGCCCACGCGAGCAGCACCGATGGGGCCGCTGAAGGGAATGCCGGACACGGCCAGGGCCGCCGACGTGGCGATCATGGCCGCAATGTCGGCGTCGACTTCGGGATTCAGCGAAATGGTGTGGATGACCACATGCACGTCGTTGTAGAAGCCTTCGGGGAACAGAGGACGGATGGGACGGTCGATCAGACGCGAAGTCAGCGTCTCCAGCTCGGAAGGCTTGGCTTCGCGCTTGAAGAAGCTGCCGGGGATCTTGCCGGCGGCGTAGGTCTTCTCGATGTAGTCGACGGTCAGCGGGAAGAAGTCCTGGCCGGGCTTGGCCGACTTGGAGGCCGCCACGGTGGCGAGGATGACGGTGCCGTCGATCTCGACCAGCACGGCGCCGTTGGCCTGGCGAGCGATTTCGCCGGTTTCCATGACGACGGTCTTGTCGCCCCACTGGAAGGACTTGGTGACTTTATTGAAGATGGTCATGCGGTTTCCTATGCTTCTTTTTTGATAGCTGGCTGCGCGCAGCCAGCAAGGGCCGGAGGCAAATCAGAACACGATGCCATTCCAGTGGACCTGCGGCCCGGGCCGGTGCCCCAGGGCCATTGGAATGACACAGCTTCGCTCTGCTTTTGCGTCTCCGAAGTAAAAAACGCCTGAGCTAGCGTGCTAACCCAGGCGTTTCGTCATGCGAATGCGCTTACTTGCGCAGACCCAGCTTGGCGATCAGCGCCGTGTAGCGGTCTGCGTCCTTGGCCTTCAGGTAGTCCAGCAGCTTGCGGCGGCGGCTCACCATGCGCAGCAGGCCGCGGCGACCGTGGTGGTCCTTGGCGTGTTGCTTGAAGTGGGGGGTCAGCTCGTTGATACGGGCCGTCAGCAGGGCCACTTGGACTTCGGGGCTACCGGTGTCATTGGCGGCGCGGGCGTTGGCCTTGACGACTTCGGCCTTGATGGAGGATGCGATCATTGGATTTCCTTTGTATGGAAGCGGCGGTGCGGCTGGAACTCTTGATTGACTAAGAGCCGCAGACAGCGCCGTGGCGCTCCCGGTTTACTTGCGCTGGCAGCTGGAACGGCCACCGGCGTGCGTCTTGCACCATGCAAAACCGGTCGATTATACCCCGAGCCACTTTTTGAGCCGCTCCACCCCCTGCACCAGCCGGCTGGCGTCCTGCGAGGCGAAGCACCAGCGCAGCCAGCCCTCGGCCTCGTCGCCGAAGGCCACGCCGGGCGCGAGACCCAGTCCGGCCTCGGCCACCAGGCGCTTGGCGAGCGCCAGCGAGTCGCTGTGCCCCTCGATGCGGAAGAAGGCATACATGCCGCCGCGGGCCGGCGCGACGGTCACGCCGGGCAGCGCCTGCAGCAGGGGCACCAGGGTGTCGCGGCAGGCGCGCAGGTGGGCGACCACGCGGGGCGTGATGTCGGCCTCGTGCGCCAGCGCGGCCAGGCCGGCGCGCTGGGTGAAGACGCTGATGCAGGAGGTGTTGAACTCCACCAGCTTGCCCATGTGGTGCGTGAGCGAGGGCGGCATCACCAGCCAGCCCAGGCGCCAGCCGGTCATCAGAAAGCCCTTGGAAAAGCTCTGCACCACCACCAGCCGGTCCTCGGGCTCGGCGATATCGAGAAAGCTCGGCGCGCAGCCGTTGGTCGTGGGCTCGTAGTAGAGGCGTTCATAGACCTCGTCGGCCAGCACCCAGGTGCCGGTGCTGCGGCAGTGGGCCAGGATGGCGCGCTGCTCCTCGGCCGACAGCGTCCAGCCCGTGGGGTTGTTCGGGGCATTGAGGATCAGCAGGCGCGTGGCCGGCGTAATGGCCGCCAGCAGCGCGGGCAGGTCGAGCGCCCAGAGGCCGTCCGCCTGCGGGCGCAGCGGCACGCAGCGCAGGCGCGCGCCCATCACCAGCGGCTGGGCCGTGAGGTTGGGCCAGACCGGGGTCACGGCCACGGCCTCATCGCCCGCATCCAAGAGCGCCTGCATGGCCAGCATCAGCGCGTTCACGCCGCCGGAGGTGACGGCGATGCGCTCCACGCCCACCGGGCCGTGCAGCCGGCTGGCGTAGGCAGCGATCTGCTCGCGCAGCTCCAGCAGGCCCAGGTTGTGCGAATAGAAGGTCTCGCCGCGCTCAAGCGATGCGATGGCCGCGTCGCGGATCACCTGCGGCGTGACCTCGTCGCTCTCTCCGAACCAGAACGGCAGCACGTCGCTGCGGCCCATGCCGGCGTTGGCGACTTCACGGATACGGGATTCCTGCAGGGTGGCGAGCGTGTGGCGCATGTATGGAGGTGATGGGAGGAAGGGGAGAAAGAAAAGACGGGCGCAATGGAACAGAAGGCAGCGCCCGCACTATATTGCGGCACAGGAGGGACACCCCCATGCCAACGACCCGACACCCGAAGCACGCAGCGTACCCGGCAGCCCAGTCCATGCCCGCCGGCCTGCAAGCCTCCCGAATCCGCCTGTGGGCCGCCCTGCCCCTGGCGGCCGCGGCCCTGGCGCTCTGGCTGGCCGCGATGCCGCAGGCCCATGCCCGAAACTCGCCCGCATCGCAGGACGAGGCCGCGGACGAGTCGGTAAGGCCCAATCACGACAAGAAGCAGAGAAGAGCCGTCAACCAGGAGCGCCTGCGCATCAAGCCCTCGGCCACCGGCGGCTCGCAGGAGACACCCGCGCAGCGCGACCGGCGCCTGAAGCGCGAATGCAAGGGCCTGCCCAACGCGGGCGCCTGCCTGGGCTACGCCAAGCCCTGACGGGCGCAGGCCGCGGCTCAGGCCCGCCGGGCCTGCGGCATCAGATCAGATGGGCGACACCACGCCGCGCCCGGCGAAGTGCCCTTCGGCATTGGCCAGGAACTGGTCCACGCTGCGCTGCACGGCCTCGGGCGACCAGCCGCCCAGGTGCGGGGTGAGCAGCACGTTGTCCAGGGCGATCAGCGCCTCGGGCGGCGCAGGTTCGCTTTCATACACGTCCAGCCCGGCACCCGCGATGCGCTGTTCGCGCAGGGCCTGGGCCAGCGCGGCCGTGTCCACCACGCTGCCGCGCGAGATGTTCACCAGATAGCCCTGCGGGCCCAGCGCGTCGAGCACGGCGGCATCCACCTTGTGGCGCGTGGCCGGGCCGCCCGGCGTGGCGCACACCAGCACGTCGCACCATTCGGCGAGCGCCTGCAGGCTGTCGAAATAGTGGTGTTCCACGCCGGCGCGCGGCTGGCGGTTGTGGTAGCCGATGGGCATGTCGAAGGCGGCGGCGCGGCGGGCGATCTTCTGGCCGATGGCCCCCAGGCCGAAGATGCCCAGGCGCTTGCCCGACACGTTGGGCGGCAGGCCGATGGCGTCGCGCCAGACGCCTTCGCGGCACAGGCGGTCCATGGGCCGCAGGCCGCGCACGATGCCGATCAGCAGGCCGAAGGCATGGTCGGCCACACAGTCGTCGTTGGTGCCGGCGCCCGTGCCCAGGGCGATGCCGCGCGCGCGGGCCGCGTCCACCGCGATGTTCTCGTAGCCTGCGCCCAGGGCGCAGATCAGCTCCAGTGCGGGCATGGCCTCGATCTCCTGCGCCGACAGGCCCGTGGCGCCCACCGTCAGCACGACGCGGAAGCGATGGCCCTGAGTGGCGATGGCGGCCGTGCGCTCGGCCGGCGTGGGGGCGTAGTGCAGTTCATACCGCTCGGCGATCTGCGCCTGGTGCCCGGGCGTGAGCGTGTGCAGCGACAGCAGGGGAATCTTGGGGGTGATGGTCACGGGGCACTCCAAAAGCGCGGACGCTTCAGTATTCATAGCACGCAGCGCTGATCCAGCCTGGACTGCAGAGCCATTGGATGGTGAGGAACGGGGGCCGAACCAGCGGCGCAGGGAACGCGCAGGCCCGGCCGCTGCCGGAGAAAGCCCGATGGTAACCACGCATGGAACTTGCATGGCCTTGCGCTTGCGGGCTGGGGATTGCCCTGAGCCTGCACCACCCTGTGCCGTGTCATCGTCGCGCGGCAACAAATCGTTAACCCAGAACTTTCCGCCACACCGCCACTCTGCCTTACACATGAAGCGCTGGCCCCTCATCTCTTCCATCGCTGCAGCCTTGGCCATCACCGCAGGCTGTGCCGCGCTCGACGCCAAGCAGCGCGAGTGGATCTTCCAGCCCAGCGACCGGGCGTGGAACGGCGCACATCTGTCCGAGGGCATGCAGGACGTGTGGATCGATTTCGATTCCACCGTCACCGCCCAGACTGAAAAGCTGCACGGACTCTGGATGCCCGCCGCCCAGCCCGGCGCGCCGGTGATGCTCTATCTGCACGGCGCGCGCTGGAACGTCACCGGCTCGGCCCCGCGCATCCGCCGCATGCACGACATGGGCTTTTCGGTGCTGGCCGTCGATTACCGGGGATTCGGGCGCAGCAGTGCCGGGCTGCCGTCGGAATCCACCGCGCTCGAAGACGCCCATGCCGCCTGGCACTGGCTGGCAAAGAAAGCGCCGCAGAGCGACCGCTACATCTTCGGCCATTCCCTGGGCGGGGCCATCGCCATCGACCTCGCTTCGCAGGTGCCCGACGAGAAAGGCACCATCGTCGAAGGCACCTTCACCAACATCGCTGAAGTGGTCAGCACCTTCAAGTGGGGCTGGCTGCCCATCTCCGGGCTGATCACGCAGCGCTTCGAGTCGATCCGCAAGGTGGCGCACATCGGCTCGCCGCTGCTCGTGGTGCATGGCAGCGACGACCGGCTCATCCTGCCCTCGCTGGGCCGCAAGCTCTACGAGGCCGCGCAGGAGCCCAAGCGCTTCGTGATGGTCGAAGGCGGCACCCACCACAACACCAACGATCTGGGGCAGGAGCAGTACCGCGAGGCGCTGGCGGACTTCTTCAAGCTGCCCCTGCCCGGCAGCACGCCGCACCTGGCCCCGGCGCCACCGGCGGCGGTGGCCGCCACGCCCGCGCCCACCCGCAGCTGACGGCGCCGGGCCAGGTCGCCAGGGCGGGCCGACCCGTCTGGTACCCTCGCCCGCACTATGCCTGCCCCTTCCGCCGCCGCCGGGCTGGAGCCGCTGCCGAACACAACGGCCCTGCCACCCGGCCTTGCCGTCGTCGTACTGGCCCTGCTGCTGAGCATCCAGCCCGTCACCACCGATCTCTACCTGCCCGCCCTGCCCGCGCTCACCCGCGCGCTGGGCGCCAACGTCGCCTCCGCCCACCTGACCCTGAGCGCCCTGCTGCTGGCCTTCGGCCTGTCGCAACTGGTGTGGGGGCCGCTGTCCGACCGTTTCGGACGCCGGCCCATCCTGCTGACCGGGCTGGCCGCCTATACCGCGGCCTCAGTGTGCAGCGCGATGGCACCGTCCATGGAACAGCTGGTGCTCTGGCGCACGGCGCAGGGGGCCGCCATGGGCGCCGTGGTGATGTGTGCCCGCGCCATCGTGCGCGACCTGTATTCGCCCCTGGCCGGAGCGCGCGCCATGTCGAAGGCGCTGACCGGCCTGGGCCTGGTCGCCTGCGCCTGCGCGCCGCTGGGCGGACTGCTGGCCGAACGGCTGGGCTGGCGCGCCGCGTTGCTGGTGCTGACGGCCTATGCCGCCGGCACGCTCGCCCTGGTGGCGTGGCGCATGCCGGAAACGCTGGCGCAACGCAATCCGCGCGCCCTGCATCCGGCCACGCTGGCACGCACCTGGGGCCACGTGCTGGGCACGCCGACGTTCTGGGCGTTCTCGCTGCTGACCACCGCCAGCTACGCCGGACTCTTCACCTTCCTGGCGAGCTCGTCCTTCGCCTTCATCGACGTGCTGGGCCTGTCGCGCACGGCTTACGGGCTGGTGCTGCTGTCCACCGCGCTGGCCTATCTGCTGGGCACGCTGCTGTGCCGCCGATTGCTGGCGCGCCTGGGCCTGGTGCGCACCGTGGTGCTGGCGGGCGGCCTCAGTGCCGCCGGCGGCTGCGGCCTGGCGCTGCTGCACGCGGTGGCCGGCTGGCAATCGCCCTGGGCACTGCTGCTGCCGTTCTACCTGTTCATGCTGGGCCATGGCATCCACCAGCCCTGCGGGCAAAGCGGAGCGGTGGGCCCCTTCCCGCAGTCTGCCGGCGTGGCCTCGGCGCTGAACGGTTTCATGATGATGCTGGCAGCTTTCGGCGTCGGCGCCTGGCTGGGCAGGCAGCCGGGGGGCACCGTGCTGCCGCTGGTGCAGGGCATCGCCTTCTGGTCGGCGGTGCTGGCCGCCATCGCGTGGGTGCTGGTGCCGCGCTTCGCAGGAGCACTGCATGCCCCGCGCTGACACCCTGCCCACCTACGTTGCCCTGGCGGGGCCTACCGCGTCGGGCAAGACGGCTGGCGCGCTGGCCATCGCCCAGGCGCTCGCGCCCACATTGCCGGTGGAAATCATCAGCGTCGATTCGGCCCTGGTCTATCGAGGCATGGACATCGGCACCGCCAAGCCCAGCGCCGCCGAGCAGGCCAGCGCGCCGCACCACCTGATCGACATCCGCGACCCGCTGCAGGCCTACAGCGCCGCCGAATTCGTGGCCGACGCGCAGCGCCTCATCGGCGAGATCCGCGCACGCGGCGCGCTGCCGCTGCTGGTCGGCGGCACCATGCTGTACTTCAAGGCGCTCATCGACGGCATCGACGACATGCCGCCCGCCGACCCCGCCGTGCGCGCCCGGCTCGAAGCGCAGGCCGCCGCCATCGGCTGGCCCGCCATGCATGCCGAGCTGGCCCGCATCGACCCCGCCACCGCGGCCCGGCTGGCGCCCGCCGACAGCCAGCGCATCCAGCGCGCGCTGGAGGTGTGGCATGTCTCCGGCCAGCCCCTGTCGCACTTCCACACTATCAAAAAGATAGCTTCCAGCGCAGACAGGATGGGCGCAGGAGCGCTTTTTTCCCTAGAACCCACCGACCGCGCCTGGCTGCACCAGCGCATCGCCCAGCGCTTCGACGCCATGCTGCAGGACTGCTTCCTCGACGAAGTGCGCGCCCTGCGCGCCCGGGGCGACCTGCACATCGACCTGCCCTCCATGCGCTGCGTGGGCTACCGCCAGGCCTGGGAGGCGCTGGACATCGAAGCCGCCACCGGCCGCCTGCCCGCCGCCGACCTGCGCGAACGCGGCATCGCCGCCACCCGCCAGCTCGCCAAGCGGCAGATCACCTGGCTGCGCAGCATGCCCCAGCGTCAGGCCATCGCCTGCGATGCGCCGGGCGCCACCGCCACCCTCGTGGGCCGCGTGCAGGCGCTGCTGCACGCCGCCGCCGCATGACCACGCCCCCGGCCACCCCAGGCGCCCCCCCGGTGCTCACCGCCACCGGCCTGGGCAAACGCTATGGCGACGCGACCATCTTCAGCCACGTCGATCTGCAGGTGCAGCGCGGCGAATTCGTCGCCATCGTGGGCGATTCGGGCGTGGGCAAATCCACCCTGCTCAACTGCCTGGCCGGACTGGACAGCTGGGACACGGGCCGCATCACCACCCTGCCCGGCACCACCGACCTGGGCACGCTGGACGACACCCAGCGCGCCCTCTGGCGCCGCCGCCACGTGGGCTTCGTCTTCCAGGCCTTCCACGTGCTGCCGCACCTGGACGTGGCCCAGAACGTGGCCCTGCCGCTCATGCTGCTGGGCGAAAACGACCCCGCACGGGTCGAGCACATGCTGGACGCCGTGGGCCTGCACGGCCTGGGCGCGCGCCTGCCGCAGCAGCTCAGCGGCGGGCAGCTGCAGCGCGTGGCCATCGCCCGCGCCCTGGTCCACCGCCCCGCCCTGCTGCTGGCCGACGAGCCCACCGGCAACCTCGACCCCGGCACCGCCGCCCGCGTGATGGACCTGCTCATCGCCCAGACCCGCGAACACGGCGCCGCGCTGGTGCTGGTCACGCATTCGGAGGCGGCGGCAGCCCGGGCGGACCGGGTGCTGCGCCTCAGCAGCGCAGGCATCACGGCCATCGGCTGAAAAGCGGCGCCCCGGCATGCACGGGGCTTTTCTATACTGGGCAGGCCTGCTTTCACCGAGCCTGGAGCCCCACGCCATGACCGCACCGCAAGACCCGGGCGAGTTGCTGCTGCATCTCTATCGCTTCGCCCACGAGCATTCCATCGACGCGTTTCAGGATGCCGCGCTCCAGCTGCTGCAGTCGGCCGTGCCCTTCGACGCTGCCATGTGGGGCACGGCGGGCACCCACCCGGCCGGCATCGACGTCCACACGTTGCACCTCTTTCGCAAGTCGCCCGAGATGATGGCCGAGTACGAGGCCGTCAAGCACCAGGACTCGGCCGCCGCCAGCCTGATGAACCGCAGGCGCGGCACGGTCAACTTCCACGCAGCGACCTGGCACCACCGGCGAGAAGAGCGCGAGATGCGCGACTTCCTTCAGCGCTGGGGGCAGACCAACAACTTCATCACCGCCGACAATGACTTGGAGCGGCGGTTCGTTCACTGGATCTCCCTGTTCCGCGCCGACCCCGACGCACAGGGCCAGGCGCACGAAGCGCAGTGCATCGACCAGCTCGCGCCGCACTTCATGCAGGCGCTGGCCATCAACCGCCGCATCCACCTGCAGCAGATCCACCCGGCCGCCCCGCCCACGTGCGGCACCGCCATTGCCGACCTGCGCGGCGTCATCTATCACGCCGACCCGGCCTTCCAGGACATGCTGCGCGCCGAATGGCCGGGCTGGGCCGGCCACGCGCTGCCTGCCGAGCCGCTGAACGATTTCCTCGGTGGCCAGCCCTGCCACCGGGGCCGCTCGCTGGTGCTGCGCCACCATGCCCAGCACCGGCTGCTGTTCCTCAAAGGGCGACGTCGCTGCGCGGCCGACGAGCTCACGCCCGGCGAACTCCGCGTGGCCCAGCTCACCGCCAAGGGCTACAGCCACAAGCAGGTGGCCGCGCTGCTGCAGCGCTCGCCGGCCACCGTGCGCAACCAGCTGCAGGCCGCCTATGAAAAGCTGGGCGTGTCCAACGTCGCGCAGCTGATCGAGGCCTTGCGTCAGGCAGACTGATGGGCCGGGGCGGGCGCCGATGCGATGGCGCCGTGCCCGCCCTCCAGCCCATCACTGACCGCATGCCCCTGCCCACCTCCGCCCTGCCCGCCTTCCTCCGCCTGCTGGCCGCCGTGTCGGGGCGCGAGTTGCGCCACCACCCCTGGCGCAGCGCGGCCGCCGTCGTGGCCGTCATGCTGGGCGTGGCGCTGGGCTTTGCGGTGCATGTGATCAATGCCTCGGCACTGGACGAGTTCTCGCAGGCCGTGCGTTCGGTCAACGGCCAGCCCGATCTGGAGCTGCGCCCCGCCCAGGGCGCGCTGCCCGAAGCGCTCTACGGCCAGGTCGCCGCGCTGCCGCAGGTGGCGCTGGCCAGCCCCTGGCTGGAGCTGTCGGCACAGGCACAGGCACAGGCGCAGCCGCCGAACCAGAGCCCACCCGCACCCGGTGATGCCGCAGGCGCCACGCCCGTCGCCCCGCCCATCACCCTGCGCGTGGTCGGCGTCGATGCGCTGCTGCTGCCCACCATGGCCCCGGCCCTCATGCCCCAGGCTTTCGCGGGAAACGGTAACGGCAGCGAAAACGGCGACCGGCTGGCGCTGTTCTCGCCCGCCACCGTGTTCCTCAATGCCGCGGCGGCCGATGCGCTGCGGCTGGCGGGCGCGCAGCCGGGTGCGGAGGGCGCCACGCTCACCCTGCGCACCGGCCTGCAGAGCCGCACCGTGCGCGTGGCCGGCCGGGTGGCAGCGGGCGGGCCGCCGCTGGCGGTGATGGACATCGCCGCCGCGCAAGACCTCTTCGGGCGCGGCGGCCAGCTCAGCCGCATCGACCTACAGCTGCGCCCCGGCGCCGACCGCGCCGCGGCCGAACGCGCCCTGCTGGCCCTGCCCGGCGCCGCGCGCGGCGTGCGCGTGGCCGAGCCCGGCGATGCCGCCCAGCGCGTGAGCAACCTCTCGCGCGCCTACCGCGTCAACCTGACGGTGCTGGCGCTGGTGGCGCTCTTCACGGGCGCGTTCCTGGTCTTTTCGGTGCTGGCGCTCAGCGTGGCCCAGCGCGCGCCGCAGTTTGCGCTGCTGGCCGTGCTGGGCGCCACGCCGCGCCAGCGGCTGGCCCTGGTGCTGGGCGAATCGGCCCTGCTGGGCCTGCTGGGCTGTGCGGCCGGCATCGCGCTGGGCACCGGGCTGGCGGCGCTGGCGCTGCGCGTGCTGGGCGGCGACCTGGGCGGCGGCTATTTCTCCGGCGTGCAGCCCGCGCTGCAGTGGAGCGCGCCGGCCGCCGCGCTCTACGGCGCGCTGGGCGTGGCCGCCGCGCTGGCAGGCGGCTGGTGGCCGGCCCGCCAGGCCCAGCGCCTGCCGCCCGCGCAGACCCTCAAGGGCCTGGGCGCCGCAGGCGGCGGGGCCCACCGCAGCCTGCCGGGGCTGGCGCTGATGGGCGCCGGCGCGGCGCTGGCCTTCGCCCCGCCCGTCTTCGGCATGCCGCTGGCCGCCTATCTGGCCGTGGGCCTGCTGCTGGTCGGCGGCATCGCCCTGCTGCCCTGGGCCGTGCAAGGGCTGCTGCGCGCGCTGCAGCCGCTGGCGGCGCGGCGCCTCTTGCCCCTCCTGGCGCTGGAACGCGCCCGCCGCATGCGCGGCACCGCCGCCGTGGCCGTAGGCGGCGTGGTCGCGTCGCTGAGCCTCGCCGTGGCGCTCACGGTGATGGTGTCGAGCTTCCGCGGCTCGGTCATCGCCTGGCTGGACGCCGTGCTGCCTGCGCCGCTCTATGTGCGCGTGACCGGCAGCAGCGGCGGCGGCAGCACCGGCGACGACGCCGCCACCCTGCCCGCCGGCCTGCCCCAGGCCGTGGCCCGGCTGCCCCAGATCGAGCGCGTGCAGGCCCTGCGCACCACCAGCCTGCTGCTGGACCCGGCCCGCCCCGCCGTGGCCCTCATCGCCCGGCCGCTGGTGGTGAATAGCAATGCTGGCGGCGCTGCCCAGACCCTGCCCCTCGTCGGCCCCGCCCTGCCCGTGCCCGCCGGCCGCGTGGGCGTGTATGTGAGCGAGGCCGTGGTGCAGCTCTACGGCGTGCGCGTGGGCGCCGACTGGCCCCTGCTCTCCACATCATTCCAGCCGCTAGCCCAGGCGACATCAGCGCAGCCAGCTACGTTTTTCGTAGCAGGCGTGTGGCGCGACTACGTGCGCCAGTTCGGCGCCATCGCCATCGACAGCGCCGACTTCGTGCGCCTGACCGGCGACGCCCGCGTGAGCGACCTGGCCCTCTGGCCCCGCCCCGGCACGGACGAAGCCGCGCTGCGCCAGGAGATCACCGCACTGGCAATCGCGCTAACCGCGCAGCGCACGGCCGGCCCATCCGGCGCGGCGGGGGGCGCTCCCGAAGCCCCGGGCCAGACCGCCGGCGGTGCGGGCAAGGACGCGGGCAGCGCACTGGAATTCGCCGCCTCCGCCGCCATCCGCGAACGCTCGCTCGGCATCTTCGACCGCAGCTTCGCCGTCACCTACTGGCTGCAGGCCGTGGCCATCGCCATC
>JBHIWE010000134.1:0-11932 GCA_041987645.1 Acidovorax sp. | reverse complement strand
TTTCTTTGCTTACTTTCTTTTGGCGAAGCAAAAGAAAGTGAGTGCGCCGCCGGGCGCACATCCCGGCCCCGGGAAGCAACGCCACAGAGCATGCCTAAACAGCCCAGCGCAGCGACCTCAAAGCTCAAGCACCCCATCACCGCCCCAAATAAACCTCAATCACCCGCTCATCCCCCTGCACCTCATCCAACGTCCCCTCCGCCAGCACCGCCCCATCGCACAGCACCGTCACCTTCTCGCTGATCGTCCGGATGAACGACATGTCGTGCTCCACCACCATCAGCGAGTGCCGCCCCTTCAAGGAAAGGAATAGCTCAGCAGTCCGCGCCGTCTCGTCGTCGGTCATGCCCGCCACGGGCTCGTCGAGCAACAGCAGCTTCGGGTCCTGCATCAGCAACATGCCGATCTCCAGCCACTGCTTCTGCCCGTGGCTCAGCTCGCCCGCCGGGCGGGCCGGCTGGTGGGCCAGGTGGATGGTCTGCAGCACCTCGGCCAGGCGGTCCGACTGAGCGGAGTCGAGCTCGAAGAACATGGACGAGGCCACGCCCTTGTGCGTCTTCAAGGCGAGTTCGAGGTTCTCGAACACGGTGAGCTGCTCGAACACCGTGGGCTTCTGGAACTTGCGGCCGATGCCCAGGGCGGCGATCTGCGGCTCGTTGTGGCGCAGCAGGTCGATGGTGCTGCCGAAGAACACCGTGCCCCGGTCGGGCCGGGTCTTGCCGGTGATGATGTCCATCATCGTGGTCTTGCCCGCGCCGTTGGGGCCGATGATGCAGCGCAGTTCGCCGGGCGCGATGTCGAGGTTCAGGCCGTTGATGGCCTTGAAGCCGTCGAAGCTCACGTGGACGTCTTCGAGGTACAGGATGCGGCCATGGGCCACGTCCACCTCGCCGGGCACGGCCACGCGCGAGAAGCCTGCGGCGCGGCCGCCGGATTCGGTCTGGCCGGCGGCATCGGCTGGTGCCTGCGCGGCGCCTACGCGGCGCACGCCTTCTTCCATCAGGTCGGGGGTCATGATGCTGCGCCCTCCTCTTTGCGCAGGCTTTCCGCGTTGGCGTCAATGGCAGCCGTGGCGGGCGCCACCGCAGCCTTGGGCTCCTTCTTCGCGCGGCGCAGCAGGCCGACCACCCCGTTGGGCAGAAACAGGGTCACGGCGATGAAGAGCGCACCCAGGAAGTACAGCCAGAATTCCGGCGCCGTCACCGTGAGCCAGCTCTTGGCGCCGTTGACCAAAAAGGCGCCCACGATGGGCCCGATCAGCGTGGCGCGCCCGCCCACCGCAGCCCAGACAGCGATCTCGATGGAGTTGGCCGCGCTCATCTCGCCCGGGTTGATGATGCCCACCTGCGGCACGTAGAGCGCCCCGGCCACGCCGCACATCATGGCGCTGATGGTCCAGATCGTGAGCTTGTAGGGCAGCGGTGAATAGCCCGAGAACATGACCCGCGTTTCCGCATCGCGCACGGCCTGCAGCACGCGGCCGAACTTGCTGCGCACCAGCCAGCGGGCGAGCAGGAAGAAGCCCAGCAGCGCCAGCCCGGTGAGCACGAAGAGCAGCATGCGCATGGTCGGAGTGGCGATGGGATGGCCCAGGATGCGCTTGAAGTCGGTAAAGCCGTTGTTGCCGCCAAAGCCCGTCTCGTTGCGGAAGAAAAGCAGCATGGCCGCATATGTCATGGCCTGCGTGATGATGGAGAAGTACACGCCCTTGATGCGCGAGCGGAAGGCGAAGTAGCCGAACACGAAGGCCACCAGCCCCGGCACCGCCACGATGAGCACCAGCGTGGCGATGAAGCTGTCCGACAGCGCCCAGTGCCAGGGCAGCTCCTTCCAGTCGAGGAACACCATGAAGTCGGGCAGGTCGCTCTGGTAGTTGCCGTCGCGTCCAATCTGGCGCATGAGGTACATGCCCATCACGTAGCCGCCCAGCGCGAAAAAGAGGCCGTGGCCCAGGCTCAGGATGCCGGTGTAGCCCCAGATCAGGTCCATGGCCAGCGCGCAGATGGCATAGCACATGATCTTGCCCAGCAGCGCCACAGCGTAGTCCGACAGGTGCAGCGGGCTGCCCGCAGGCACCCACAGGTTGAGCGCGGGCGCCACGGCGCAGACCACGATCAGCGCGACGATGAAGGCCGTCCAGCCGGTGCGGGTGAGCAGGGGTGCTGGCGCGGGCAATTGCACGGCAGAGGTAGAAGAAAGCTTGGTGGTCATGATGTGGATCGCCCCTCAGTCCGCTGTGCGGCCTTTCACGGCGAAGATGCCCTGCGGCCGCTTCTGGATGAAGATGATGATGAACACCAGCACGGCGATCTTGGCCAGCACGGCCCCGGTCCAGCCTTCGAGGAACTTGTTCAGCACGCCCAGGCCCAGCGCGGCATACACCGTGCCGGCCAGCTGGCCCACGCCGCCCAGCACCACCACCATGAACGAATCCACGATGTAGCTCTGCCCCAGGTCAGGCCCCACGTTGCCGACCTGGCTCAGCGCGCAGCCGGCCAGGCCCGCGATGCCCGAGCCCAGCGCGAAAGCGTAGGTGTCGATGCGCGCCGTGTTCACGCCCATGCACGAGGCGATCGGCCGGTTCTGCGTGACGCCGCGCACGAACAGGCCCAGGCGCGTGCGGCTGATGAGATAGGCCACGCCCGCCAGCACGGCGAAGGCGAAGGCCACGATGACGAGGCGGTTCCAGGGCAGCTGCAGGTTGTCCATCAGCTGCACGCCGCCACTCATCCAGGCGGGGTTCTCCACGCCCACGTTCTGCGCGCCGAACACCGTGCGCACCAGCTGCTGCAGCATCAGGCTGATACCCCAGGTGGCCAGCAGCGTCTCCAGCGGGCGGCCGTAGAGGAAGCGGATCACGCCACGCTCCAGCACCGCGCCCATCAACGCCGAAGCGCAGAACGCCACCGGCACGGCCGCGACCAGGTACCAGTCGAACGCGCCGGGCAGGTACCTCTGGAAGAGGCCCTGCATGACGAAGGTGGCGTAGGCGCCGATCATCATCAGCTCGCCGTGCGCCATGTTGATCACGCCCATCAGGCCGTAGGTGATGGCCAGGCCCAGCGCCACCAGCAGCAGGATGGAGCCCAGGCTGATGCCCGAGAACAGCGCGGCCAGCCGCTCGCCCCACTGCAGGCGGTCCTCCACGCGCTTGAGCGCGGCGCCCATGGCGGCCCTGGCCTTCAGGTCCTGCTCCTGGCGCAGCTGCTCCAGCAGCGCGGTGCGCGTGGCGGGGTCGCCGCTTTCGGCAAGGTAATGGGCGGCTTCGGTGCGGCGGGCAGCATCGCTGCTGGCCAGCAGCATGCGCGCGCGGATGCTTTCGAGCCGCGCTTTCAGGCCGGCATCGTGCTCGGCCGCCAGGGCCTTCTCGATGAGCGGCAGGCGCGCCTCGTCGGTCTCTTCCTTGAGCGCGTCGAGGGCGGCGCGCCGCTGGGCCACGTCGGGCGACAGCAGCTGCAGCGAAGCCAGGGCCGCATCGAATTCGCCGCGCATGCGGTTGTTGTTGACAATGTCCTCGGCCTCCGAGGGCACGGCGACGGGCGCACCCGTCACCGGATCGACGCCCTGCTCGTCCCGGACCACGATGGCCCGGTCGCCGGCGATCTTCACCGCATCGTCCGCCATCGCCCGGATGAACGCCACCGTGGCCTCGTCCGGCGTGGCGATGGCCTGCTGCAGCGCCGCGATGCGCTCATCGGTATCGCCCACAGCCATGGCCCGAGCGGCCTCCGCCGTAAGCGCATGCGCCTGCACCGCTGCGCAGATCAGCAGCAGGCAGGCGATCAAGCGATGGAAGATGGAAAGAAGCATGGAAATGAAACCCGGAGCGAAACGTCAGAAAGAAGCAGAGCAGTGACCCCACCCCAGACCAGCAGACGCCGCGGAACCGGCTTTGCCGGGCCGCTGGCGTCGTCCCCCCTCCCACGCGCAGCGTGAGAGAGGGGGTGAAGGCGCGCAGCGCCTCAGGGGGGTGTCACTTCTTCTCAGGCTCGTCCTTCTTCTTGTCGTTGCCCTCGATGTAAGGGCTCCACGGCTTGGCCTTGACCGGGCCGGGCGTCTTCCACACCACGTTGAACTGGCCGTCGGCCTTGATCTCGCCGATGAACACGCTCTTGTGCAGGTGGTGGTTCTTCTCGTCCATCTTGGAGACGATGCCGCTGGGCGCCTGGAAGGTCTGGCCGGCCATCGCGGCGATCACCTTGTCCACGTTGGTGGTTTTGGCCTTTTCCACGGCCTGTGCCCACATGTGGACGCCGATCCAGGTGGCTTCCATCGGGTCGTTGGTCAGCGGCTTGTCCTTGTGGCCGGGGATGTTGTTTTTCTTCGCGTAGTCGCTCCACTGCTTGATGAACGCGGCATTCGTCGGGTTCTTGAGCGACATGAAGTAGTTCCATGCCGCCAGGTGGCCCACCAGGGGCTTGGTGTCCACGCCGCGCAGCTCTTCCTCGCCCACGCTGAAGGCGACGACCGGCACGTCCTTGGCCTTCAGGCCCGCGTTGCCGAGTTCCTTGTAGAAGGGCACGTTGGAGTCGCCGTTGATGGTGGAGACCACCGCCGTCTTGCCGCCCTGGCTGAACTTCTTGATGTCGGCCACGATGGTCTGGTAGTCGCTGTGACCGAAGGGGGTGTACTTCTCGTCGATGTCGGAATCCTTCACGCCCTTGGACTTCAGGTAGGCGCGCAGGATCTTGTTGGTGGTGCGCGGATAGACGTAGTCGGTGCCCAGCAGCACCCAGCGCTTGGCGCCGCCGCCGTCCTTGCTCATCAGGTAATCGACCGCGGGAATGGCCTGCTGGTTGGGCGCGGCGCCCGTGTAGAACACGTTCTTGGAGAGTTCCTCACCCTCGTACTGCACGGGGTAGAACAGCAGGCCGTTCATCTCCTCGACCACCGGCAGCACGGACTTGCGGCTCACGCTGGTCCAGCAGCCGAAGATCACCGAGACCTTGTCCTGGCCCAGCAGCTGCTTGGTCTTCTCGGCGAACAGCGGCCAGTTGGAGGCCGGGTCCACCACCACGGGCTCGAGCTTTTTGCCCAGCACGCCGCCCTTGGCGTTGATGTCATCGATGGCCATCAGCACCGTGTCCTTCAGCACGGTTTCCGAGATCGCCATGGTGCCCGAGAGGCTGTGAAGCACGCCGACCTTGATGGTGTCCTGGGCGTGGGCGGGCAAGACGGCCAGGCTGGCGACAGCGGCTGCGGCAGACAGGGCCTTGAGGGTGAAACGACGTTGCATGGTGCGGGCTCTCCGATGGGGTGAAACGACCTGGTTCGCAGGCCCCGTGCCGGCCGTTTGGCCAGGCTTTCGATGGCTGCCTGCGATGGAGCCGATTCTGAAGAGCGCGCCGCCTGCGGCCTATACGCCAGGTGGCGTACGCCGGCGCTGGTGCCGCCCCGCTCCCGGGGCGGCCCGCCAAGGCGGCTGCCGCCTAGCGCCGGCTTATGATCCGCGCCGGGAGATGGCATTCCTCCCTTGAACCGCGACGGCATCGCCCGTTGCTGATGATGCCTACAGCCACCTGATGAATCGTTGGATTTCACGGCAGGTCTGTAGGCGCGCGCGTCCGCTTCGCGCTCATCGTCCCCTCCCCCGTGCTCCGCCGGTCGATCAGGTTCGTTACGACACACCTCCACCGATCGCCATGACCCGATTCCACCGCATCGAACAGGCCGAGCTGCTGCCCTATATCGGCAAGTGGCTCGCCATCTCCGCCGCCGTCGCCGTGCTCGCCGGCTCCGCGTCCGCGTTCTTCCTCTTCGCCCTGGACTGGGCCACCCGCTGGCGCGAGGCGCACCGCCAGGCGATCTGGCTGCTGCCGCTGGCCGGCTTCGCCGTGGGCTGGGTCTATCACCGCCTGGGCCGCTCCGTCGATCGCGGCAACAACCTGCTGCTCGACGAGATCCACGACCCGAAGAAGGTCGTGCCGCTGCGCATGGCGCCGCTGGTGCTCGGGGGCACGGTGGTCTCGCATCTCTTCGGGGCTTCCGTGGGCCGCGAAGGCACGGCCGTGCAGATTGGCGGCGCGCTGGCGGACCAGCTCACGCTCCTGCTGCGGCTCAAGGCCGAGGACCGGCGCATCCTGCTGATGGCCGGCATCAGCGCGGGCTTCGCGTCGGTGTTCGGCACGCCGCTGGCCGGGGCCCTCTTCGGGCTGGAGGTGCTGGCGATCGGGCGCATGCGCTACGACGCGCTCTTCCCCTGCGTGGTGGCCGCCATCGTCGCCGACCAGGTCGGGCTGGCCTGGGGCGTGCATCACACGCACTACGCCGTGGCGCTGATGGTGCCGGTGGCGTTCTGGAGCGTGGCCGCCGTGGTCGTGGCGGGCATCGTCTTCGGCCTCGCCGGGCTGGCGTTCGCCAGCGCCACGCACCGGCTGGGCGGCCTCATGAAGCGGTGGATCGCCTACCCGCCCCTGCGCCCGCTGGTGGGCGGCGCCGTGGTGGCGACGGCGGTGTGGGCGCTCGACGGCTACCGCTACATCGGGCTGGGCATCCCCACCATCGTGCAGGCCTTCCAAGAGCCGCTGGCGCCGTGGGACTGGCTGGGCAAGCTCGCCTTCACCGTCGCCTCCCTGGGCGCGGGCTTCAAGGGCGGCGAGGTCACGCCGCTCTTCTACATCGGCGCCACCCTGGGCAATGCGCTGGCGCCGCTGCTGCACCTGCCCTTCCCCATGCTGGCGGCCCTCGGCTTCGTGGCCGTCTTCGCCGGCGCGGCCAACACGCCCGTGGCGACGACGGTCATGGCCGTGGAGCTGTTCAGCCCCGAGATCGGCCCGCTGGCGGCCATCGCCTGCGTCGCGAGCTATCTGTGCTCGGGGCATGCGGGCATTTATCACGCCCAGCGCGTGGGGCAGAGCAAGCACCGCGCGTCAGGGCTGCCGGCGGATCTGCGGCTGGAAGAGATCGCCGGCTACCGCAAGGCCGAGCGCAGACAGCACGCCCAGGAATGACGCAGGCCGGCTCGCCTCGGCTAAGCCGGCACCGTCACCGCCTTGCGCACCGGGCTGGAGAGCACCAGCGAAGTGGTCACCGCGCCGTGCACGGCCAGCGCATCCACCACGCGCTCCAGATCGGCCGGCTGGGCGATGGCGCAGCGCACGATGAAGCAGTCCTCGCCGGTCACGCGGTCGGCCTCCAGCACCTCGGGCATCTGCTGGAAGAGCTGCACATAGGGCGCGATACCCGCATGCGTGGTCTGGATGCGGATGATGGCCTGCAGGCCCACGCCGATGGCGCGCAGGTTGACCCGCGCGCCGTAGCCTTCAATCACGCCCGCGGCTTCGAGCTTGCGCACCCGTTCGCTCATCGCGGGCTGCGACAGGCCGATGCGCTTGCCCAATGCCGCCAGGCTCTGCCGCGCATCGGCTTGCAGCGCCTGCAGGATCAGCCGGTCTTTCTTGTCCAGTTCCATCGCTTCGCTTCCTCGATTGGCCGATGAGTCATCGGTGCAGGCCGGCCATTTCCGATGCCCGCCCCTTCCTGCCGGCGGCGGGCCCGGGCTATCGTTGCCGGACTCAACTCCCCTGGATTCTCGTCGCCATGCAACTCATCGGAATGTTCGATTCTCCCTATGTCCGCCGCGTCGGCGTGTCGCTGCACCTGCTGGGCCAGCCGTTCGGGCACCAGCCGCTCTCGGTGTTCAGCACCTTCGAGGCCTTCGGCCGCATCAACCCGGTGGTGAAGGCGCCCACGCTGGTCTGCGACGGCGGCGAGGTGCTCATGGATTCAACCCTGATCCTGCAGTGGGCCGACACGCTGGGCACGCGGCGCCTGGCGCCGGCCGAGCCCGCCGCGCTGCGCCACGACCTGCGCTTGGCCGGACTGGCGCTGGCCGGGTGCGAGAAGGCCGTGCAGATCGTCTATGAGCGAAATCTGCGGCCGGCGGAAAAGCAGCACCAGCCCTGGCTGGACCGCGTGCAGGGACAGCTCGCGGCAGCCTTCGCCACGCTGGAGGCCGAGATCACGCGCGTGCCGCTGGTGGCCGAGGCCGCAGCCATGACGCACGGCAGCGTGGCCACGGCCGTGGCCTGGAGCTTCACGCAGCTGCTGCTGCCGGGCCAGGTGGGTGCTGAGCAGCATCCGCAGATCGCGGCCTTTACCGCAGCGGCCGAGCGCCTGCCGGCGTTCCAGGCCTGCCCGCAGGTCTGAGACGGCGGACTCCTTCACCCCCAAAGAAAAAGGGCCGGCCCGGTTGCCCGGAGCCAGCCCTTCGTGCCCGGCCGCGCCAGCGCACTGGCGGCAGCCGAACCCTCAGCCGATCGATTACTGCTTGACGGCTTCGACCTGCGCGACGATGCGCACGTTCTTGGGGAAGCCGTACTGCACGCCGTAGTCGGCGCCGAAGGCGGTGCGGTCGATGGTGGTCTCGAAGTCGCCGCCGCAGACTTCACGCTTGAGCATGGGGTTCTGGTAGCAGGCGAACTGGTTGGCCTTGAAGGTGGCGGGCTGGGTCTTGCCCTTGATGGTCAGCTCGCCCGAAACGGAGGTCAGCTTGTCGCCGTCGAAGACGAACTTGTCGCCCACGAACTTGGCCGTGGGGTACTTGGCGGCGTCGAAGATGTCGGCGCTTTGCAGGTGCTTGTCGAAAGCCGGCGTGCCGGTGTCGATGGAGGTCATGTCGATGGTCAGCTCCACCTTGCCGGTCTTGGCGGCCTTGTCCAGTTGGATCGTGCCTTCCTTCTTGTCGAAGCGGCCGCGGTTCACGCTGGCGCCGAAGTGGCTGATCTCGAACGTGGCGAAGGTGTGGGTCGGATCCACGGCATACGTGGCGGTCTGGGCCTGAACGGCGCCGGCAACCAGGGTGGCGGCCACAGCGGCCAGGGCGAAGAAGGATTGACGCATGTCGATAACTCCAGGTTGAAAAGAAAACGGGATCGAAAAGGGACTAAGAAAAAAGGAAACGCAGCGCTTTACAGCTTGCCCACGCCGGTCAGCGCCAGCTTGAACTTCACCTGCACGTCGTCGGCCACCATGGAGGTGTCGGCCCACTCGTTCTCGCCGATCTTGAAGGCCAGGCGCTTGATGGTGAAGGCACCCGTCGCGGTGGTGATGTTGCCGCTTTGCGTGAGCGTGACAGGCACGTTCACGTCCTGCGTGGCGCCCTTGATGCTCAGCTTGCCGGCCACATCGAACTTGCCGGGGCCGGCGGCCTTGATGGCGGTGGACTGGAAGGTCGCCTGCGGGAACTTGGGCACGTTGAACCAGGTGGCCTTGGGCAGTTCGGCATCGCTTTCCTTCACGCCCAAGGTGGCGCTGCCCGTGTCCACGGTGAAGGCGATCTTGCTGGTCGCTGGCTTGGCGGGGTCGAAGGCGATCTGCGCGTCGAACTTCTTGAAGCGCCCTTCCACTGGCACGCCCATCTGCTTGCTCACGAAGAGGATTTCGCTCTGCGCCGGCACCAGCGCCTGCTGGGCCCAGGCAGGTACTGCAGCCATCAGTGCGCTGGAGGCGAAGGCCAGGCCGGCCAGGGACGTGGTCAGAAGACGCATGAAAAGGCTCCGTCGGGAAAAAATAAAAGGAAAGAAAGGCACAGCGGGTGAACGAGGCGCTCAGCCCCGGCCCGGCAACATGCGCGAGAGCAGTCCGTCACGGTCGATGACATGGTGCTTGAGCGCAGCCGCCACGTGTAGCACCACCAACGCCGCCAGCGCGTAGGCCGTGATCTCGTGCCAGGGCTTGATGGCCTCGGCCAGCTCGGGGCTCACGGGCACGAAGCTCGGCAGCGGCACGATGCCCAGGAACACGATCGGAAAGCCCGCCGCCGAGCTATATGCCCAGCCCACCAGCGGCACGATGAAGAAGAGCGCGTAGAGCAGATGATGGGTGGCATGGTGCGCCACCTGCTGCCAGCGCGGCATGGCATGTTCTATGGCGGGCGGCAGCGCGGGCGGGCGGTGCGTGATACGCCAGACGAGCCGCAGCAGCGAGAGCGTGAGGATGGTGACCCCGGCCCACTTGTGCCAGTTGTAGAGCTTCAGGCGCTGGGGCGAAAAGGGCAGCCCTGTCATATAGAGACCCACGCAGAACACGCCGACGATGGCGATGGCCAGCAGCCAGTGCAGGGCGATGGCGGTGGTGGTGTAGCGGGCCGGACGGGACAGGCTCATGGAGTCATGGGGCAGGGATAGGGAGGCGGCCGCGCAATGCAGCCGGGCTGTGCGTCTGCAGTCTAGGGTCAGACTGTCCGGAAAACTTCAATGGAATTGATGTTTTGATTCAATCTTTGTGAACAAATGCCCATCCCGTCAGCGGCTGAACGGTGACCTGCACGGCTGCTCCACTCGCTGCGAGGCGATCGCCAGCCTGCCGACCTCCGCAACGCATTGGGGGCATTGATTCAATTTCTTGCAGCGGACCCGCGCAGGAGCCCATGCCCGCCTGGCTACGATCTTCCCACTGCCGGCCGGCCTCACGCCGCGCACGCCCATCATCCACTGAAAGGCGAGGTGAGTGTCTTGAAGAAAATGTTGTTGTCCCTGCTGGCCTGCTCCATGGCCCCCATCGTTTCGGCCGAAGGCGGCGGGGGCGCCGCGCAGGCGCCGTCCGTCGATGTGCGCTTCGGCAAGCCTACGTTCACGCAAAAGCTCTTCTACGAAAAGATGTACGAGAAGAAGCCCTTCGAGGACGCCACCCTCTACTACTACGACAACGGGCTGTACAAGATCATCTCGCCCGGCGAGGAGCACTACGGCGTGTACGTGGTGCGCGGCAAGCTCACCGACGACGAGTACGCGGTGAACTTCATCTCCCTGCCCTCGTCGGACTGGGGCGGCAAGACCGCCATGCACGCGCTGAAGTTCGACCGCAAGACCGGCCGCTTCACGCAGCAGGCCACCTGGGAGGACGACCCGCACATCGCGCCGCAGCACGGGCGCTTCAGCCAGCAGGTGAACACCATCGCGGACCCGCGCCCAGTGCAGTGGGAAACGCACGCGCAACCCGAGCAGCGCGGCAAATAGGCCAGCAAGGCAGACGGGTCCGCTCCAGAGGCCGGAGGCGGGCCGTTTGCTTCTCAGTCGCCGATGCGCGCCAGCAGCGCCCCGGCCACCTGGTAGCTGCCCACGGCCACCAGCCCGGCGATGCGGCCCGCGCGCGGCGCGGTGACCTGCATTTCCATCTTCATCGCTTCCATCACCGCGACCAGGTCGCCTTCGGCCACGGTGTCGCCCTCGGCCACCTTCCAGGCCTGCACGGTGCCGGCCACGGGAGCGGGCACGGCGCCCTCGTCCTGCACGCCAGAAGAAGCTGCCTGAGCGCCCGCCGCCCGCGCGCCCGGCACGGCCTGCAGGCCCTGCAGCAGCAGCGCGGGCAGGCCCAGCGCCACGCGGCGGCCGTCGATCTCGATGGCGGTGCGCACCAGCGCGGTATCCGGCAGCGGCTCGGCGCGGGCTGCCGCGGCCAGGGTCTCTGCGAAGTCGGTTTCGATCCAGCGGGTGTGTACGCGCAGGCTCTCTCCGTTGGTGAAATCCGCGTGCTGCATCACCGCGCGGTGGAAGGGCAGCACCGAGGCCACGCCGCCGATGCGGAACTCCCGCAGCGCGCGGCGCGCCCGGGCGATGGCCTGCTCGCGCGTGGCGCCCGAGACGATGAGCTTGGCCATGAGCGAGTCGAAGGTGCCGGGAACGATGGAGCCGGCCTGCACGCCCGTATCGAGCCGCACACCCGGGCCCGAGGGCGGCTCGAACTGGGTCACGCCGCCGGGCGTGGGCAAAAAGCCGCGGCCCACGTCTTCCGCGTTGATGCGGAATTCGAAGGAATGGCCCAGCGGCTCGGGCGTGCGCGTGATGCGCAGCGGCAGGCCTTCGGCGATGCGGAACTGCTCGACCACCAGGTCGATGCCCGTGGTCTGCTCGGTGACGGGGTGCTCCACCTGCAGGCGCGTGTTCACTTCCAGGAACGAGATCGCGCCCGTGCCCGAGAGCAGGAATTCCAC
>JBHIWE010000133.1:0-12547 GCA_041987645.1 Acidovorax sp. | reverse complement strand
GCCCAGTTTCACCAGATCCTGCACGAAGCCCATGGACAAGTTGATGCGCTTGTCACCATCGCCCTGCCAAAGCCCCCGCTGCATGGCTTCTCCAGGAGACAGCACCACTCGGTTCTGACCGCGCTTGATGGGCAACACCACCGCCTTGCCCACCAAGCCGCTACGCCTGATCGCGCGCTCGGCATCGTCGCGGCTGGCGAACTCGGCCAGTTGCCCGGCACTGCCGAACTGGCTGACCTGCACAAGGTTGGCCTTGGCCCATTCGGTGTAGGCCTCGCTCACATCATCGGCGACCTTGGCCAGGGCCGCCCCGGCCTTTTTCCCGCCGTCCACTTCCAACAGTTGACGGGCCAGGCCGGCCAGATCGCTGCGATACATGGTGAAACGCGGGAACTCTGCAAAGTCCACGGTCTGCATGTTCATCGGCTCGCCCTTGTGCTCCTCCGCCTTGGCCCAACTGCCGTACTTATCCAGCAGTTGTTTGGCCTGGGCCGCGCCCAGGGCCTGCTGGAGCTGGGACAGTTGGGTCTTGGTGCGCACCCCATCCAGGAACGGTGCGTTGCCCGCCTCGATGGACGCGGCCAGGTTGCGCATGGTGCCTGCGAAGGCCTTTCCGGTACGGGCGGCCTGCTCGGCGGAACTCGCCATGCGCGCACGACGAGCGGTATTCGTCTTGCGCTCCGCGGACAACTGGGCATCCGCGCCAGCGTCGATGGCATCAGCCATGGTGCGCAGCCGCTCCACTGCGGACTGGCTCTTATCGTCCTCGAAGGCATCGCGGCGAGCCTGCGCCACCTGCTGTGCCGCGGCGGTGTCGCCGGCCACGAGCTTCTGGAAGGCCTCGGCAGAATCGCGTGTGCGGAACTGGAACCCAGGAATGGCCCCGTTGGCCCGGAAGCTGCTGTAGTTTCCGCCCAGCCGGCGGGCACTGTTGTTGAGCGTTTCGTAGTCCTCGCGCTCCACACGGTCGGCGAGTTGGACCACGAACAGGTCATGCCCGTGCTTGGTGTGCTTGGTGGCGATGACCTCGCCGGCCGACGTGCTGCCAGCACTGCGCAGGTTCGCCTTGCGGGCATCAGCCTTGGCCTTTTCCCGGGCCTCGCGGGTACTCTCTGCCTCCAGGGCGTCAAACTCCTGGCGCTGCTCGGGAGTGAGGCGCAGGAATGCCGCGTCCGAGGTGTCGCCCTTCTCCAGCCAGTGGCGCATGAAGCCCCGGAAATCCTGCAACGTCTTCGGATTTTCCAGTGCGCTGGCAGCCGCCTCACGGCGGGCCTTGTACTCGTCACGCGCTTTCTGGATCTCGGCGGCGCGTGTGGCCAGGTCTTCCTGAGTGGTGTTCGCCACCAGCTCGCGCAAGGCCTTGTCCTGGGCCTGCTGATGTGCGCGAAGCCCATCGGCGCTCAAGATGTAACTGCTGCTGCCGTACTTCCGCCCCAGGGCGTAGGTATCGAGCATGGCGTCGTAGGCCGCATTGACGATCACGTCCTTTTTCTCGTTCTTGTAGCGGTAGGCGAAGTTGGCGCCGCCAGACCGCAGCAGACCGTCCTTGGTCAGCTTGCCTAGCTCGGCCTTTGTGGCTGCCTCGTCCTGCACCAGCGCAGCGAACGTCTGCCGGTATTGCTCCAGAGCTAGAGTGCCGTCGCTGATGCCGCGCTCAACGGCGTTGTGGCGGTCCAAGAGCCACATAGACTCAGCAGGGCCGGTAGCAGCGATTTCCGCAGCCGGCACACGCTCCACCGGACCGGCCTTCAGCTCGCGCGCGGTGGGTGGCGTGGCATGGGTGCGCTCACGCCCGCCCGGCACATCTTCCCAGCCGGAGCCCTGCTTCTGCACCTGGCGCACGGTCACGCTCCAGACGCCATCGGCATTCGCCGGCGTGTACGAGACCACGCGGGCGTGGCTGTCGCCATACCCCTCCACGATGTTGCCCGGGGTGAAGTAGTCGGCGCGGGCTGTCTCTTCGGCAGCGGCCTTCTTGGCTAGGACCCCGCGAGGCCGCTTGGGCGTGACTTCGGCAGCCTCGCTGCCGTTCTGTCCACGCTCGGCACGTACTTGGTCCACAAGGTCACGCACGCGCTGGCGGGATTCGGGCACGCTTTCACCTTTGCGTCGAAGCAACCCGGCCAAGTCGAACTTGTTGTCCACCAGGGGCGTGCCGTCGGCGGGCTCCAGCAGCACGCTGTTGGGGTATCCCGCGCGGTCCTTGTTCACGCCGACCAAGGTCGTGCCTTTGGCAAATTCCGAACGATCGCCCTTCTTCCAATCCAGAACCCGGCCCATCAGCGCAAGATCCTTGGCCAACCGTGCAGCGTCCTTTTCCCGGCGTGCCGTGGCAGCCGCCTCCTGCGCAGCCTGTACTTCAGCAGGAGTGCGGGCGGCCAGCGCGGCCTTGCGGGCTCGGCCAACTGCTGCAGACTCCCAGGATGCAAAGCGTTCCATGGCCCGATCCAGGCTGCTGTTCCGGTTGCCGGCCTGCTTGGAGTTCAGGCCGCTGCGGCCTGCCACGAAGCCGCTGTACGTGCCGGCGCGCACGCCCATCAGCATGCGGTACTGCTGCAAATATTCCTGGCGCAGCTGACGCACTTCGGCTTCCACGGCCGCTTTCTGAGCTTCGGTCTCTGCCACCGACAGGCCGTCATTGCGCTGGCCAGTCAGGAAGCTCTCGAAGGCCTCCCGGTCGCTCTTTGCTCTGGTGGTGCCCTGATGCGAAATGCCAGAGTAGCTGGCGGCTGCTTCTTGCAGCGGGAACTGCTCGGCAGATGGCTCGCGCGCCATCGATTCGGGCAGCGCGCCTGCAGGCTTCTTGGTCTTTGCCGGCTCCCGCACCCAGGCCTTAAATTCGTCCTGCGTCATCTGCGTGATGGCGCCCAGGCCGGTCCAGCCCTTTTCGTAGTTCCCAAGGTAGGTGGCCCGAGCCTCGGCCTCGTCGGCCGCGCCCATCACCACCTTGTGCTCATCGAACGAACCATCGCGGTTCACCTGGTCCACCACGAACACGGGCAGCTCGGCGGCGTGCGCACGATCGGTCAGGAACACGTCCACTTGGTCCTTGTCGGCGCCCACGGAGCCCCTGATGTAGCCATAGTGGTTCTGCAGCGGCGGCCATTCGGGCCGCCGGCGGCTGCCGGCCGGGTTCTCGATGCTGATGTCCAGGCCGTTCAGTCGGACGTGCCCCTTGCGATAGTTGCCCGCATCCTGCTGGGCCTCGGTGGGCACGGGCCGGTCGTTCTGCTGGCTGGTCGCGGCCTCGTGAGCGGCTGCCGTGACTGCAGCTGCGGCCGGCGCAGCTGCATCCACAGGCGAGACGGCTGCAGGTGCTGCAGGTGCTGCAGGTGCTGCAGGTGCTGCAGGTGCTGCAGGTGCTGCAGGTGCTGCAGGTGCTGCAGGTGCTGCAGGTGCTGCAGCAGCATCAGGCATGGCAGCGGCCAGCTGCTCGCGGACCTTGGGCGCCAGGTCGGCCCATGCCCGCGTGTGGGCGCCCGCCCGGGCCGGGGCATTCAGACCCTTCGCGGCCTTGGCCACGGCCTGGCGCTCGGCCGCCGGCATGCTGGTCCAGCGCTCGCTGGCCGCCAGCATCTGCGCGCGCCGGCCTTCGTTGCCCTCGCGGGCGATGGCCTGGGCCTGCTGCTCGCCCACCGTGGGTGCTACAGGGGAAGCCTGTTCGCTGGCGCCACCTCGGCCAGGTACAGCAGGTTGCACGCTGGCAGCAGGCTCACCGGCACGCCCCCCTCGCGCCCCAGCAGGCTGCGGATCTGTCGGGCGTCCTGCCGGCTCAGCGCTCGCAGCCGGCGCAGCAGCCGCAGGGCCTGGCGCGCGTTCATTTGCCACCCGTACATCAGGTGCGGTTGAAGCATTCGTTTCTCCCTGCGGGCCGATGGCGGCCGCGATCTTGCCTTTGAGGTCCACATTCAGGCGCTCCCAGGTCGCCCCTGGCAGCATCTTGCGAATGACGGGCTTCAGACCCTCGATTCGCTGGGCCAGGGCCGCGCGCTCGGCAGAAGGCATGCGCGTCCAGGCCGCGCCGGCAGCGTCGATGCGGGCGGCGCGCTGGGCGCGAGTTTCAGCTTGCGGCGCAGCTTGCGGGCCTGGCGCTGCTGCTGCTTGCGCTCCAGCGTTCGAAGTCGTGGGGGCGCCATCGTTCAGCCCTTGCGCAGCTGGAGCACCAGCAGCCGGCGCTCCCTTCGTTCCTGCAGGCGGCGAAGATTGCGCGCGCGGCGGCTGGGCTTGATCGGCTTGTGTGCCATCAGAAACTCCTGAAGTGGTTGCGGAAACAGAAGACGGCTGCAGCCGGGCAAGCTCGTTGCGCAGCGCATTGCGCTCCGCCACTGCCTCCTTGCTCCAGCCGTGTGCACGGCCCTGCTGGGCCAGATAGGCAAGGCGCTCCTGCACCTGGGCGGCGCGCGCCTCGGTGGTGAGTTCGCCCGTGTCTGCATCCACGCCGGGCACGGCAGGCTCGGTGGTGGTGGCGTCGGCTTTTTTGGCTGACACCCTCTCCGCCTGCTGCGCGGCCTGTGCCAGGGCTGTGGCCTGCTGAGTCTGGGCTGCCGCGCCGGAATCCACAGCCAGGGCAGCTGCGGCAGAAAGCGAGCCGGCTGCAGGGTCCAGGCCCATGGCGCGCGAAAGAGGCACAGGCGCTGCGCCAGTGGATTGCAGGATCTCGTCGTCAGGCGATTCGACCGCGCGATTGGCGGCGGCCTCCGCGTCCCGCCGCGCCTGTTCCACCGCGCGCTGCTGGGCCAGGGCGGCCGCGCCGTCAGGCGGCGCAGACTGGGGCACACTCGGCTCGCCGCCCTCTTCCTGCTGCAGCTGCGACATGCGCGCTTCGAACTCGCGGCGCACGGCCTCCAGACCCGGATTCGGCGCGGCTTCGGCAGCCGCTGGTGCTGGCTCAGCGCCTGGTGCCATCTCTGCAGCGGGCCCAGCAGCAGGACCCGGGGCCTCTGCAGATGGCATGGCATCCGCGCCAGGGGCATCTGCCGGCTGCCCAGCAGCTGCCGCGCCAGCCCGTGGCTCCCGCACCGCCCGATACCCGGCCGCGCCGCCGCCCATGGCTGCGCCCGACAGCGTGCCCAGCACCACGGCCGTGTCCACGTCCTGAGACCAGTTCTTGCCCAAGGCCAGGTTCTGGAAAATCTGCTCAGCAACCGACTGGGGCAACTCCTCGAGGAAACCTTCGGAGATGGCCCCTTCAATCACCTGGCGCGGAATGCTCTTGACCGCGCGTTGCTGCAGCAGCGGATTGCTGGCGGCCGTGGCCGCGTCGTCGGCGAACTGCTTGGCAATGCCCTTGTTGCCCTGGGCCAGCATGGTCTCGGCATCCCCGATGCCCAGGCGCTGCGCCACGCGCCCTCCCGCATACCCGAAGCCCGCCGTGGCCACGCCCGTGGCTGCCGCCGCCGCGGCCTGGCCAGGCGTCAGCAGTCCATCATCGGTTTCCTGGCGGATCTGCTCGGCCGCAGAGCCCGCGCCCACGATGCCCTCACCCAACGCACCGGCCGCCGCCGCGCCCTTGGCGCCGGCCTGGCCCAGCCGCGTTGCCGCGCCAAGCCCTCGCGCCACCACGCCACCCGCGCCCATGGCCGGCAGAGACTCCACCACGGCGCCGACGATGTTGGATGGATTCTCGATGGCGGCCTTGAACTTGCCGCCCAGGCCTTCAGCCTCCTGGAACTTGCGCTGGGCTTCCTTGGTGGCGTCGGAGTGCCAGTCGTTCACGACCTCGCGCGCGGCCTTGGGCCGCAGGCCTACGGTCCCACCTTCGTTCTCGAGGAATTTGCCAGCGCGCCCGCCGGTGACGATGTCGGCCAAGCCGACAGCTGCTTCGGGCACCGCGATTGCGCCCTTGACCGCCCAGGCGGCTGCGTCCCGGGCGTAATCGGTGACAGAGCGTCCCGGTGGGGTTGCAGCAGGATCTGGTTCATATCGACTCCACGGCCCCGCACCGCCGGATGCGTCAGGGGCCGAGTCGTACTTCTTCCAAGGTGCGTCGTTGTCGTTTGCCATCCCCCCACTCTCCCGGAGCAGGGGAGCGGGGTCGAACCCTAGCCGGGGGCAGATACAGAGCGATCAGAGCGCGTCGGGCTGCTGGCGTTCCTGCGCCGAAGGTCGGCCCTGACAGGTCTCGACCTACGAAAGTCGTCTGCCGCAAGGTCATAAACACACTGTATATCCCTACAGCACTGTCCCTTATTGCCTACACATTCACTCTTCAGCAATAACAAGGTTATTAGCCACGCTATTGCGGGCAACGAGTCTGGTTGATATTATTTGAGCAATTGACAGGTCGAAAAACGTTCTCACGAGAGCAAAAAGTCGCCCCCTGCAACGTCCCCCCTCCCAGCAGCACTGCCATGAGCAAACTTCACATCTCCCGCATCGCCCGTCCTCGTAGCATCAGCCATGCCTCAGGTCACTATGCGCTGGGTGCGGTCAAGCGCGTCGCTCGGCAGGCATCTGCTTCTGCGCAGAGCAGGTGCGCGGATGTTGACGCTCGTGAGGCTGCAAGCTTCATGCCGATGGGCGTCAGTGCGCGCGTGCTCAGCTGGCCACAACTGTAAGCCTTAGTTAGGGCGTGCGGCTTCGAGACCTCGTCGGCCTGCAGGGCATTTCCAGCTTTACGGCTGACGATTTCAAGTTCGTAACCTCCAAAATTTCAGCTGACCCTGGGCGCCTCATCTTGGTTGGTGGTCAGGCAATCGCTGTCTGGGGCATCTTGTTTGACGTCCCATCTCCTCTGGGGGAGCATCAGACCCTCACAGCTGATGCTGACTGGCTTGGTACCAAGCTTGACGCGAAATGGCTCTGCGACCGTCTTGGCGCACCTGCGGATGTTGACCTTCAGTTCGCTGGAGATTCGGACTCGACCCCTAGCTCGGCCCTCGCCTTCCTGAGACGAGGGAAGCGCGTGCTGATGATGGATTTCCTCAGGGCCATTGTTGGGCCAGACACAAAAGAAATCCAGAAACTTGCGGTCGAAGTTCAGCTCCACGAGGCAAGTTTCCTCGTCATGCACCCTCTGCTATGCCTCGAAAGTCGGTTCGCCAACCTCAAGGAAATCCCCGCCAAACGAGGGGGCAACGGTCCCCTACAAGCGACGTGGATGATCAACATCACGCGCGCGTTCCTCCTCGCCCAGGTTCGTGATGGAATGGATCGTGAGCAGGTGGCCAAAGCGATCCGCAGGGTCGCGGAGCTTGCCCAGTACAAACTCGGGAAGTACTGCCTCCTGCACTTCCATCTGAACGCGTTGGAAGCTATCCCGGACGAGGCCATCGCCTACGCTGGGGATGGGTTCAAGGACATCGAGTGGCCCTATATCGCTGCACGCATCGCGCGCAAACAAGCGCGCTGGAGAGCGCACCATGAGCGGGTGCTGCTACGGACCTCTGCTCGGCATACGGCATAAGGGCGAATGCATTCATGCGCAAACTTCTACACCAGGCGGCCTTGCTTGCGTTCGTTTCCCCAGTCTTTGCTGCCGACTACGCCACCTGCCTCCTGGACAAGCTCCCTGGGGTGAAGAACGCCCCGGCCCACGCTGCCGCGCTGAACCTGTGCGCCCAGCAGCACCCGGACAAGTTCTTCGAGGTCCGCCGCGGCTCCGGCCGTGGGCTGCTGGGCCCGAAGTCACCAGAGCAGTGCACTCTGGACAAGGCGCGCGACACGTCCTGGCAGCCGGCAGCGGGGATGATCATGCGCGCGTGCGGCTGCCTGTACGGGCAGAGCGCTGGCCCGACGGACATGTGCGAGCGGTATCCGCTGTCTGCGGAGATCCGAGCGCAGCACCCGCTGGTGAAGACCGATGCCGACCTCTTGAAGCTGGAGACCCACTACAGGCGGATCTACACGGCGCACCCTGATGCCGACGCCCTGTACCAGAGAAAAGACTTCTGGGCCTGGATCACCCAGAGCAAGGCCCGCGAGGACTCGCTGATCAAGGGATCGACCGAGACGGTGATCCGAGTGATCAACGAGTTCAAAGCGCAAGTGCCGAACCGAGACAGATTCGGGGGCGAGCTTGCACCACCTTCGGATTTTCAATTCGATCCATCAACCGCCCGCCGCGTCGATCAAACGACGGAAGATGGGCCTTGGCGCAAGTACCAGGCCCGTTGAATCAAACCTTTGTCCAGTTTGCTTGGTTGGCAGGGTCACCTCCCTTGAACCGATAGCCTCCCTCGACCGATCCTACGGCAGGAGCTTTCATTTGCGCGCTCTGCGCAGCATCCACCCTCTGCACCTCCCCCGTGGACTTGTTGTAGCGCATCACGCTGCCTTCGGTGGTTGAACCATCGGCATTTTTCGTTGCCGGCGTGACCTGCAGTGCCCAGGGCGATGGGTCGGCATCACCCCGGATCGCGCGCATGGCCTGCTGAGCCTGCTGCTTCTGCTGAGGGGTGGCGTTGGGATCGAGGAGCGTATTGCGCAGCATCTCTTCCTGGCGCTGGGCCCGGGTCTTGAAGCCGCGCGCTTCGGACTCGCCCTGCAGGCGCTGCTGCTCGACGCCGACACGCATGCCGGTGCGCCCGGTTTCTCCAGCCTGTTGCATGGCTTCTCGCTGGAGCCCGCCGGCCTGCTGGATGCCCTCGCGCGCCAGGTTGCCGTTCTGGCGCATGGCTTCGGCCTCGAGTCCGGGTTGAGCTTGGCGCAGCGCCTGGTCGGTGCCCAACCTGGCGCGGTACTCCTGCATGGCAGGGCTGTTCTCGGCGCCAGGGCCACCCCATTGCAGCGTGTTCTGGATGGAACTGGCAGAGACGGCAGCATTGCGCAGGTCGTTGCGGGCCTGCCAGTCGTTGCCAGAGTGCGCAATGGTCGGGGCACGGTAGCCGGGGAAGCCCAGGCGAGGCTGTTCTGCTTCGGTGCGCTGGCCTGGCGTGAAGCCGCGGGCTGTCGATTGGTCGGCCAGGTTCTGGGCTGCCAGGTCGTTTTGCCGGGAGGGCAAGCCGCGCGGCTGGGCGCCGAGCGCCGCGCTCTGTGCGCTGTCGCCGAAGCTGTTGCCCTGACGGAAGATCCCGGGCTGGATTTCCTGCGGCGCGGCCGAGCTGGGCGGGCCCATGGCTGACCCTGGCGCACCGGAGCCGGCCAAACCTGTGCCAGTCGCGCCGCTGGCTGCGGGAGCTGCAGCAGGGGTTGGTGAGTTGTTGGCACGATAGGAAGCCAGTCCGCCCACGGGCCGGTCGGCCTCGTAGGCCGCGCCCAGGCTCACGGCGCCGGCGGCGGGCACGCCCAACGGAGCTGCGGCGGTTGCCGCGCGCCCTGCAAGCCCTGCTGCTTGGCCGGCACCCGACAGCGCATTTGCGCCAGCCCCGGCCATGCGCGAAACAGCGCCAGGCAATCCAACAGCACCGGGCAATGCGCCCAGGGTGTTGGTCACGTTCCGGCCCAGCGCCGAATTCATCGGGTTGTCCTGAGAGCCGTCGGCGGCAGGCGCCGCGCGTTGGCCGCCCAGGGGGATCTGGTCCTCTGGCCGGCCGCCATTGGCGAAGAACACCTTGGGCTTGAAGCCGCGGGGCACGAATGCCTGTTCGGGTGCTGGTGTGTGGGTGGCGTCGACGGCGGCCTGCAACGCGCCGGGCCCGCCCATGGCGTGCACGGTATCGGGTGGCAAAACGAACTCGCCCGGTTTCACCATGGCGGGGATGGAGTCGGGCGCCTGGTTCTGGGCCTGGGCCACAGCCGCGGCCTTGCTGCGCGGGCGGAAACCCAGCCGCGGCTGCTCTGCCGCCTGTGCTTCTCGCCGACCTGGTTGAAAGCCGAACATGATGGCTCTCCTCAAAGAATGATGGATTCGGTGACGTGAGGTTGATCCTCACGGGTCTGGCGCCGCAGGTCAGAATCCGGCCGGCGCCCGAAATAGCGTGTGAACTCCGCTTCAGCCAAGGCTGCACGCTGCGGGTCGAACCCGTCCGCGTCGGTCTGAGAGAAAGCGCGGTGCAACGCCCAGAGCACCAGCTTTTCATGGCTGAAGGCATGTATCTCGGGCGACTCGCCAGGATTGCACATGGGCCGCAGCGGAAGCCGGTAGCCCTCTAGCACCAGACGCCCGTCGCGCGTTGGCGCCGGCACGAGTCGGATGGATCGCTCCCCCTGCACAGCCCAGCACATGCGGTCAAGACGCTTGTGACGCCACCCGGGCTGATGGCGGTCCAGCCATTCTGTGGAAACCAGCGTCAGCGCCTGTGGTGCCCGCACGCCGTCGACCTCGAAGGCCAGATAGGTGATCTCATACAGGGCTGGGTGGAGAGGATAGGAGGCCTGCCCCTCCTTTACTGGGATCTGGCAGACCTGGGGCCGTTCTACTTCCAGTAGCAGCCGGCCGCGCACTGCGGCCTCAGCCACCGCCTCGTTCAACCAAGCAGTCACCAACTCATCGCGCCACAGGTGTGGCGTCTGGGTGTCCTTGGCATCGTCGCGGAAGCGCTCGATCAGTTCCTGGAGCGTCATATCAGCGTGCTCCGAACTGCTCGATCAGGTTGGCCACCTCGGCGCGCATCTTGACCTCGCCCTTGCGCGCGTCGAGCTTGACCTCGTACTTCGCCGCGTACTCGACCAGGGCGCCCTTGTCCATGCCCTCGATGGTCAGCAGCATGGCCTCGGTGGCCGAGCGTTCTTGCTGCTGCAGCCGATCTGCCTGCTGCTGGGCCACCTGTGCCTGCTGGAGCGCAGCATCGTCCTGCGTCTGCGTGGTGTCAGGCTGTTGCGGTTGCTGGTCCTGCAGGTCGGCAGGCTGCAGCTGATCTGCCTGCTGCTGGGCTGCCGGCGCGCGGCGGAATTCCACGAAGCGCAGCAGCTTGCGCGCGACGGCCTCGGGCACCAGCTTGGTGTCGCCAAGCTGCCAATGGGTGGCTGCCAGACGGTCGTGATAGGGCTTCTTGCCCGTGTATTCCAGCTTGTCGAATTTCATGATTCGCTCCGTTCATGTGAAACAAGCCGGACAGGCCGGCTTGCTGCATGGTTCATCGCCGCGAGCGCGGCTTCGATCAGGCCACGCCTTCGGGGACGCCCAGCACCACCACGTCCAGCGCGCTGGCCTTGGCGTTGTCTGCGCCGCCAACGGTGAGGATCAGGTAGGCGTCCTTGGGCAGCGTGATGACCGGGTTGGCAGTGGCGTTGCGCAGGCGCGCCGTGGTGGCCAGGTTCACAGCTGCGCCGAAGTAGTCGTCGTCCTGGGGCACGGCCGGCACATCCACGCCGTCGGCATACTCGAAGCCGATCTTGGCGGTGACGGATGCCGTCATGCCTACGGCAACGACGACAAGGCTGTCGATCAGCTTGAAGCCAGTGGGCAGCAGGCCCAGGCGGATCTTTGTGCCCTGGATGGCGGGCGTCAGGATGTCGCCGCCCAGGGCCGCGCCGGCAGCGTTGGTGGCCAGGGTGTAATGCAGGGCGCTCAGGTTGCCCCACGGCGTCGCGCCCAGGCGATTGCTGGCGGACTGCACTTTGGTGATGGTTGCCATGTTGGCCTCCGATGAAATGGTGAAGAACTCAGCGGAGGACAGGCGATCAGCTGACCGCCCGCCCTGGGGCGCGTCAGTTGCGCTCGCCGATGATGCGCACAGCAGTGTCGATGGCCGTCGCGCCGTGGTCGGTGAAGTGCTTCTTGCCGTTGCCCTGCGACACCAGCCAGCGGATCTTGAACACGCCCATGATGGCGCCGATCAGCAGTTCCAGCTTGTCGCCGTGGTCGAAGTCCTTCTCAGACCAGAAGAACGGCATGCCGCCGTGCTTGGACTTGCCGAAGGCCTGGGCCAGCGACTGGCCGCCCAGCAGGATCGCGCGGTCCACCGCATGGGTGGTGCCGAACGAGGCCGGCACGACGCAGGTGCTTTCCGTCTCGGTCTCGTAGGAGGCGCAGTAGCGAACAGTGTCGCCAGCATAGAAGCGGATGGGCTTGGGCATCTTGCAGATCAAGATGCCGTTCCACAGGCCCACTTCACCCAGGAACAGGGGGTGGTTGTTGGCCTTGGACGCGCGCGCCAGGGCGTTCGCCTGGAACTGGCGGAAGCCGGGGTCCTGGGCGAATGCGTGGTATTGCGCGGGGGAAACCAGCAGAACACGCAGCGGCGAATCCTCGGCCACCTTGTCCTCGGGGATCTTGATGGCGGGCGGCGGCAGAGGGATCGATTCCATCGTCGTGCGAATGCTGTCCACCACATCCATGCCGAGTACGTCAGTGGATGCAATGTCCAGCTCACCCGCGTTGGCGGCCACGGTCTTGATCGCGTCGCCGTCCGCGACGAAGTGGCGATTGCGTGTGGGCGCCTTCACTTCATTGATGGCGAATTCCGCGAACTGCGGATGTGCCTCGGTAGGCAGGCGCCATTCGATGTTGTCGTGGAAGCCGCGCGCGCCTGCCAGGTGGGTCAGCATCAGCTGGTCCTGGTAGCCGTTCATCAGCGACAGCGCAATGGGCCGGCCGATGCGACGGAATTCCACGGGGGAATTCATGTCGGTCATCGTGTCGCCCAGGTCCACGGGGAATCGGACCTGGTTCACACGCACGCGGCCGTTGTCCAGCTCGATGCCCGTGCCCTTGCCTTCGGCCATG
>JBHIWE010000132.1:0-12553 GCA_041987645.1 Acidovorax sp. | reverse complement strand
GATGTGGCGCGGTGCGATGCCGGATTCGACGTAGGTGGGACAGCTGGAGAGCGACAGCGTGGGCTGCGCGATGTAGCCCGACGGATTGGCGAGCAGCGCGGCGCGGAACTCCTCGATTTCGGCCTTGGTGGCGGCCGGGCCGATCAACATGCCGTAGCCGCCTGCGCCGTGGACTTCCTTCACCACCAGTTCGTGCAAGTGATCCAGCACGTATTTCAGGTCGTCGGCCTTGCGGCACATCCAGGTGGGCACGTTGGCCAGGATGGGTTCTTCGCCCAGGTAGAAGCGGATCATCTCGGGCACATACGGATAGACCGACTTGTCGTCGGCGATGCCCGTACCCACCGCGTTGCAGATGGCGACGTTGCCCGCGCGGTAGGCGCTCATCAGGCCCGCACAGCCCAGCGTGGAGGTAGGGCGGAACACTTGCGGGTCGAGGAAGTCGTCGTCCACGCGGCGGTAGATCACGTCCACCCGCTGCAGGCCGCGCGTGGTGCGCATGTAGACGAAGTTGTCCTTGACCACCAGGTCCTGGCCTTCGACCAGTTCCACGCCCATCTGCTGGGCCAGGAAGGCGTGCTCGAAGTAGGCGCTGTTGTACATGCCGGGCGTGAGCACCGCCACCGTCGGGTTGGCGGCGCCGGCCGGGGCGCTGGCGCGCAGCGTGTCGAGCAGCAGGTCGGGGTAATGCGCGACGGGGGCGACCTTGTGCAGCGAAAAGAGCTCGGGGAAGAGCCGCATCATCATCTTGCGGTTCTCGAGCATGTACGACACGCCCGAGGGCACCCGCAGGTTGTCTTCGAGCACGTAATACACGCCCTCGCCGCTGGCGTCGGGCGCCCGCACGATGTCAATGCCGGCGATGTGTGCGTAGAGATCGCGAGGTACATCGACGTCCACCATCTCGGGCCGGAACTGTGCGTTGCGCAGGATCAGGTCGGAGGGCACGATGCCGGCGCGGATGATGTCCTGGCCGTGATAGACGTCGTGGATGAAACGGTTGAGTGCGGTCACGCGCTGCACCAGGCCCTGCTGCATGCGGGACCACTCGTGCGAGGGGATGATGCGCGGGATCAGATCGAACGGGATCAACCGCTCGGTACCCGCGCCGTCCTCGTCCTTGGCGCCATACACCGCGAAAGTGATGCCGACACGGCGGAAGATCATCTCCGCCTCCGCGCGGCGCGCTTGCATCGCTTCTTCTGACTGCTTACCCAACCACTGCCCGTAGCGCTTGTAATGGTCTCGAACGTCGCTGCCCTGAAACGGCAGCGACGCATACATCTCGTCGAACTTCTGCATAAAAGCGGTGCCTCCTGGACTCAGCATAGCAAGTTGCGGGCCGACACTTGGGAACATCGGCGCCAGATTTGATACAGCACGCTGTAGGAGAGCAGGCCGACCGACGGCCGCGCGATCAACGCACGCTTCGAGATCGCTGGTGAGTCAGGGGACCTCGTCGGCCGCGATCGCCGCATGCTGCCAATAGCGCCGCTGCGCTGCGCGCTCGCAGCGCACGCGCTCCGGTGCTTCGGACGTCCAGCCGATGGCCCCGCAGCGGTCTGATCGCACGAAGTCGATGCCACGCTCGAGGTAGCGCCGTGCCACGTCGGGCGCAGGGTGGCCGAATCGATTGCGGTAACCGGCCTGCACCAGCGCAGTGCGGGGCGCCACGGCCTCCAGAAAGGCCGTGCTGGACGACGTGCGGCTGCCGTGATGCGGCACCAGCAGCAGGTCGGCATGCAGCGGCGCGCCGCGCGCGATGAGTGCGGTTTCCTGCGCGCGTTCGATGTCGCCCACCAACAAGGCCGCAGTGCCCGCCGTGGCCTCGATGCGCAAGGCGCAGCTGTGGCTATTGGGCTTGCCCGCAGCCAGGTCGGCGCCGGGGGGAGGATGCAGCACGGAAAAACGCACGCCATCCCATTCCCATCCATCGCCCGCCCGGCAGGGCGCGACGGGCCGCAGCTGCTGCAGCGGATGGCCCGGCTCGATGGAGCCGAGCACGTCCGCTGCGGGCTGCTGGGCCAGCACGGCCGCCGCGCCGCCCGTGTGATCCACATCGCGGTGGCTCAGCACCACGCGGTCCAGCCGCTCGCCGGTGGCACGCAGCAAGGGCACCAGCACGCGGTCGCCGGCATCGCTGTCCTGATGGTAGCGCGGACCGGCGTCGTAGAGCAGCGCATGGCGCGCGGTGCGCACCACCACCGCCTGGCCCTGGCCCACGTCGGCGGCCAGCAGCTCGAACTGGCCTGGCGCCGGGCGCGGCGGATGCCACCAGAGCGCTGGCAGCAAAAGCGGCAGGCCCAAGAGGCGCGCCGGCACGGGCAGGCGCAGGGCCAGCAGCGTGCCCCCGGCCACAGCCGCAATGCCCGCCCAGAGCGGAGCCACCGCCAGCGACAGCTGGGCCCAGGGCCAGCCCGCCAGCCACTGCAGCGCAGCCGACAGGGGCTGCACGCTCCACGCCGCGGCATCCCAGAGCGGCGGCCACAGCACGCCGCCCAGGGCCAACGGCGTGACGACCAGCGTAGTCCACGGAATGGCCACCAGATTGGCCAGCAGCCCGACCAGCGACACCTGTCCGAACAGCAGCAGACTGAGCGGCGTGAGGGCGAGCGTGACCACCCATTGCTCCCGCAGCATCGAGCAAAACCGCCCTGCAGCGCCCTTTCCACCCGCGCCTTGCGCTATCGGATTGCTAGCAAAGAGCACGGCGACCGCGATGAAGCTCAGCCAGAAGCCCGCCTGCAGCAGCGCCCAGGGGTCGGCCAGCAGCACCGCCGCGCAGGCCAGCAGCCACACCTGCGGCCATGGCCAGCGCCGGCCCGAAAGCTGCAGCAGCGCCACCACAGCCAGCATGCAGATGGTGCGCTGCGCCGGCACACCCCAGCCGCTGAAGAGTGCATAGCCCGCCGCCAGCCACACGCCGCAGACCAATGCCGCCCGTGGAGCGGGCAAGGCAAGGCAGAGCCGCCGCGACCGGCGCCAGGCCGCGCCCACCGCATGCGCGGCCAGCCACGCGAACAAGGTGATGTGGAGCCCCGAGATGCTCATCAGGTGCGCCACGCCGGTGGCGCGAAACACGTCCCAGTCGGCACGGTCGATGGCGCGCTGGTCCCCTGTCACCAGCGCGGCCACCACGCCGGCAGCGCGCTGGCGGGCGATGTCGGCGGCAGCGGTGACCCCATCGCCCGGTGCACCGCTGCGCCCGCCCAGCCGCTCCAGGATGGCGTCGCGCACGTGCTGGCGGGCCCGTTCGATCGGGTGGGCCCAGGTCGCGGCCAGCAGGCGCGGCGGCGCATCGCGCGGGCTGGCACGCACGTAGCCCGTGGCCTGCACGCCCTGCTCCCATAGGTAGAGCTCATAGTCGAAGCCGTGTGGATTGCGTCCGCCGTGCGGCGCCTTCAGCCGCAGAGTCAGCTCCCAGCGCTCTCCAGGGTGCACCTCGGGCGGGGGCTTTTGCAGCTCGGCAATGGCCGCCGCGCCCGGCTCAGGGCCGCCGTCGCGCAGGAAGAAGGCCCCCGAATACCACGACACCTCGATCAGCGGCGGCAGGCGTACGGGCTGGCCTTCCAGCTGCGCCGATTCGACCTCCAGCCGCATGCGCACTGCGTTGTCACGCAGCTGCGGCATGGCCCCGACCATCGCGACCACACGCAGATCGCGCCCTTCCAGAGCGGGGTCCAGGGCCTGCGCCATAAAAGCCGTGGCGCGCAGGCCGCAGAGACCAAAGAGCAAGGCCGCACCCACGCAAAATCCGATCAACCAGCCCAGGAGCCCAGGCAGATCCCGCAGGGTAGAGCAGCCGACCTGGCGACCCCGCATCGCCTGGCCGGCCGCAGCGCAGCCCAGCATCACTGCAACCAGCGCGATCAAGGCACCATAAGCCCAGCCCGGCCACAGCGCAGGCTGCTGCAGCTGTGCCGCCGTGCCGGCCACGCCGCCGCACAGGACGGCCGGCAATCGCCACCCCTGCCGCTGCTGCTGGAGCGGTGCTGCGCGGGCAGACAGAGAGAGCATGGGAGGCCGCATGCGAGCATCCTAGCGGCTGCGGACCATGGCTCAGCCTGTGTAACACTTCGGTTTCTGCCTGCAGCGTACGCACTCTGTACGCGCTGCGTGCCGTCGTTTTTTTTTTCGTACCCACCCACCTATTGCAAGGATCGCCATGAACATCTATGAAAAGCTCAAGGAACTGCAGATCGAACTGCCCCCGGTGTCCGTGCCCGCCGCGGCCTACGTGCCCTATGTGCAGACCGGCAACCTGGTGTTCCTGAGCGGCCACATCGCCCGCAAGGACGGCAAGCCCTGGGCCGCGCAGTTCGGCCGCGACATCAGCACCGAAGAAGGCAAGGCCGCCGCCCGCGCCGTCGCCATCGACTTGCTGGGCACGCTGCACGCGGCCACCGGCGGCGACCTCAACCGCATCGCCCGCATCGTCAAGGTGATGAGCCTGGTCAACTCGACCGGCGACTTCACCGAGCAGCATCTGGTCACCAACGGCGCCAGCGAATTGTTCGGCCAGGTGTTCGGCGACAAGGGCGTGCATGCCCGCAGCGCCTTCGGCGTAGCGCAGATCCCCATGGGTGCCTGCGTCGAGATCGAGCTGATCGCCGAACTCTCCTGACCACCTGATAACCGACCGAGTCCATCGCCTCCGCCATGACCCTGCACGCTGCCGAGCCGCCCCTGGTGCTGTCCATCCAGTCGCACGTCGCCTACGGGCACGTGGGCAACGACGCGGCGGTGCTGCCGCTGCAGCTGCTGGGTCTGCAGCCGGTGGCGGTGCACACGGTGCAGTTCTCCAATCACACGGGCTACGGTGAGTTCAAGGGCCAGGTGTTCACCCCCGCGCACATCGGCGACGTGTTGGACGGACTGCGTGCGCGCGGCGTGCTGGCGCGCTGCCAGGCCGTGCTCTCGGGCTACCTGGGCGATGCCGGCGTGGGCGAAGCCATCCTCGCGGCCGTGCAGGAGATCCGCGCCGCCCGCCCCGGCCTGCACTACCTGTGCGATCCGGTGATGGGCGACGTGGGCCGGGGCGTCTTCGTGCGGCCCGACATCCCCGAATTCCTGCGCCGCCGCGCGCTGGCGCAAGCCAGCATCATCACGCCCAACCAATACGAATTCGAGCTGCTGCACGGCGGTAAGCCGCTCGCATCGGTCGATGAGGCCATCGCTGCAGCGAGGACCCTGCTGGGCCCCACGCCCGGCACCGGGCCGGCGCTGGTCGTGGTGACCAGCCTGCGCACGCCCGATCTGCCCGACGACCGGCTCGGCACCCTGGCCGTGACGGCAGATGCCGCCTGGCTGGTTCAGACCCCGTTCATCGACCTGCAGCCCCTGCCCAACGGCATGGGCGATGTTTTCTCCGCTGTGCTGCTGGGCCATCTGCTGCGCGGCGCAGCCACGCCCGATGCGGTCTCCGGCGCCGTGAGCAGCCTCTACGCGCTGGTGGCCCGCACCGTGCCCGGCCAGCGCGATCTGCCGCTCGTGGCGTGCCGCGACCAGATTGCGCAGCCATCGCAGCGCTTCGCCGCCGAAGCCGTGGCTGCAAGAGCCTGATCAGCCCGTCAGCCGGCGACACGCATCCCGGGAAGACGGCGGTGGCAACGCCGCCCCGGCCTTGCCGGGCATGGAGCGCAGCGTGAAGACCGGCACCGTTCGCGCCAGCTGCTCTGCCTGCCCGCGCAGGCTCTGGGCTGCGGCGGCACTTTCCTCCACCCGTGCGGCGTTCGGGTGCGTCATCTGATCCCGCTGGGCCGCAGATTCGTTCGCCGGGCCGATACCAGCGCTCTGCTCGGAGGTGGCCGCAGAGATCTCGCCCATCATGTCGTTGACGTGCTGCACCGAGCGGACGATCTCCGATCCGGCCGAGCGGGCGCAGCAGTTCGCCGAACTCGTCGCGCTCCCGTTAGGGCCTCGGCGAGGCCCCGTCGGCGCCGGCAATGCGGCAGCCATGCATTGGCTTCGACCAGCGCCTTCTGGCTTCCGCGGATCAACGCCATGCCGCCTGCGGCGATCCCGGCCAGCAACAGCATCCGAGACTCCCGAAGCCCGCAAGGGTCGGCAGCCGCCGCTCACAAGTTCAGAACGTTTCCCAGTCGTCGTCGCCGCCAGTCGCCTTGCGTGCGCTGGGTGCTGGTGCTGGTGCTGGTGGCTGTGCGGTTGCCGGTGCCGCTGCGCGGCCCGGCAGTGCCGGCGTGGCCGCCGGACGCGCAGCGGGCTTGGCCGGGACGGCCGGCGCCTGGGCACGGGCCTTCGCTGGCGCCGCAGCGGCCCCCCGGGCGGGAGCCGGTGCGACCATGGGCACGGCCTGGGGCCGGTACTCCGCAGCGGGGCCGCCATCTCGCAGCTTGAAGATCGCCATCAGTTCGGACAGCATGGCCGCCTGGGACTTGAGCGAACTGGCTGCAGCCGCAGCTTCTTCGACCAGCGCCGCGTTCTGCTGCGTCATCTGGTCCATCTGGCCGACGGCCTGGCTCACCTGCCCGATGCCGGAGCTCTGCTCGACGGTCGCCGCGCTGATCTCGCCCATGATGTCAGCCACGCGGCGGATGCTGTCCACCACTGTCTCCATGGTGCGGCCGGCCTGGGCCACTTGCTGAGAACCCTGGTCCACCTTGGCCACCGAGTCGCCGATCAGGGTCTTGATGTCCTTGGCGGCCTCGGCGCTGCGCTGCGCCAGGCTGCGCACCTCACCGGCCACCACAGCGAAGCCCCGGCCCTGCTCGCCGGCACGGGCCGCTTCCACGGCCGCGTTCAGCGCCAGGATGTTGGTCTGAAAGGCGATGCCGTCGATCACGCCGATGATGTCGGCGATCTTGCGCGAGGACGCATCGATGGCGCCCATGGTCTGCACCACGTCCGCCACGGCCTTGCCTCCTTCGCCCGCCACCTGCGATGCCTGCGCGGCCAGCTGCGTGGCCTGACGCGCGCTGTCGGCGTTCTGGCTCACGGCGCTGGTGAGCTGTTCGAGCGAGGCCGCTGTTTCCTGCAGCGCACTCGCCTGCCGTTCGGTCCGCGCGGAAAGGTCCTGGTTGCCTGCATCGATTTCCCGCGCCGCGACGGCAATGCTGTCGGCCCCCTGGCGCACGCGGCCCGTGACCTGGGCGAGGTTGTCGTTCATCTCGCGCAGGGCATTCAGCATCTGCCCGGTCTCGTCGCGCCCGCCGGGGGCGATGGTGCTCGTGAGGTCGTTGTCCGCCACGGCACGCGCGACGCGCACCGCCTGGCCGAGTGGGCGCGTGATGCCGCGCGTGATCCACCAGCCCAGGCCCGCGCCCAGGATCAAAACCAGCACGCTGGCGATCACCATGGCGATACGGGTCTGCGCGTAGCCGGATTCCACCTTTCCGAGAGCCACATCAATGTTCGCACGCTGCAGGTCCAGGAGCTGCTGCACGTTCTTGAGGTACTGCACGTTGAGCGGCTGGAACTCCTGCGTGAACAGCCGCTGAGCTTCGTCCAGCCGGCCCTCGCGCTTGGCCTTGTACAGAGCGTCGCGCGACGCGAGATAGGCCGTGCGCGTTTTCTGAATTTCGGCCATCAGCGACTTCTCCTGGTCGCTCTCGGCCAGCGAATCAATGCGCTTGAGCATGTCCCCCGACTGGCGCGACGAGGCGGCGGCCTCTTCCGCGAACCGGTCGCTGAGCGATGCGTCGGCGCTCAGCACCACGGCCTTGGTCCGCTGAACGCTGGTATGGATGTTGCGTGCCCAATCACTGATCAGGCGCTCCTTCAGGAGAGCTTCCGATCCGACGCCCTTCACGGAACGGACCATCTCCCCCATGTTCGTTAGGCCCAGTATGTTCATGACGAACATGACGAGCAGGATGAGCGCAAATCCCAGCGCGAGCCGGGTGGCGATTTTCAGATCTTTCACAATAGGGTACTCCTGGCGCGCATCTCGACAACTCACGGCCTCTTCATGCGTCGCCTGCAATGGCCGTGCGGGCAGATAGTGCCTTGATACAAGCCGAAACACTACTCCGCATTAACACCATGCTCCCACCGCGATGCGGCGGTGCAACAAAAAGGCCGCCCCGTGCGATGACCGCGGCAGGGGACGGGTGTTCACGAGGGTTTATTCGACGCGCAGTACGGCGTTCGGCTTGAAGCCGAGGTCAGCCGCCTTGCCCTTGCGCCCGCGCGGGAAGCGCGCGTTGTTCAGGCTGCGGATCTCCAGCGTCTCGTCACGCTCCTTGGCGCCGCGCCCCACGCCCGCGATGCGCACGCTGCGTGTGTAGGCCGCCGCACCTGCCAACTGGTCCTTGTCTTCCAGGTCGATCAGCATCAGGCCGCGGCCGCCGTTGGCCATGGTCTTGAGTTCGCTGATCTCGAAGGTCAGGATGCGCCCGCCCACCGACGCGCAGCAGACGTGCGTGGCCGGCGCCAGCGGCTGGCCACCCGCGCTGCAGCCCGCTGCTGGCGAAGGCCGGCAGAGCTGCTCGCCCTCGCCCAGCGTGACGAAGGCCTTGCCGCCCCGGTTGCGCGCCACCATGTTCTCCACCGCCGCGATGAAGCCGTAGCCGCCCGAGCTGGCCAGCAGCAGCGTGGCGGCGGCCGGGCCGGCGAAGTAATGCACCGGCTGCGTGCCGGCTTCGAGCTCGATCAGCGTAGTGATGGGCTGGCCGTCGCCGCGCGCGCCCGGCAGCTGCGACACCGCCACCGAATACAGGCGCCCGTTGCTGCCAAAGACGATGAGCGTATCGACCGTGCGGCACTCGAAGGTGGAATAGAGCCCGTCGCCCGCCTTGAAGGCGAAGCTGGCTGCGTCGTGGCCGTGGCCCTGGCGCGCGCGCACCCAGCCCTTTTGCGAGACGACCACGGTGACCGGCTCATCGACCACCTTGACTTCGGCCACGGCCTTCTTCTCGGCCTGGATGAGGGTGCGGCGGGCATCGGAGAACTGCTTGGCGTCGGCCTCGATCTCCTTGATCATGAGACGGCGCAGCGACGACGGGTTGCCCAGGATGTCTTCGAGTTTGCCCTGCTCTTCGCGCAGCTCGGCGAGCTCCTGCTCGATCTTGATGGCCTCGAGCCGCGCCAGCTGGCGCAGGCGGATTTCCAGGATGTCCTCGGCCTGCCGCTCCGACAGATTGAAGCGCGCCATCAGCGCGGCCTTGGGCTCGTCGCTGGCGCGGATGATGGCGATCACCTCGTCGATGTTGAGCAGCACGGTCTGCCGCCCTTCGAGAATGTGGATGCGGTCCAGCACCTTGGCCAGGCGATGCTGGCTGCGCCGCGTGATGGTCTGCTGGCGGAAGGCGACCCACTCCTCCAGCATGCGGCGCAGCGACTTCTGCACGGGCCGGCCGTCCAGTCCCACCATGGTCAGGTTGATGGGAGCCGAAGTCTCCAGGCTGGTGTGGGCCAGCAGGCAAGTGATGAGTTCCTGCTGCGGCACGCGGCCGGTCTTGGGCTCGAAGACGATGCGCACGGGCGCGTCCTTGCTGGACTCGTCGCGCACCACGTCGAGCACGCCCAGTACCGTGGCCTTGAGCTGCACCTGCTCCTGCGAGAGCGCCTTCTTGCCGGCCTTGACCTTGGGATTGGTCAGCTCCTCGATCTCTTCGAGCACCTTCTGCGCCGACACGCCCGGCGGCAGCTCGGTCACCACCAGCTGCCACTGACCGCGGGCCAGGTCCTCGATCTTCCAGCGCGCGCGCACCTTCAGGCTGCCGCGCCCGGTGCGGTAGGCATCCTGGATGTCCGCCGCGCTGCTGATGATCTGGCCGCCGCCGGGGTAGTCCGGGCCGGGGATCAGCGTGAACAGTTCCTCTTCGGAGAGATGGGCGTTCTTGACCAGTGCCACGCAGGCGTCGGCCACTTCGCGCAGGTTGTGGCTGGGGATCTCGGTGGCCAGGCCCACGGCGATGCCGCTGGCGCCGTTGAGCAGCGCGAACGGCAGGCGGGCGGGCAGCTGGCGCGGCTCCTCGGTGGAGCCGTCGTAGTTGGGAACGAAGTCCACCGTGCCCTGGTCGATCTCGTCGAGCAGCAGGCTGGAGATGCGCGTCAGGCGCGCCTCGGTGTAGCGCATGGCGGCGGCACCGTCGCCGTCGCGGCTGCCGAAGTTGCCCTGGCCGTCGATCAGCGGATAGCGCTGGCTGAAGTCCTGCGCCAGACGCACCAGCGCGTCGTAGGCCGACTGGTCGCCGTGCGGATGGAAGCGGCCCAGCACGTCGCCCACCACGCGGGCGCTCTTCACCGGCTTGGCGGGCACGTTGCGGGTAGGGCCGCTGTACGACAAGCCCATGCGGTCCATCGCGAAGAGGATGCGCCGCTGCACGGGCTTGAGGCCGTCGCACACGTCGGGCAGCGCGCGGCCCTTGACCACGGAGAGCGCGTATTCCAGATAGGCGCGCTGCGCGTAGCCGGCCAGGGCAAGCTGGTCGTCAGCCGGCGCGGGCGGGGTGAAATCGAGGGTGGGTTGGTCGTTGTCGCTCATGCGTCGAAGGAAAAGAAAAGAACGAAGGAGGCAGCGGAGCGGCCCTGGGCCGTGCTCCACCCATCCACTACCAAATCAATAGCAGCATGCGCTCGCAGAACGGGGGCTGCAGCCCGAATCCGCCCTAAGCCGCAGCGCGTACGGCTAGATATCCACCTCCACCGCATCGCCGTGCAGCTCCATCAGCTCGCGGCGGGCGGCGGCCTCGCCCTTGCCCATCAGCTTGGTGATCAGGCTCTCGGTATCGGCGAAGCCCATGGCGCCCAGCTGCACCGGCAGCAGGCGGCGCGTGTCGGGGTTGAGGGTGGTTTCCCAGAGCTGCTCGGCGTTCATCTCGCCCAGGCCCTTGAAGCGGCTGATCTGGCACTTCTCGCGGGCCACGCCGTCCTTGGCGCATTTGTCGAGGATGGACTCGAGCTCGCCCGCATCCAGCGCATAGACCTTGGAGGCCGGCTTCTTGCCGCGCGCGGGCACGTCCACCCGGAAGAGCGGCGGCCGCGCCACGTAGATGTGGCCGGCATCGATCAGCTTGGGGAAATGGCGAAAGAAGAGCGTGAGCAGCAGCACCTGGATGTGCGAGCCATCCACGTCGGCATCCGACAGGATGCAGACCTTGCCGTAGCGCAGGCCCGAGAGGTCCGGCGTGTCGTTGGGGCCGTGCGGATCGACGCCCAGCGCCACGGAGATGTCGTGGATCTCGTTGTTGGCGAAGAGCCGGTCGCGGTCCACCTCCCAGGTGTTGAGCACCTTGCCGCGCAGCGGCAGCACGGCCTGGCATTCCTTGTCGCGGCCCATCTTGGCGCTGCCGCCGGCGGAGTCGCCCTCGACCAGGAACACTTCGTTATGCGAGAGGTCGCGGCTTTCGCAGTCGGTGAGCTTGCCGGGCAGCACGGCCACGCCGGAGCCCTTCTTCTTCTCGACCTTCTGGCCGGCCTTCTGGCGCGTCTGCGCGGCCTTGATGGCCAGTTCGGCCAGCTTCTTGCCGTATTCGACGTGCTGGTTCAGCCAGAGCTCGAGCGTCGGCCTGACGAAGCTGGAGACCAGCCGCACGGCGTCGCGCGAATTGAGCTTTTCCTTGACCTGGCCCTGGAACTGCGGGTCCAGCACCTTGGCCGACAGCACGTAGGAGGCGCGGGCGAACACGTCTTCGGGCAGCAGCTTGACGCCCTTGGGCAGCAGCGAATGCAGCTCGATGAAGCTCTTGACCGCGTTGAAGAGGCCGTCGCGCAGGCCCGCGTCGTGCGTGCCGCCCGCGCTGGTCGGGATCAGGTTGACGTAGCTCTCGCGCACCGGGGCGCCTTCGTCGGTGAAGCCCACGCACCAGGAGGCGCCCTCGCCTTCGGCGAAGCTCTCGTTGTGGCGGTCGGCGAAGCCCTCGCCCTCGAAGAGCGGGATCACCGGATCGGCCGACAAGGTTTGCGCCAGGTAGTCGCGCAGGCCGCCCTTGTATTGCCAGGTCTGGGTGTCCTTCGATTTCTCGTTGACCAGCGTCACCGTGACGCCGGGCATCAGCACCGCCTTGCTGCGCAGCAGGTGGGTCAGCTCGCCCATCGGCAGCACGGAGGTTTCGAAGTACTTGGGATCGGGCCACACGCGCACGGTGGTGCCCTGCTTGCGTTCGCCGGCGGCGAGCGGACGCGCCACCAGGGGCTCGGTCACGTCGCCGCCCTCGAAGACGAGCCGGGCCACCTGGCCTTCGCGGTGGGTGTGGGCCTCCAACCTGAGCGCCAGCGCGTTGGTCACCGACACGCCCACGCCGTGCAGGCCGCCCGAGAAGCTGTAGGCGCCGCCCTTGCCCTTGTCGAACTTGCCGCCCGCATGCAGGCGGGTGAACACCAGCTCGATCACCGGCGCCTGCTCTTCGGGATGCAGGCCGAACGGAATGCCGCGGCCATCGTCTTCCACGCTGACCGAGCCGTCGGCATGCAGCGTGACCTTGATCTTCTTGCCGTGGCCGGCCAGGGCCTCGTCGGCGGCGTTGTCCAGCACCTCCTGGATGATGTGCAGGGGGTTGTCGGTGCGGGTGTACATGCCCGGGCGCTGCTTGACGGGCTCCAGGCCCTTGAGCACGCGGATCGAGCCTTCGGAATATTCACTGGCGGAAAC
>JBHIWE010000131.1:0-12719 GCA_041987645.1 Acidovorax sp. | reverse complement strand
GCCCGCGGCTCCTTCCCCGGACGCCGGCTGGTGCTGGCCTTCCAGCCGCACCGCTACAGCCGCACGCGCGACTGCTTCGAGGATTTCGTCAAGGTGATCGGCAGCGCCGACGCGGCCCTGCTGACCGAAGTCTATGCCGCCGGCGAAGCGCCCATCGTGGCCGCCGATGGCCGGGCGCTGGTGCGCGCCGTTCGCGTGGCTGGCCAGGTCGAGCCGGTGTTCGTCGAGGCCGTGGCCGATCTGCCCCAGCGCATCGTGGACACGGTGCGCGCAGGCGACGTGGTGATGTGCATGGGCGCGGGCTCCATCGGCAGCGTGCCTGCCAAGGTGGTGGCAATGCTACAAAATAATGAGCAGACGGCGCAGGAGGCGCGGGCAGCATGAGCCAGAACGAACAATCCAAAATCGACGTGCGCGCCCTGGGCAAGGTGGCCGTGCTGATGGGCGGCACCTCGGCCGAGCGCGAGGTCTCGCTGATGTCCGGCGGTGGCGTGCTGCAGGCCCTGCGCTCGAACGGCGTCGATGCCCACGCCTTCGACCCGTCGCAGACCGACCTGTCGGAGCTCAAGAGCCACGGCTACACGCGCTGCTTCATCGCGCTGCACGGCCGCCACGGTGAAGACGGCACGGTGCAGGGCGCGCTGGAGCTGCTCGGCATCCCCTACACCGGCCCGGGCGTGATGGCGTCGAGCATCGCCATGGACAAGATCATGACCAAGCGCATCTGGCGCTTCGAAGGTCTGCCCACGCCGGACTGGCGGCTGGTCTCCAGCGCCGCCGAAACCGCACAGGCGCTCAAGGAGCTGGGCACGCCGATGATCGTCAAGCCCGCCCGCGAAGGTTCCACGCTGGGACTGACCAAGGTGACCTCGCCCGGTCAGTGCGAGCAGGCCTATCTGCTGGCCTCCCGCTACGACCCCGAGGTGCTGTGCGAAGAGTTCATCGAGGGCGAGGAAACCACCTGCCCCGTGCTGGGCCAGGGAGCAGGCGCGCATGCCCTGCCGGTGATCCGCATCGTGGCGCCCGATGGCAACTACGACTACCAGAACAAGTATTTCACCGACAGCACGCAGTACCACTGCCCGAGCGGCCTGCCTGAGCACGAAGAGCGCGAGATCCAGCGCCTGGTGGTCGAGGCCTTCCGCACCCTGCAGTGCCGCGGATGGGCGCGCGCCGACATCATGATCCGGGCGAGCGACCGCAAGCCTTTCCTGCTGGAGATCAACACTTCCCCGGGCATGACCGGCCACTCGCTCGTGCCCATGTCGGCACGCTCCGTGGGCATCAGCTATGAAGCGCTCTGCCTGCGCATTCTGGCCACCGCGTCGCTGGACAGCGCCCAGGGTCAGACCACGCAACCCAACCCCACGTGAGCCGCATGAACCCCGCGCTGCCCGCACCGCTCGACGTCAAGCTCATGAACTGGACCGCCACGGCCCTGTTCTTGGGCTGTGCCGTGTTCGTGCTGGCGGCGGGTGGCTCCTGGCTGCTGCGCCTGCCGGTGTTCTCCATCGGCCGCATCGTGGTGCAGGGTGAGCTGGTCCACAACAACGCCGTCACGCTGCGCGCCGACGTGGGGCCGCGCCTGGCGGGCAACTTCTTCACGGTGGACCTGCAGGCGGTGCGCGAGGCCTTCGAGCAGGTGCCCTGGGTGCGCAGCGCCATGGTGCGCCGCGAGTTCCCCAACAGTCTAGTCGTGGATCTCCAGGAGCACCAGGCCGCGGCCTATTGGGGCTCGGAAGGCAGCCCCACGCTGGTGGACAGCACGGGAGAGGTCTTCGAGGCCGGCAGCGACGGACTGGATGGCGAAGACCTGCCCAGCCTCAAGGGCCCGGCAGGCCGTTCGCAGGAGGTGCTGCAGATGTACCGCGCCCTGGTGCCCGTCATCAAGCCGCTGGGCTCCGCCATCGACACGCTGGAGCTGAGCGGCCGCGGCGGATGGCGCGTGGCGCTGGATGGCGGTGCCACCGTGGAACTGGGGGGCGGTACCACCGCCGAGGTGCTGCAGCGCACCGAGCGCTTCGTAAAGACGCTGCCGCAGGTCGCGGCGCAGCAGGGCCGGGGCGTGGAGGCGCTGGAGTCAGCCGATCTACGTCACGACGGCGGCTACGCGCTGCGTTTGCGCGGCGTGACCACCGTCACGGCCGAGGTGGCCAAGCAGCGCGCCGCCGCGCGCCCCGCTGCGCAGCGCGCGCGCACGGCGCCGGCCGCAAGAACAACAGGGCAGACCCGCTGAGGGAAAGACACAACTATGGCAAGAGAATACAAAGACGTGGTCGTGGGCCTGGACATCGGCACCGCCAAGGTGATGGCGGTGGTGGCCGAGGTCATGCCCAGTGGCGAGCTCAAGCTGGCGGGCCTGGGCGTGGCGCCCAGCAACGGTCTGAAGCGGGGCGTGGTGGTCAACATCGACGCCACCGTGCAGAGCATCCAGCAGGCGCTCAAGGAAGCCGAGCTGATGGCCGACTGCAAGATCCAGCGCGTCTATACGGGCATCACCGGCAGCCATATCCGTGGCCTCAATTCGAGCGGCATGGTGGCAGTGAAGGACCGCGAGGTCACCCCCGCAGACGTGGCCCGTGTGGTGGAGACGGCCAAGGCCATCAATATCTCCAGCGACCAGCGCCTCCTGCTGGTGGAGCCGCAGGAATTCGTCATCGACGGGCAGGATGTGCGCGAGCCCATCGGCATGAGCGGCATCCGCCTCGAAGCCAAGATCCACATCGTGACCGGCGCGCAGAGCGCGGCCGAGAACATCATCAAATGCGTGCGCCGCTGCGGCCTGGAAGTCGAGCAGCTCATGCTCAACCCTCTGGCCTCCAGCCAGGCCGTGCTGACCGACGACGAGCGGGAGCTGGGCGTGGCGGTGGTGGACATCGGCGCCGGCACGACCGATGTGGCCATCTTCACGGGCGGCGCGATCCGCCACACGGCCGTGATCCCGATCGCCGGAGACCTCATCACCAGCGACATCGCCATGGCCTTGCGCACGCCTACCAAGGACGCGGAGGACATCAAGGTCGAGAGCGGCTACGCCAAGCAGCTGCTGGCCGACCCCGAGGCGCAGGTCGAGGTGCCTGGCCTGGGCGACCGCAGCCCGCGCATGCTCAGCAAGCAGGCCCTCGCCGGCGTGATCGAGCCGCGCGTGGAAGAGATCTTCTCCCTGGTGCAGCAGGTGGTGCGCGAGTCGGGCTACGAAGAGGTGCTGTCTTCCGGCATCGTTCTGACCGGCGGAAGCGCCGTTATGCCTGGCATGGTCGAGCTGGCCGAGGACATCTTTCTCAAGCCGGTGCGCCGCGGTATTCCGAAGTATTCGAGCGCCTTGTCCGACATGGTGGCCCAGCCCCGCGCTGCTACCGTCATGGGTTTGCTCGAAGAGGCTCGCCTGGCCCGCATGCGCGGCTTCAAAGTGGCGCAAAAGAGCGGTTCGGTGAAGACGGCGTTCGGCCGCTTCAAGGACTTCATCGTGGGGAACTTCTGACATGGCCGGCTACCCACTCTGGCTTGCCCGCGGAAGTCCGCATGCCCGTGCGCGCGAGCGATGGCGAAGCACCGGCCCGCCTCCCTCGCCAGCCTGTTTTTTTCTGAATCCGATTTCTGAACCATCCAAGAACCCCAGGCGTGGCCCGAGCCACCCGAACCATCACGTGAAAGACTAGGAGCACCACATGTCCATCGAAATGATCGAAGCCGAAGAGTTCAACCAAGGCACGCAGATCAAGGTGATCGGCGTCGGCGGCGGCGGCGGCAACGCCGTGGAACACATGATCTCGCGCAACGTGCAGGGCGTGGAGTTCGTGTGCGCCAACACCGACGCGCAGGCGCTCACCCGCAGCTCTGCCCACCGCATCATCCAGCTGGGCCACAGCGGCCTGGGCGCCGGCAGCAAGCCCGAGAAGGCGCGTGAAGCCGCCGAAGGCGCGCAGGAAGACATCCGCCAGGCCATTGCCGGCGCGCACATGCTGTTCATCACCGCCGGCATGGGCGGCGGCACGGGCACGGGCGCCGCGCCCGTCATCGCTCGTGTGGCCAAGGAAATGGGCATCCTCACCGTTGGTGTGGTCACCAAGCCCTTCGACTGGGAAGGCGGTCGCCGCATGAAGAACGCCGACGACGGCCTGACCGAGCTCGAAGCCAACGTCGATTCGCTGATCGTCGTGCTCAACGAGAAGCTGCTCGAAGTGCTGGGCGACGACATCAGCCAGGACGAAGCCTTCGCCCATGCCAACGACGTGCTCAAGAACGCCGTGGGCGGCATCGCCGAAATCATCAATGAATACGGCCACGTGAACGTCGACTTCGAAGACGTGCGCACCGTGATGGGCGAACCCGGCAAGGCCATGATGGGCACCGCCACGGCCAGCGGCCCGGATCGCGCCCGCATCGCCGCCGAGCAGGCCGTGGCCTGCCCGCTGCTCGAAGGCATCGACCTCTCGGGCGCCAAGGGCGTGCTGGTGCTGGTCACTGCCGCCAAGGGCAGCCTCAAGCTGTCCGAATCGCGCCTGGCGATGAGCACCATCAACGCCTACGCATCTCCCGACGCGCACGTCATCTACGGCGCCGCGTATGACGACAGCCTGGGCGATGAGATCCGCGTGACCGTGGTGGCGACGGGCCTGTCGCGCGCCAACGCCCGCCGCCAGCCCATCTCGGTGGTGCAGGGCGGCCTGCGCACCGGCACCGACAACATCGCCTACCAGATGCCGGTGGCCGGCGCTGCCGTGGGCATGGCCGGTGGTCTGGTGGGTGGCGCAGCGCCCCAGGCCGACTACGGCAACATGTCCGTGCCCAGCGTGTGGCGCACCAACCGCACCCAGGCCGCAGCCCGCGTGGACGCGCTGTCTTCGGGCGGCATGGACGATCTGGAAATCCCCGCCTTCCTGCGCAAGCAGGCTGACTGATCGGGCCGCGGCCCTCCTGGCCGCGCCCCCTCATCCGCGAAGCCGCCGCTCCCCCCACGGGGCGGCGGTTTTTTCTTTGGCGTGTGTCCCGTCGGTGAAAACCGAAACCTATCGTTGGCATAGGCAGTGCCTCGCACTGCCGCGGTCCGGTGCCGCCTAAAATCAGAGGATGCTCCAGCAACGCACGATCAAGACCCTCACCCGCGCCGTTGGCGTGGGCCTGCACAGTGGACAGCGGGTCGAACTGACGCTGCGGCCGGCGCAGCCCGATACGGGCATCGTCTTCCGGCGGGTGGATCTGCCCGAGCCGGTGGACATTCCCATCACCGCCGAAGCCGTGGTGGACACGCGCATGGCCTCCACCATCGGCGTGGGCGGCGCCAAGGTGCATACGGTGGAACACTTGATGTCGGCCTGCGCGGGGCTGGGGCTGGATAACCTCTATATCGACATCACCGCGGAAGAGGTGCCCATCCTCGATGGCTCGTCGGCTTCGTTCGTTTTCCTGCTGCAAAGCGCGGGCGTGGAGCTGCAGAACGCGCCCAAGCGATTCATCCGCGTGAAGCGACCTGTCGAGGTGCGCCAGGGCGAAGGCGCCAACCTCAAGTGGGCGCGGCTCGATCCGTACCACGGCTTCAAGCTGCGCTTCGAGATCGACTTTTCCCACCCGGCGGTGGATTCCACGGGCCAGAGCGTGGAGTTCGACCTGGGCCTGGGCAGCTACACGCGCGACATCGCCCGGGCCCGCACCTTCGGCTTCACCAAGGATGTGGAGATGATGCGCGCCAGCGGTCTGGCCCTGGGCGGGGGACTGGACAACGCCATCGTCATGGATGACTACAAGGTGCTCAATGCCGACGGCCTGCGCTATGACGATGAGTTTGTGAAGCACAAGATCCTCGACGCCATCGGCGACCTCTATATCGTCGGCCGGCCGCTCTTGGCGGCCTACAGCGCCTTCCGCTCGGGCCACGCGATGAACAACCTGCTGCTGCGTGAGCTCCTGGCGCATGAAGACGCCTGGGAGATCGCCACGTTCGAGGACGAACGCCAGGCGCCCACCGGCTTCGCGCAGCCGGTGCGGGCCTGGTAGCGGCAGCGAGGCAGGCAGGCACGATGCTGCTCTTTCGCTGGGCCGTGTCATTGCTGCTGCTTCTGGCGGCCGTGTCGTTCATGTTCTACGTGGGTACCGGCCAGGTGCGTTATCGGCGCTTCGGATGGGTGATCGTCAAGTGGACGGTGATCGCGGCGCTGTTCTTCTTTGCCGTGCTGTTCGTCCAGCGCATTCTCTGAAGCGGGCCGTGCTTCGCGTGATGGCCTGCAGCAGCCTATACTCGCGCCTGCTCCGGGGTGCACGTATGGCGTGCTGAGATGGCGGACTTGACCGCCGGAACCGCGAACTTGATCTGGTTAGTACCAGCGTAAGAAGAGCTGCAGCCGGGATTTCCGCACCTGCAAGCGAATGCCTCTGCCGGCATTTGCCTGGCCGCCACGCGCCTTCGCCCCGTTCCCGGGGCAGACGGCCGCACGGCGGGCGCCTCCGCAAGGGGGCTGGGAGCGGCCACACCTGGCCTCATGCGGAGCACATTTCCACCTCACCGAGGAGATTGCCCGCCATGAATTCCCCCGACAAGTTCGCCCAGTTGCTCTCGCTGACACGCGAGCCCTTTCCCGCCTCCACCAAGCGCTACATCACGGGCAGCCGCCCGGACCTGCGTGTGCCAGTGCGCGACATCGCGCTCACCAACGGCGAGCAGGTCAGCGTCTATGACACCTCCGGCCCCTACACCGACCCGGCCGCGGTGATCGACGTGCGCCGGGGGCTGCCCAGCGTGCGCGGCGGCTGGATCGAGGGCCGCGGCGATACCGAGCGCTACGAGGGCCGTCCGCAGCAGGCGCTGGACGATGGCAGCAAGTCCGAAGATGCCGCCCGCCTGGCCGTGCTGCGTGCCGAGGCCGCCGCCCTGCAGCGCACGCCGCTGCGCGCCAAAAGCGGCGCCAACGTGACGCAGATGCATTACGCCAAGAAGGGCATCGTCACGCCCGAGATGGAATACGTGGCCCTGCGCGAAAACGGCCGGCGCGAGTGGATGGCGCAGTACCAAAACGACGCGGCCCGTGAGCAGCGCCTGGCCGGCAACCCGATGGGGGCGAGCATTCCGAAGATCATCACGCCCGAATTCGTGCGTGATGAGGTGGCGCGAGGCCGGGCCATCATCCCGGCCAACATCAACCACCCCGAAGTCGAGCCCATGGCCATCGGGCGCAATTTCAAAGTCAAGATCAACGCCAACATCGGCAATTCGGCCGTCACCTCCAGCATCGAGGAAGAGGTCGAGAAGCTGGTCTGGGCCATCCGCTGGGGTGCCGACAACGTGATGGACCTGTCCACGGGCAAGAACATCCACACCACGCGTGACTGGATCGTGCGCAACAGCCCCGTGCCCATCGGCACCGTGCCCATCTACCAGGCGCTGGAGAAGGTGGGCGGCATCGCAGAGGACCTGACCTGGGAGATCTTCCGCGACACGCTGATCGAGCAGGCGGAGCAGGGCGTGGACTACTTCACCATCCATGCCGGCGTGCGCCTGGCCTTCATTCACCTCACCGCCCAGCGGCGCACGGGCATCGTCTCGCGCGGCGGCTCCATCATGGCCAAGTGGTGCATGGCGCACCATCGTGAGAGCTTCCTGTACGAGCACTTCGAGGACATCTGCGACATCATGAAGGCGTATGACGTGTCCTTCAGCCTGGGCGACGGCCTGCGGCCAGGCTGCGCGAGCGACGCCAACGACGAAGCGCAGTTTGCCGAGCTGCGCACGCTGGGTGAACTCACGCAGATCGCCTGGAAGCACGACGTGCAGACCATGATCGAAGGCCCCGGCCACGTGCCCATGCACATGATCCAGGCCAACATGACCGAGCAGCTCAAGACCTGCCACGAGGCACCGTTCTACACGCTGGGGCCGCTGACCATCGACATCGCCCCGGGCTACGACCACATCGCGTCGGCCATCGGCGCGGCCATGATCGGCTGGATGGGCACCGCCATGCTCTGCTACGTGACGCCCAAGGAGCACCTGGGCCTGCCGGACCGCGATGACGTGAAGCAGGGGATCATCGCGTACAAGATCGCGGCCCATGCGGCCGACGTGGCCAAGGGCCATCCAGGTGCCCGCGCGCGCGACGATGCGCTTTCCCAGGCGCGCTTCGACTTCCGCTGGCAGGACCAGTTCAACCTGGGGCTGGACCCGGAAACCGCGCAGCAGTACCACGACGAGACCCTGCCGAAGGACTCGGCCAAGGTGGCGCACTTCTGCTCGATGTGCGGCCCGAAGTTCTGCTCGATGAAGATCACGCAGGAGGTGCGCGAATTCGCAGCGCAGGGCATGCAGGAGAAGGCCGAGGAGTTCCGCGGCACGGGCGGACAGCTCTACGTGCCGATCCAGCCGGCTGGATAATGTCCGCGACGCGGCCATGCATGTGAATATGCGTGTGCCGCATCCGACGAGGCACCGCAGCATCCGGGGCAACCCTCTGCGGTGCTGCGCCGAATTCGCATACCTTGGCGCCCTGCCCGCCGGCCACGAGTCGGTGGACCCCGCCTGCGCCGTGGCTCGCTTATTGCGTGTGCACGGACATTGATTTTCAGAGGAGCGCCATGAACGCCTTGGGTCGCCTGTCCATCCGTGCCCGTCTTTACTTCGGCACGGTATTTTCGTTGCTGCTGCTGATCGTCATCGGCGCCATGGGCTATGCCGCATTGCACCGGACGCAGGACACCTTGCAGGAACTCTTCTCCCATCGGGTGCAGACCCTCACCGATATGGCCGAGCTGCGCACCAGCTTGGGTGAGCTGCGCCGGGCCGAGAAGGACATCATCATCAACTTCAACAACTCGGTCGAGGTGTCCGCGCTGCGTGCCGGCTGGTCCAAGACGCTGGCCGGCCTGCGCAAGAGCCTGGCCGAGGTGCGGCAGGCCCAGGCAGGCGATGCCGATTTCACGCAGGCCATCGACCGTTCGCTGGCCGAGGTCAAGCAGTACGAAGAGGGCATTTCGCCCGTCTTCGAGCAGATCGAGCGCGCCCAGATCGACGGCGCTGCGGGCGGCGCCTACGCCGATCGGCTCAAGAGCCACATGGATGCGACCGACCGCCTCTTCGCCAGCCTCGCTGCCACCGCCCGCCAGCGCATGGACGAAGCTCGCAGCGGCATGGAAAGCCGCACCGCCACCATGGCCACGCTGATCGGCGCCGGCCTGCTGCTGGGCCTGGCGGTGCTGATACCGCTCACCTTCTTCAGCGTACGCTCCATCACGCGCTCGCTGGGCCAGGCGCGCGAGCTGGCCGAACGCATCGCCAGCGGCGACCTCTCGCAGCCCGTGCAGGCGGTGCAGCAGGACGAAGTCGGCCAACTGGTCACGGCCATGGGTGTCATGCAGCAATCGCTGCGCGGGCTCGTGGCGCAGCTGCAGCAGGCTGCCTCCAGTATCTCTACCGCCAGTACCGAGATCGCCAGCGGCAATCACGACCTGAGCCAGCGCACCGAACAGACGGCCGCCAACCTGCAAGAAGCAGCATCGTCCATGGAACTGCTGACCAGTACGGTGCAGCAAAGCGCACAGGCATCGCGCCAGGCCAGCCAGTTCGCGGCCTCCGCCGCCCAGGTGGCGGGGCGCGGCGGCGAGGTGGTGGCCCAGGTGGTGGACACCATGGGCGAGATCACCGAGAGCTCCCGCAAGATCGGTGACATCACCGGCGTCATCGACTCGATCGCATTCCAGACCAACATCCTCGCGCTCAACGCCGCCGTGGAAGCCGCGCGGGCGGGTGAGCAGGGCCGCGGCTTCGCCGTGGTGGCCAGCGAGGTGCGCATGCTCGCTCAGCGCTCGGCAGAGGCTGCACGCGAGATCAAGACGCTCATCGCCGCATCGGTCGAGCGGGTGGAGGGCGGTTCGCGCCTGGTGGGCCAGGCTGGCTCCACCATGACCGAGATCGTGGGCAGCGTGCGGCGCGTGCACGACATCATTGCCGAGATCACCGCCGCTTCGTCCGAACAGAGCGAGAACATCGGCCAGATCAGCCAGTCGGTGAGCCAGCTCGACCAGATGACCCAGCAGAACGCCGCATTGGTGGAAGAATCCACGGCCGCCGCTGAATCGCTGCGCGAGCAGGCCCGCAACCTGACGCAGTCGGTGTCCAGGTTCCAACTGGGCGATGGCACGGCCGGCCGGGCGGACGTGCCGCTGCTGGCGTTGCCGACCGGCGGGGCCCTCGCTGCCTGAGCGAGTCGAGGGCACTGGCGCCTCTTGCTATTTTTTTCATAGCGTGAGGCGCTTGATCTGAAGCCGCGAGGTGCGTTTCCGGAAGGTGAAGCGCATGGATGGCAGCCATCCCGGGAATGCGGCGCTGGCTGACAGGCAATCCGGTTACGGACGGATAAGCAGGCACTGCTCCATGAAGCCAGAATGCAGCCAGACGCTTCGGCGTCCTCTTCATCGACTGCTTCAAGGAGACTTTGCATGCCCTCGACCTCATCCACGCTTCGCCCGCCCCACCGCGTCCTGTACAGCCTGGCTGCCACCTGCACGGCCCTGGCGCTGGGCCTGGGCGGAGCCACGGGCGCTGAGGCCCGGCCCGGCGACGACGACCGACATGGCCCCGGCAATCCCCACCACGGCAAGCCCCACAAGCACGACAAGCACTACAAGCACGACAAGCACGACAAGCACTACAAAAAGGGGCCGCCCCATGATGTCCGCGGCGCGCACGATGAGCGCGGCTGGGGTCCTCCGCCGCATGCGCCTGCCTACGGCGTGCGCCATGGCGCCGGTCCGCACCACGACTGGTACCGCGGCGGCCGCGTTCCGGCCATGTACCGCACGCCGCATTACGTGGTGGCCGACTGGCGCGGCCACCACCTGAAGGCGCCGCCGCGCGGCTACCACTGGGTGCAGTACGGCGGCGACTATCTCCTGGTGGCCATCGCCACGGGCGTCATCGCCCAATTGGTGCTGAGCGGCCGCTGAGCCGTCGCCTGCACGCGGCCTGGCGGGGCCGCAGGGGTGGTCGGGGTGGGCTTCAGTAGCTTCGGCCGCCCTTGTACATGGCGTGTTGGCGACGGGTGAGCGTGCCTCCGGCCTCGCTCAGCCGCGCCATGGCCGCGCCCGCATGCGCGTGCGTGATGGCGATGCCCAGCGCGTCGGCCGCGTCGGTGCCAGGCAGGCCGGGCAGGCGCAGCAGTCGGCGCACCATTTCCTGCACCTGCGGTTTGGCGGCGCGGCCATGGCCGACCACGGCTTTCTTCATCTGCAGAGCGGTGTACTCCGCCACTGGCAGGTTGCCCGCCACCAGGGCGGTGATACAGGCGCCGCGCGCCTGGCCCAGCAGCAGGGTGGACTGCGGGTTGACGTTGACGAAGATGATTTCGACCGCCGCCATGTCCGGTGAATAGCGCGCGGTGACTTCGGTGATGCCGTCAAACAGCACCTTCAGCCTGCCGGGCAGATCGCCCAGCGCGAGCGCCGTGGTGCGTATGGTGCCGCTGGCGACGTAGCTCAGCATGTGGCCGTCCACGTCGATCACCCCGAAGCCGGTGGTCTGCAGGCCGGGGTCGATTCCCAGGATTCTCATGTGCTACCAATTCAATAGCTGCCGGCGCAGGTCAGTCAACCGCCGGCAGCCGACAGGGCTATAAGCCGAAATACCAGCGCGCGGAGTGGAAGAAGACTGGCGCGGCAAAGCACAAAGCGTCCACGCGGTCCAGCAACCCGCCCGCGCCCGTGACCGACTGGCCCTGCATGCCCCAGCTGGTGATGCCGCGGTCGCGCTTGATGGCCTTCATCACCAGGTGGCCCAGGCTGCCCGCCAGGCAAGCCAGCAGCGACATGCCCAGCGCCTGCCCCAGCTTGAAGGGGGTGATGAACGACAGCAGTACGCCGGCGACGCCCCCGGCCGCGATGCCGGCCAGCCAGCTCAGCCACTGGAAACTCTGGCTGACCTGCGGCGCCACCGGCTTGTGCGGAAAGCGCTGCCCCAAAAGGTGCTGTGCGATCACGCCGGCCTGCACCACCACGACGAGGTAGAAGACGAGAAAGGCGCCTCGCCCCTCGTGGCCCGGGAAGTCCAGCAACAGCAGGGCCGGTACGTGGCTCATGCCATAGACGCAGACCATGATGCCCCACTGCAGCTTGGCGTTGCGTTCCAGAAAGCGTTGCGGGTCGTTGGACAACGCGCTCACCGCTGGCAGCGCGAGGAAGACGTAGACCGGGATGAACACGGTGAAGAGGTCGAACTTGCGCAGGCCCACGAGCAGGAACTGCAGCGGCAGCACCACGAAGAAGGCCAGCACCAGGCTGCGATGGTCGCCTCGCCGCGTGGGCGAGAGGGTGATGAATTCGCGCAGCGCGACGAACGCCACCAGGGCGAAGAGCAGCGTCGCCACCGTATCGCCCAGCGCCCAGCCCACCCAGAAGATGGTGGCCATGAACCACGACGTCTTCAGCAAGCTCCAGAAGCGGCGCCACTCCTGCTGGTGGGCCTCGTGGCGGGCCCGCTCGCTAGCGTCGTCCGTGCTATCACCTTCACGCAGGGTCTGGGCGAAGGCGTAGGCCGTCACCAGGGAGAGCAGACCGAACAGCACGACGAAGAGCGCGCCGATTTGCTGCGTGGTGGAGAGGTTGCGCAGGAATTCCATGGCGGGCGTTCGTTCAGATATCGCGCAGCGCGATGACGGCCGCGCGGGCCCGGTCGAGGAAGGGGCGGCGCTCTTCGCCCGGCGCCAGGGCGATGGGCGCGCCGAAGGTCACCGAGCACAGGA
>JBHIWE010000130.1:0-12768 GCA_041987645.1 Acidovorax sp. | reverse complement strand
GGTTCCAGCGCCGCGTGGCGGCAATGCGCCACCAGCTCGGGCCAGTTGGACGCCATGCCGTGCAGCTTGAGCGCCTTCAGCCGCGTGACGATCTCGGTGCTCATGAGCGTGCCTCCTGTGGGTTGAGCGTGCCCTTCCTGGGCATCCATCTCAGGCAAGACGCCATGCCGATATTCATACTGACCATCGAAGCAGTGGTTAACACCTCCAACGAACGTCGGCAGTTTCACAAAGCGCAGACGGCCACTCGCCGCTGCGCTACCGCCTACGTGTCATCAAGTCTTGAGGTCTACTGGTCTCCAGGAGGTCATGGGCGATCTCGGTCGAGGCGGTTCGCGTAAAGCTCTGCACGGCGAACAGGCTGCTTGGAAGGAGCCGGGTGCCGGGTGCGGACAGTTGACGCAGGTCCGCTGTGACGTTGATCTTGCCGCTCGGCTGGCCGCGACGAGTTTGTCTTCATGCGCCGTGTGGATGCCGACTCCCCCTGGGCGGAGTTCCTGGCGTGGCGCCTAAGGCAGCTATTGGCGGGACCGATCGAGTTGCCCGCAGTGGCCCGCCGGCCCAGATCAGCGCCAGCGTCGACATTGCCAGCCTGCCACGGCATGCGGGTAATCGAATCGCTGCTTCGGGCCGTCCGCAGGTGCCGAGCGGCTCTGCAGGTCTTGCGCGGAGTCCAGCCAGGGCTGTCGGACGCCCGTTCTGCGCGGGCCCGCGCCGCTGCCGTAACGGTGCGCCCAGTCGACATTCGCGAACGTCAGCCAATCGCCCATGCGACATCGGCCACCTCGGACCCGGCGAGCACTGCGATCAGATTGTCCGCTGCGCGCATCTCGATTGCGAGGCGCACTTCGCGTACCGCCGAACCGAGGTGCGGCGTGAAGACCGTACGAGGGTGCTGTAGCAGCGCCACGGGAATGTCGATGGGGCGGTCCGGAAGATTCCAGTCCTCCATCTCGAAAACGTCTGCGGCATAGCCACCGAGACGGCCGTCCGCGAGCGCAGCCAGCACCGCCTGCTCATGGACCACGGAGCCGCGGCCCACGTTGATGAGCAGCTGCCCCGGGCGGATGCCGGAAAGTGCCGCTGTGTCGATTAGGTGGCGTGACGACTTGGTTAGAGGCACAGCCAGAAGCACGTAGTGCGCAAGGCGCAGAGCCTCGTCCAGCGTCGTGATGCGTACCCGCGGATCACGGCGCTCAGGGTCCACGCCCAGGATCTCCGCGCAACCAAAGCCTTGCACGCGGTCGACGATGGCGCGCCCGACGGCGCCCAGGCCCACCACCGCGACCGTCGAGCCGTGCAAGCCCGTCCCGTAGAGCGAAGGCCGCCAGCCGGCATAGCTGGAGCGCACGCGTCGGTCACCTTCGAGCACATGGCGGGCCAATGCGATGGCGAGGCCAACGGCCAGCTCCGCGGTCGGCTCCGTCAGCAAGTCGGGTACGAAGCTCACTTGCACGCCGGCGCGCGTGCAGGCCGCGAGGTCGAAGTTGTCATAGCCCTTTAGGGCGCAGGCCACCGTGCGCAGCCTCGGCGCCCGCTCAAGGATGCCGGCGTCAACGCGGTCGGTCATGAAGGCCATCCACGCGTCGGCCTCGCGCAGGTGGCGGGCCAGTTCCTCAGCAGGCCAGGGCTCGGGGCCGGCGTTCATCACGACATGGCCGGCGGACTGCAGGCGCGCGAGCACTTCTGCGTGCACGGGTTGGCTGACGACAATTCTGTTCATGTTATGACCCTGCTCACTTAAGGCGGCGACGCAGTGCGGCACCCAGTCCGTCGACCACCAGCACGCAAGCCAGGATGGCCAGCAGGATGGCCGACACCTCGTCGTACTTGATCAGTCGCAGTGCCGCCATCAGCTCGAAGCCGATGCCGCCGGCGCCTACGATGCCCAGCACGGCCGAGGCCCGGAAGTGATATTCCCAACGGTAGATGGTGATGTCGGCCAGCTGCGGTAGCACCTGGGGCAGCACGGCATGCGTGATCACCTGCAGGCGGCTTGCGCCCGCCGCGATGGCGGCTTCGAGCGGCTTGGGGTCGGCATGTTCTATGGCCTCAGCATAGAACTTGGCCACCATGCCGGTGGAATGCAGCGCAAGGGCCAGCACACCGGGCAGGGCGCCGAAGCCTACGGCTGCGACGAAGAGGACGCCGAGAATGATCTCAGGCACCGAGCGACAGCTCGCGAGCAACGTGCGCGCGACGCGCAACACGACCGGGTGCGGCGAGGTATTGGGCGCGGCCAGCAGGGCGAGCGGCAGTGACAGCACCATGGTGAGCGCCGTGCCGGCCACTGACATGGCCAGCGTGTCGCGTAGCGGCGTGAGCCAGAGCTGCCAGCGTTCGAAGTTGGGCGGAATCATTTCTGACCCCAGTTGCGCGAGGGCTGGCAGACCGCCGGCGAAGCGCTCGGCGTCGAAGAACCCTGTGACGGCAAGCGCGACGACCGCGGCCGCGAGCAGCAGGCCGGCCCAGCCCAGGCCGCGGCGGCGCCTGCGGGTGTCCTCCGCTAGCACGGCGTCCATGGCCGCGAGGCGGGCGGTCACTTCATACTCCCGAGGTCGAGCTTAAGCACCGAGGCCGTGTCGCGAAGCACGTCGTAGGCGGCGTCAGTGGTGGACGCGAAGGCCTCGACGCGAAAGGCTTTGAGCACCTCCTTGTCCTTCATGTTCAGGAATGCATCGCGGATGCTCTGCTTTAGGGCCGGCGCGAGGTTGCCTTGCAGCACGACTGGGTAGTTCGGAATCGGCGCGGACAGGTCCAGCTCGACGATGCGGCTCGCATCGATGGTGCCGCGCTTGACGAGGTTGTCGAGGATGGGCTTAGAAAGGGCACCAGCCGGCACCTGGCCCGCCTGCACCGCACGAGCGACGGCATCGTGTGTGCCGAGGTGAACGACTCGGTAGTCCTTCTCGCCGTCGAGCTTGGCCTTCTTGAGCAGGTGTGCGCGGGGCGCCAGGTGGCTGGAGGTGGAGGCCTGGTCGCCAAAGCCGAAGGCCTTGCCGCGAATTTCTTCCAGCGTCTTGACCGGGCCGCCAGCCGTGGCGATCAGCACCGACTGATAGGTGGGCGAGCCGCGCTCTACGCCGACTGCGAAAGGCTCGATGGTCGGAGCCTTGGACTTGGCGAGCACATAGGAAAAGGGCCCGAAGTAGGCCACCTCGATGCGGCCGAAGCGCATGGCCTCGATCATGGACGAGTAGTCGGTCGTGACGACCAGCTCGACGTCCTTCTTCAGCGCTTGTTCCAGGTAGACCTTCAGCGGCTGGGCGTTCTGGATCAGCGTGGAGGCGTTCTCGTCGGGCAGCAGCGCCACGCGCAGGCGAGACGGATCGCGGCCTTGGGCCTGGGCAGATATGGCGCACGCCAACGCAGCAAGAGCGAGTGAGACGACGGCAAGACGGCGGTTGGGCATGGAAGCTCCTGGGTTCGAAAGATGAAGTCGGCGCGGCGCGCCGGCGATGCTCAGGCCAGGGCGGCTAGGGCGGACTCGGGCACTCGCTCGGCCGGCGCTCCGGCCGCAGCGAAGCCGTACAGGGCCGCCTCGCGCTCGGCGGTCAACGCCGCGGGCGGCCCGTCGAACACAACCTGCCCGCCACGAAGGCCGACGATGCGGTCGGCAAAGCGGCGGGCCAGCTCCACTTGGTGGAGACTGATGACTGCGGTCAGCCGATCGATCTTGCAGATGTGGTGGAGCAAGCCCATGACGCTCTCGGCCGTCGCGGGGTCGAGGCTGGCCACCGGCTCGTCGGCGAGCAGCAGGGTGGGCGATTGCATCAGCGCCCGCGCGATGCCGACGCGTTGTTGCTGACCGCCTGAGAGCGTGTCCGCGCGGGCCAGCGCCTTTTCAAGCAGGCCGACCCGGTCCAGAACTTGCAGGGCGCGCAGCTGATCTTCGCGGCTCCAGGGCCACAGTGTGCGCAGGGGATGGTGCTGGGCCAAAGCGCCCATCAGCACGTTGGCCAGCACGGTCTGGCGGCCGATAAGGTGGTGCTGCTGGAAGACCATGCCGCAGTGACGGCGGTGGGCGCGCAGGTGACGCGGCGTCAGTCTCCCCTGTGGCAGTTCACTGGCGCCAATGGCGCCTTCGGAAGGACGCACCAGACCGTTGAGGCAACGCAACAACGTCGACTTGCCTGCCCCTGAAGCGCCGAGCAGCACGAGGAACTCGCCGCGCTCCACGTTCAAGCGCGTGCGTGCAAGGGCCTCAATGCCGCCGGGATAGACCACGCGCACGTCGTGCAGTTGCATCAGCCAGGCGGCGGTAGGAGAGGAGGAGCGCTGCGTCATGACGTGGCATTTTGTGCAACTTCCATGTCATCACGGTGACGTTTTGGTCCGAACAATGCGATGGCTTCATTGATGTCATCTATGGACCGCACATGACCAGTACCAGCCTTCTTGCCGCGCTGAAGGCATTCGACGCTACGGCCCGGTTAGGCAGCATGACGGCAGCGGCCCGCGCCCTGGGTCTGCAACAGCCCACGCTGTCGGCCCACATTCAGCGGCTAGAACAGGTTCATGCTGTCGAACTGTTCCGCCGCCGTGGTCGTCGCTTGGAGCTGACGGATTTCGGCCGATCGTTGCTGGAGCACACACGACGCGCTTTCACTGCGGAGGATGACGCTCAGGCCCTTTTGCTGGCCGCGCAGAACCGCTATGCCGGCCGGCTCGTCATCCACGCAGTGGGTCCCTACAACCTCGTCCCCATCCTGCGCGTGTTCACCAGACAGCACCCGCAAGTGAGTCTCGTAGTCCGTGTCGCAGACTCTCGTTCAATCGCTGCGAGGATTCTTGACCATCAGGGTGATGTCGGCGTGGTGCTCAACCCCGTATACCAGCCCGAGCTGGAATGCATTGAGCATCGGCGTCAGCCCTTGGTCGTTTTCGCGAAAGCGGACCATCCTTTGGCGGGGCGGACCGACGTTCGTCTGGCGGACCTCCACCAGCAGCGATTTGTCATTCGGGAAGAGGGGTCGACCACCCGACAGGTGTTCGAGGAGACGATGCGCCGCCGAGGTTTGAGCTTCAAGATCGCCGTCGAGATGGGAAGTCGTGAGGCGGTCCGCGAGGCGGTCGCGCAGGGCATGGGTCTGGGTGTCGTTGCGTCGCCGGCTTATGTCGCCGACGGCCGGCTGGCTCAGGTGCCGGTCGTTGACAACGACATGGCCACGCATGTGCACCTGGTGTGCCGCCGAGAGCGCAGACCATCTCCGTTGGTGGCGGCCTTCTTAGACATCGCTGAAGAGCTGCGGGCGGTGAACTGATCTGGCCCTAGAGCCCATAAGGCAGCCATCAACGGACATGCAACCAGCGAGCACATCGCCTTGTCACGCAAGCTGCTCGGCATCCAGAATGCTGAGACATAACCCTTCGATGTAGCGGACCCTCCGCTCAATCGTTCGGTTCCCTCTACCCCGTTGCTTGGAGCGTCAATGGAGGCACTTCCGCCCATTCCGAACGAGTTCACTCATGTGATTGCCTCGCGAGAGTTTGAGTTGGTGGGGCCGGTGGGTTCTGCTCGCTTGACCGTGGAGATAGGGGCGCCTGTTCAAGATGTGCCCAGTGTCGGCGGTACGTCTGCGAGGCCGTCAGCAGGCCGTCGATGCGCTTCGTGCCGATCAAGAACGTCGAGCAGCAGTCGGTGCTCTCGCTGCACCGCGTCCGCCAGGGCTTCGTGAAGGCACGCACCGCACAAGCCAACCAGATTCGGGGCCTTCTCGGCGAGTACGGCCTGGTGGTGCCGCAGGGCATCGCCTACATCGCCCAGCGCGTGCCATCGCTGATCGAAGATGCCGAGAACGAGTTGCCGGGCACCTTCCGCCTCCTGATCCAGCGGCTGCTCGACCACCTCAAGGCGCTGCAGGCGCAGGTCGACGAGATCGAAGTGCAGATCAAGGCATAGCACCGTGCCAGCGAGGCCAGCCAGCGTCTTGAGAAGGTGCCGGGCATCGGGCCGCTGACTGCCAGTGCCTTGGTCGCCAGCATCGGCGATGCGAAGAACTTCGACAACGGCCGGCAATTCGCGGCCTGGCTGGGCGTGGTCCCTCGACAGCACTCCAGCGTGTGGCAGGGGTCAGAGCGTTCGCCGCCTTGTGCGGCGGTGCTGGGGGCAAGCGCAGCGCGCAGCGCCGCCAGGCGCGGAGGCGTGAGCCGACCAACGGGAGGGGAGGATCGAAGCCCGCAGGGCCGAGACGCGCGCAGCGTGGCTCGGTTCACGAGAGCCCGACCCGGCCAGCGGCTGGGGCACGCCCAGATGGTGCTGCGGGCCATTGTTCAGTTCTGCGGCGGCTGCTTCGGCTCGACAAACCAGAATCGCCACGTCGACACCACAAACCCAATGACCAGGCCGATGAAGCCGACCACGACGATGAGGATCGGTCCGTCGATGAGCCACCGGACGATGCCCATGGCGAACAGGAAGCACAGCCCCTTCAAGCCCGGGACCATGCTGGCCAGCATGCCGTAGCGATGCTGACCAGGCTTGCCGCGTTGAAGTTTCGTCATGGCAACACCTCAGCGCGCGACAGGTTGCTCGACGGCCCGGCTGATGGCGCTGCGCATCGCTGCACCGATCCGATTGGCGGTGCGGTACAGCATCGGCGTCGCGGCACCGAACAGGGCAGGGATGCCGAGGACGATGAACGCAGCCCAGACCAAGAAACCGCTGCCCCGGACCCACAGAGCCCAGAGGCCCAGCGCACAGATCGCGACGATGGCCAGGTAGGCAATGAAGTCGACAAACTGCGCGCTCGGCTTGCGTATCAGGCTACCGGCGTCCATCTGCGAGCCGATCCAGAACCATTGTCCTGAGGACCGATTGACGATGGCCACGATGCCCTGCGTCTTGTCGCCGCTGGCTTGGACCAGCTCGACGTTCTGCCCAAGCGCGACAGGGATGTGCGATCCGGCCTGGTCGACGAAGACGTCACGGCCGGGCGAACGGACGCCGATCCGTTGCTTGGCGATGGCCTGGCTGCTGACCTTGGGCGCGCTGTTGTAGCCGAAGCCAGCGACGGTCATGCCGCCGCCGCCTCGAGAGCTGACGCGGGTTTCACTCCACAGGTCGTTGGCGATGACGGTCCCGGGGATGAAGCGCAGCGTGAATGCGTGTCCGGCGGCACTGCCGGACACGGGCGCTGCAGCGCGCTGGACAGGCAGCGTCGCGGCTGCTGCCGGTGCACGAACGCGGGACGCGTCGTAAGCCGCGCGGCTCGCCGGGTCCGACAGGATGCGGAACGCCTCGTTGATCCGGGCAGTCAGCTCGTTGGAGCCTTGGTCGCTGCCGTTGCGATCGGGGTGGTGCTTCTGCGCCAGGGCGCGGTATGCAGCCTTGATGACCTCGGGAGGGGCCTCGGGGGTGACACCCAGCGTTGCGTAGTAGTCGATCATGGGAACCCTTTCGCAGCGAAACAAACGCTCACCGAGGATCGCGTTTGTGGTTCTTGCGGAAGACCCATGGCGGCGTCGGGTTGGCGTCGCTCCAGAGGCCTTCGTGACGTTGCCGAGCTGCCGACTCGGCGGAGAGGTAGTCGCCTTGATCTTGCAACGGCAGTGCCGAGGCATAGGCCCTGGCGTACCACGCCAGGCCAGCGCGGACCTGTTCAAGTCCGATGTCCTTGCCGTCCAGCGTCACCTTGGCGACCGTGCGGCCATGCACGTCGGTCTTTTTCGGCTCGATCTTCACGACCTGTTCGTGGATCAACTTCCCAAGGTGATCCTTGGCGACTTGGTAGAAGGCCTGGGTCTCTTCAGGGCAATCGATGGTCGTGATCCTGATGCGCTGCTGCTGCTTCCTGCCGTCCTTGTCGACTAGCAAGACAAAGGTGTCGCCGTCGATGATGCGGACCACCTTGCCGCTGATGTCGGCCGCGAGGGCGGCGATCGGGCTGGCCAGCAGGAATGCGACGATGACCGAGGCGAGCCGCTTCATGCGGATGCCTCCTTGCCAAACTGGATCTCAACGCGACGGTTCGCGGCCTTGCCCTCCGGCGTGCTGTTGTCGCCCGCGAAACGTCCGGCGCCGAAGTAGCGGATCTGGATCTTCGCCGGGTCCATTCCGCGGTCCTGAAGGAGCTTGCGCACGGCCAGTGCGCGGCGCAGCGCCAGGCGCGAGCCACCAGGCGTGAGCTGCGCTGCGTCGGTGAAACCGGTCACGGTGAAGCCCTGCACGTGAGCGGCTAGGTCGCTCAGCTCTTCGAGCGTCGGCGCGTCGATCTCCACCGCCGCGCTGTTGTCGGCGAAGCGGACAACGTAGCGGCCTTGCGCCAGTCGCGCCAGGCGCCGCTTCTCTTCGGCGAGCTGGGCGCGCGTCGCTTCCAGCTCTGACCTGAGCCGCGCCAGCTCGGCGTGGGTCTTGTCGAGTTCGAGAAGGCGGGCGGCCTTGACACCAGCGGTGATGACCGGCAAGGCCTCGACGCTCACCGGTGCGGCGCCGACCGGACCAGTAGGAGCAGCGCTAGCGGGCTGGCGGTTGTTGACGACCTCTGCCGTCGACCGGGCAACAACCACGGACAGCCGCGAATAGACCCCGGTGATGACGGCGTAGGGCCCGCTTCGCTCGTAGGGCAAATCGTTGCCCGCCTCAGTGCGGATCACCGGCTTGAGCTGTGCCAGGCCGTTGAACTGCACGTAGGTCTTCGAGCCATCGTCGAAGACTTGCACGAGATGGGCGGCCTTGCCGCCGTTGACCGTGTAGTCGAAGACATAGCGGCCGAGGCTGTCGGTGGCGACAGGCTCGGGCGCACGCTGAGTGGCGCAACCCGCCAGGGCCGCCACAACGATGAGGGAGAGAGCGGTTTTCATAGGCTTCACTCGTCGTTTGCTGCCGGCGGATTCGCGCTGCGACCCGTCGGCGGGTTGGGCGCGACGAAGGTGACCGGGTGGATCGTCAGGAACACCAGCGCCAGCACGATCAGGACGACCGTGGCGACGATGGAGTAACCGGCAAAGTGGATGAGCAGTGGCACCCACGCCAGCACCAGGACCAGGCCGACGTGAAAGCTGCGCGGCTTGCTGCGCAGCGAGCGGAGGTAGGTCATCAACGATCCCACGGCTATCCCCGTCAGGTTGCGGCGCTGCCGTTGACTTGGGTGGGCTCAGCCGCCCGGGCCGGCTTGGTGGCTTTCGCTGCGAAACCGTGATCGGCGCCGTTGGTGCGGCTGGGCCGGTCCTTCTTGAACTTCTGGAACAGCACGTCGCCAGCCAGGTAGGCATTCAGAAGACCGACCACCACGTCATCCAGCGATCGGGGCTTCTTCCCGCTGTGAGCCTGGAAGAACTCGATGTAGGCGGCCAGGTCCTCGTCGAGTTCGCGGGGGATGCTGAGGTTGCGCTTGACGTTTTCGTCTTCGACGACGATGGCGGGGAGGCGGGGGTTAGACGGGGGGCGGCTCATGGTTGGTTTCTCCTGAGGTGTTGAAGGTGTCTAGCAGAGCGGAATAGCAAAACGCGCGTTGGGTTACGGCCGCGGCCTCGGCCAATTTCTCGACCTGATCTGCCATCGCGGGTTCCAGCCACATCTGAAAGCGCTCACCTTGAGCACGCCGGAGAGTTGCCCTGAACGTGAATTCCGAGAGCTTCCCGGCCGCAAGAGCGGCGTTGGTCTTTCCGATGAAACTGGCCATGGCTTTCAGGTACAGGTCGCGCATCGAAACTTTTTGGTCGGCGGCCTCACGCTGGATCTCGCTTTTTAGTCGCTCTGGCACGAACAAAAGGACGTTGTGCATGCCTTGTCGCTGGTAGTAGGTTTCTGTCTGAACTGGCTTCGTTCAGCTTGTTGGCCGGTGCCTGCCGCATGCGGCACAGCGCCTTGGCGTAGTTCTGCTTGACCAGCACGGGATCGAGAGACACGCCCCGGGTCCACGTCAGCCATTCCGTGACGTGCCGATCTCCAACAATTGGGTCGAGAACCAGATCCGCCCGATCGCGGTCGGACGATCGAATTGGCTCTTCGCTGGCAGCCTGCGAGCAGGCAAACGGGCGGCGGCCATCATGAGCCTGCTGCACTCGGCCCGCATCAACGGGCACGACCCCTACGCCTACTTCAAGGACGTGCTGGATCGCTTGCCGACGCACCCCGCCAGTCGCATCGACGAGCTGCTGCCGCATCGCTGGTCGCCGAGCTGAAGACCGTTCGCCGTTGGACGGCGATTCCCATCCCCGGTGTCAGGGCCTGGGAATTTGCACCGTGCTCCGGACTGCAGCCGTCAAGGTGTGTTGAGCGGACGCATACCGCCCAGTGTGCCCTCGCGGACGAGCTGGCGCCAGCGGTGCACGACGTTGGCATTGATGCCGTGGGCCAGCGCCACCTTGGTCACAGAAGCACCCGGCTGCGCGCAATCGGCGAGCACCTGCGCCTTCTTCGTCTGGCTGTACCGCCGCCTCGTCAGCGTCTTGTCGCTTGTCATCGTGTCCACCTAAGCTACGTGGACACGATCCTTGCCGGTGGGCGCAGCTCCTTCAAGGTGAGTTGGCCGGACGCTTACCCAACTGCTGCTACCGTAGCGCCTGCGTCGACGCCCAGCACTTACAGGTATCGCGCCATCAGAGCTTGGTAGCGAATGTCGCTGCGAAGTGGCGCCAGTCTGGGGTCTTTAGCAACCTGTCCCGCTGTGACCTTCTTGTTTGAAAGCGCGGTATCTAATTCCCGCAACGCGACGTCGAGATCGTTGCGTTGAGCTGCCTCAGCCACGAGTGCTAGGCCATCGGGTTCAGGGTCCTCTATCCGGGATGTAGTGCGGATCGTTGAGTTTTCACGCTGAGCCACTGCAGTGTCCGCATGTGGCTGGAGCTGCGCTTGCTCCAACCTAGCTGGAGATGCCTGGTTCGCAGCGGAAAGAGCAGGGTTTGCTTGCCCTGGGGGAGGCGCGACCGAACCCGCTTTCGGCTGTTCGCGAGCTTGTGGCACTGCGGCTGGTTGAGCAGCGTTGATAGGCGTGGGAACCCGCGTGTACGCTACTTTGCCTACAAGCGGAACATCGATGTACATGCGCGTCGGCGACTCGACAAAGAACGTCCATCCGAGTCCCACTGCAAATTGAACGGTGACGTTGTTGCCCTGGTGCTCAACGTGATCAATTGGCAACCGCAAGTCCGTGGCCGGAACGTGAATCTCCCGGTCACTGATGACCAGCTCAGGCCCGATCGGAATGACGAGGCTTTGAACCTGCACGCGTTCAGCTCGCCAATGGCCATTGATGCTTGGCGGTTCAGTTCCGGAACACCCACCCATTCCGGCGAGTGCTGCCAGCAGTGCGACCGTTGCGCCCCTCATTTGCGGTAGCGGCTAACCAACTCCGTGAAGCGCGGGTCCTTCCTAAGCGCAGCCAAGTCGGTGTCTTGCTCCATCTCGCTCCAGGCCTTAAATCCGGCCATGAACGAGGCTTCAAATGATTTCAGTGCTTCATCTTGCTTGCCTTGCCGCAAGCGTAGGATGCCGATGTTGTAGTAGGCCAAAGAGTTCTTCGGATCCTTTTGTAGCGCTTCGTTGAATGAGCGTTCAGCGTCTGCGAGCAAACCCTGAGCTAACTTGGCGATGCCGACTTTGATGATCTCATTGGCGATCACTTTCGCCGCGGCGTTTTCAGCATCTGTTGCAGCGCCATTCAACACGGCAGAGGCCGACGCACCTTTCTGTTGGTCTATCTCCTGCTGGTTAGGAGCGATCCCGCTACCCGTTGCCGAAGGCGCTGAGGCGACCGCGACGACAGGTGCTGGACTGCTTGCCGCAGCCGTCACTGCACTGGTAGCACTCTGATTGGGTGATCGCAATGCCACGACTGCGCCAGCAATTGCGAGCAACGTGATGCTTCCTCCAGCCAAGATGAGCATCTTTTTGTTCCCTTGCGGTTTGGTGCCTTGGTTGGCGACGCTCCCTGGCTCGACGAGCTCAAGCAGGGTATTGCAGGACGGGCAATGCGGCTGGTCGCCGAGTCCGTGTTCGGACAATTCACCCGAGTTCGCGCGATCACAATCCCCGAGTGCGGGACAGCGGTATTGAGCCATTGTTTTCCTCTTAGGTCACGGAGGGTGGAACGGAATCAGCTGGGAAGTTTCAGGATGCTTGCCCTGAACCGAACTCGGTCTTTAGCGTCTTGCTGTCCGATACGCACCGGTGCACAGCAAGTCGTAGTGTGGCGCGAGGCGAATGCCATCGGCGTCGACGTAGAAGCTCAGGTTCTTGAGGTGGCAGTCGTCGTTGGCCACCAGCACATTGAAGACCAACCAGCGGTACAGAGCCTGCCGCGTGGAGGCCTTGTTGGTGCAGGCCTGGATGATGGCAGCCAGCGCCGTCAGAGACGCGCCGCTGTGCTTGAACGTACGATCTTTGCCGAGCAGCTGGCAGCCGTCGATGATGTGCAGCCGACGCACCACCGGCGGCAGGGCCGGGTCCTTGGGCCAGGATACCTCGCGATCGAAGCGTTGGATCACGAACACCGGCTGAGGCACGTAGCGCAATGACATGGCCGGCACATCGAGCTTGGCCTCACGCGCCAGCCGCATCGTCAGGTGCTCGTTGAAGGCTGACTCCGGGTAGGCCTCCGGGCTCGGGTGATTCGGCTTGAGGATGTGCGTGGACGGCGTGGCGCCCACCGGCTCGAAGAGATCAGCACCGCGGCACACGGCCAGTAGCTTGTGCTGGGTGTTGGCGCCGATCTAAATTTGACCCACCGGGGATGCGGACAAAAACTTGGACTGGTTATGCGGCGATGCCCAGGCGCCGCCGATGCTGGGCGGGGCTGCGAAAACCCAGTGAACTCTTGATCCGAG
>JBHIWE010000129.1:0-12834 GCA_041987645.1 Acidovorax sp. | reverse complement strand
CCGGCTGCTTGCATGGACATGAGTCCATGCGGCGCACCCGAAGCATCCACTCATCCCGATTGCGCTCCAACGCGATCCCCTGCGAGATCGTGAACACGTTCTGAGAGGCGCCGCAGGGCGCCCACTCTTGCACACATGGTAGCGATCGGGCGGAACGCAAGCTCCGTGGTCTGCCTGCCGATAACGAGGCGGCGTCGGAGTGACGCAGCGCGCAGCGCGCGTCGCCTAGGCCACTTCGCCCGCGGCCTGCAACGCGGCGATCGCCTCGGGCGGGTAGCCCAGCTCCTGCAGCAGCGCGGCCGTGTGCTCGCCGCGCTGCGGCGGGCTGCTGCGCACGCCCAGGCGCTGGCCGTCCATGCGCAGCGGCATGAGGGCGACGCGGGCGGTGTGGCCGGCGCGTTCGCCGTCGGGCAGGGTGACTTCGGCCAGGCCGCCGGTGGCGTTCAGGTGCGGGTCGTCGAAGAGCTGTTCGGGCCGGGCGATGGGCGCGAACGGCAGGCCGTGGCGCTCGAAGATCGCGGCCAGCTCGGCGGCGGGGTGCGGCGCAGCTCGGGCAGCAGCGTGGCGCGGGCCCGCACGCGGTCGTTGTTGGTGGCGAGCTGCGGGTCGGCGCGCAGGTCGGCATAGCCCAGCGCGTCGCAGAAGGTGCGCCACTGCGCATCGCTCACGGCGGCCAGGAAGATCTGTTCGCCGCCCTGCACGCTGAACACGTCGTACACCGCCCAGGACGAGATGCGTTCGGGCATGGGCGCGGCCGGCTGGCCAGTGACGGCGTACTGCATCATGTGCTGGCCGACCAGGAAGACGTTGTTCTCGAACAGGGCGGCATCCACCTCCTGCCCGCGCCCGGTGGTGGCGCGCTGCATCAGCGCAGCCATGGCCCCGATGGCGCCGAACATGCCGCCCATGATGTCGTTCACGCTGCTGCCGGCGCGCAGCGGGTCGCCGGGGCGGCCGGTCATGTAGGCCAGGCCGCCCATCATCTGCACCACTTCGTCCAGCGCCGTGCGGTGCTCGTAGGGGCCGGGCAGAAAGCCCGCATGGTTCACATAGACCAGCCGCTCGTTCAGGCGCGAAAGCGCGGTGTAGTCCAGCGCGTAGCGGGCCATCACCCCGGGCTTGAAGTTCTGCGCCACCACGTCGGCTGACGAGGCGAGGCGAATGGCGACCTCCAGCCCGCCCGGGCTGCGCAGGTCCAGCGCGATGCTCTTCTTGTTGCGGTTGAACATGGCGAAGAAGCCGGCGCCCGCGCCCAGCAGGTGGCGCGTGCGGTCGCCCTCCACGGGCTCGACCTTGATGACCTCGGCGCCCAGGTCGGCCAGCACCATGCCGCAGGTCGGACCCATGACCATGTGAGAGAACTCCACCACGCGCAGGCCGGCGAGCGGCAGCGCGGCCCGGGCGGGCGGGGCGGATTGCGGGGCTGCGGCATCGGCCGCTGGGGTGCTGTGGTGCATGGCGTGGGCGGGCGGCAGGAGCCTGTGGATGCCGGGATTCTAGGAAGCGCCGCGGCCCCGTGGCATGTCTGCAACACATCATCACGATAAGGTTTTCACGGTCTAGCGCAGATAGCACTTCACTACTGAGCTATTAAACTTGTAGCAAATTCATTTCGCCGCTATATTGATAGCGATCTCGCGGAAGTCGCCACCAGCCCGGCGCGACGGCCAAACCCCCTGATACCTGAGCAAGGAGAAGCATCCATGAGCTCCAAAGAAAACGCCGCCATCAACCAGTTGTTCGAGAAGCTGGAATGCCGCTATGCCTTGCGCGTGCTGTGGGCCCTGCGCGACGGCCACCCGCAGACCTTCCGCCTGCTGCAGGACAGCGTGGGCGGCATCACCCCCAACACGCTGAACACCCGGATCAAGGAACTGCGTGAGTGCGGCCTTCTGGACCATGGCAGCGACGGCTACACCGTCACGCCCTCGGGCGTGGACCTGCTCAAGCGCCTGTCGGACGTGCAGGCCTTCGCCACCCGCTGGGCCGCCGCCCGCGTGAAGAAGTAAGTAATCGCCCCCAGCGCGCGCCCTGGCTCCGCGCTGACAGGCTTTTCGGGCTGCAGCCCAGGCAATAACTGCGCATGCAGCTCATCTTTTCATAGCAAATTAGCATACCGAGGAACACCATGGCATTGACCACCACCGCATCCGGCCTGCAATACGAAGACACCGTTGTCGGCGAAGGTGCCGAGGCCACGCGCGGCCAGCACGTCAGCGTCCACTACACGGGCTGGCTCTACAACAACGGCGAGCAAGGCGCCAAGTTCGACTCCAGCCGCGACCGCAACGACCCCTTCCAGTTCGGCCTGGGCGCCGGCATGGTCATCAAGGGCTGGGACGAAGGCGTTCAGGGCATGAAGGTGGGCGGCCAGCGCACGCTGATCATCCCCGCAGCCCTGGGCTACGGCGCACGCGGCGCGGGCGGCGTGATCCCACCGAACGCCACGCTGAAGTTCGACGTGGAACTGCTGGCCGTCGGCCGCTGATCGACCACGGCGGCAGCGCTTGCGCGCCGCGCTGAACGATTGCACCCTCCAAGCGGCCTGCGGGCCGCTTTTCTTTTGCCCGGATGATTGCGGCTCAGGCCTTGGGCACCACGGCGTACTTGTCGCCGACCTGCTCGCGCAGCGGGTGCGTGTCGTACACGATGCGCATGTCCTGGATGCGGGCGCTGCCCGGGCGGAAGGTAAAGACGTCCACGCAGGTGAAATCCACCACGCTGCCATGGGCCAGCGTCCAGTCGTAGCGGAAATAAGCCGCCACACGCACGCCCTGCGGGTCGGAGGGCTGCACCGAGGCGAACAGGTCCAGCACCGTGATGACGCTGCGGCTGGAGGCCTGCGCCAGCCGCTGGAAGAACGCATCCGCGCGCATCGTTCCCAGGAAGGGAGAATGCACCATGCCGTCCGGCTCGAACGCGGCCACCAGGCCGGCGGTATCGCTCGCGTGCAGGCATTTCAGATAGGTACGGACGGTTTCCAGGGGGGCGTGATGCATGGTGGTTCGCTGGCAAAAAACAGTTCATTTCGAGGGCTGGCGCACGGGCCGCTGCAGACGCCATAGCCTCTCAACCCGCCCGCAAGCGTCATGCCAGCGCTGCCCTTGCGTCGCGCGCCGGGGGCGGCAATCAGCCGAACAGCTCCGCATGCAGCCGGGCGTAGGCCACCTCGCCCACAGCCTCCCGGATGCGCGGTGCCAGCGCGGCGAGCTCTTCGAAGCAGCGCACGCGTTCCACGGCCAGGTTGAGCCGCAGGCCCCGCAACCCCAATCCCCCAGTGAGCTCCGTGGCCACCCGGTAGGCCGCCTGATAGCGTTCTATGTCCGGCCGCCCGCTGCCACTCGGCGGGAGCGGTGGCGCCGGTTGCGGTGACAGTGTCAATGCGGGTGGCGATGACGGCACGGAGGGCACGGCCGCCCCGCCCGCCTCCAACAGGCCCCAGTCGAGCATGGCCTGCACGTCCGTCATGGTGATGCCCAGGCTGGAAGTGGCCTCCAGCACCTGGCCCAGCGTGCGCTGGCCGTCGAAGAGGATGAAGGCCGAGCGCTGGCGCGGGGTGAGCAGGCCGTGGCGGTCTTTCAACGCCTGCAGGCCAGCCTGCGTCTTCGAGAAGATCATGGCGACTTTCGAGGAAAACCTGGCCGCGCTGCGGCGTGGGGTGGGCGTAAGGGGCGAAGTGAGCGGGATCGAGTTCTGGCGACGAGCGTGCCACCGGCGCCCCCACCCGTGAATCGGGGTTTATCCAGAAACCGCGGCCTGACGACCGCCGCGCGTGAGCAGGCTCACGGCCCAGGCGGTCAGCAGCCCCACCGGCACACCGAACACCCCCGCCGAGATGGGCTGGATGCCGAACCAGAACCCATCGGCCAGCAGCGGAGCCGGCACCACCGCGCGCACGCTGCCCACGTGCGAGAGCAGGTAATACACCGTCACCCCCAGCCCGGCCAGCATGCCGGCCACCGCCCCCTGGCGGCTGGTGCCGCGCCAGAAGATGCCCAGCACCATCACCGGCACGAAGGCCGATGCCGCCAGCGAGAATGAGGCCGTGACCATGGGCAGGATGTCCGACGGCTTCATGGCCGCGACGAAGGCCGCCGCCAGCGCCACGATAAGCAGCGTGAACTTGGTGAGGATCACGCGCTGTTCGGGCGAGGCCTTGCGCCGGGTTTCACGGAAGTACAGATCGCGCACCAGCGCATTGCTGATGGTGAGCAGCAGCCCGTCGGCCGTGGAGAGCGCCGCTGCCAGCCCGCCGGCAGCGACCAGGCCCGAGACGGCATAGGGCAGCCCGCCGATTTCGGGCGTGGCGAGCATGATCAGGTCGGTGCCCATGCGGATCTCGCCGAACTGCAGGATGCCGTCGCCGTTCACGTCCTCCACCGACAGGAGCGCGCCATCGACACGCGCCCACTGCGCCATCCAGTGCGGCAGCGCGTCGAAATGGCTGCCCACCAGGTTGTTCATCACCTCGAACTTGACCAGCACAGCCAGCGCCGGCGCGCTCAGGTAGAGCAGCGCGATGAAGAAGATGGTCCACGCCACCGAGGCCCGCGCCGACGACACGCCCGGCGTGGTGTAGTAGCGCGTGAGCAGGTGCGGCAGGCCAGCCGTGCCCACCATGAGGCAGAACATCAGCGCCAGGAAGTTGCGGCGCATGTTCTCGTATTCGGCGCGCTCCTGCGGAGCGCCGTCCGGGTCGCCGCCGTAGGCCTGGCTGTGGCGTGGCAGGCCGCCCAGCGGGCGGGCACGCTCCAGGTTCTCGCGCATCTCGCGCGTCCAGCGCTCGCGGGCCACGGCCTCGTCGTGCGGCAGCGCGGCCAGTTCGCGGCTGGCGGCCACGATCAGCCCCACGTCGGCGTTCTGCGCGCGCAGCGCACGCATGCGCTCGCCGAGGGCCTGGCGCTCATGTTCCATGGCGGCGGGCACGTCGGCCAGCCGCGCCTGCAACTCCTCGGCGCGGCGCTGGTAGGCGAGCACCACCTCGTGCTCGGCGGGCGAAGCCAGCAGGCGCGATTCCAGCTCGGCGATCTTGCTGATCTGAGCGCCGTAAACGAGGGGCGCCACCGGGTTGCCCAGCTGCTTGTAGGCCAGCCACGACACGGGGATGAGAAAGGCCAGCAGCATGACCACGTACTGCGCCACCTGCGTCCAGGTGATGGCGCGCATGCCGCCCAGGAAGGAGCACAGCAGCACGCCGCCCAGGCCCAGCATGATGCCGATCTCGAACTGCACGCCCGTCAGGCGCGAGGCGATCAGCCCTACGCCGTAGATCTGCGCCACCACGTAGGTGAACGAGCAGGCCGCCGCCGCCAGCGCGGCGATCACGCGCGGCCAGCGTCCGCCGAAGCGCACCTGAAAGAAGTCGGGCACGGTGTAGAGCCGCATGGCGCGCAGGTGCGGCGCGATCAGCATGGCGACGAGGCAGAAGCCCCCCGTCCAGCCCAACAGGTAGGCCAGACCGCCCGCCTGGCGCGGCAGGCCGGCGAAGCCTTGCAGGTACAGCGCGCCGGCCAGGCTGATGAACGAGGCTGCGCTCATCCAGTCGGCAGCGGCGGCCATGCCGTTGTAGACGGCGGGCACACGCCGGCCGGCGACGTAGTAATCGTCCGGGTCGGTCGTGCGGCCACAGACCCCGATGATGGCATAGGCCATCACCGTGAGGAAGAGGAAGATGGGCCCGATCCATTGACGCGACAGGCCTTGCTGCTCGGCCCAGGCCATGACACCCACGAAGAGCAGCACGCCCACCACGTACATCCACACGATGCGGTGCAGGGCCGTGGTGGTGGCGGCGGAGCCGCCCGCGCCGGGACCTTCGACACCACCCTGCCGCTCAGCCATGGGGCGGGCGCGGCGCTGGGGCCGGATGATCAGGGGAGACGGAAGCGTCGGACTTTGCCTCTGAGGCACCCGCATCGTGGCGCTCGAAGCGGTCCATGGCCCCGCAGTAGAAGATGGTGATGGCGAGGAAGGCGAGGATCGCCCCCTGCGCCGCGATCCAGTAGCCCAGGGGCCAGCCGGCCACCATCACCTGCAGATCGCGTGCGAAATAGCAGGCGACGAAAGAGACCAGCACCCAGGCCAGCAGCAGCCCGGCTTTGAGCCACAGGTGCCGCGCGTCATGCAGATCCGGCGCGAACGGAGCGCCCTCGCGGAACGCTTCGTCCGGTGCCGGGTGCGGCATGGCGACGGTCGGTGGGTGGCCCGGGCCGGCGCGGGCGTCAGCGCGCCAGCTGCTGCCAGGTGGCGATCACGCTGTCGGGGTTGAGCGAGATCGAGGAGATGCCCTCATCGGCCAGCCACTGGGCGAAGTCGGGGTGGTCGCTGGGGCCCTGGCCGCAGATGCCCACGTACTTGCCCTGTGCCAGGCACGCGCCGATGGCACGCTTGAGCAGCGCCTGCACGGCGGGGTCACGCTCGTCGAAATCGGCCGCGAGCAGTTCGAGGCCGGAATCGCGGTCCAGGCCCAGGGTCAGCTGGGTCAGGTCGTTCGAGCCGATCGAGAAACCGTCGAAGTACTGCAGGAACTCGTCGGCCAGCACGGCGTTGCTGGGCACCTCGCACATCATGATGACCTTCAGGCCGTTCTCGCCGCGCTTCAAGCCATGGTCGGCCAGCAGCTTGGTCACGCGGTCCGCTTGCTTCAGGGTCCGCACGAAGGGCACCATGACCTGCACGTTGGTCAGACCCATCTCGCCGCGCACGCGCTTGAGCGCGTCGCATTCCATGGCGAAGGCTTCGCCGAAGTCTTCGCTGATGTAGCGCGCTGCGCCGCGGAAGCCCAGCATCGGGTTCTCTTCCTCAGGCTCGTAGCGGCTGCCGCCGATGAGCTTGCGGTACTCGTTCGACTTGAAGTCCGACAGGCGCACGATGACCGGCTTGGGCCAGAAGGCGGCGGCGATGGTCGCCACGCCTTCGGCGACCTTGTCCACGTAGAACGCACGGGGCGAGGCGTGGCCGCGGGCCACGGATTCGACGGCCTTCTTCAGGTCGGCATCGACAGCCGGGTAGTCCAGGATGGCCTTGGGGTGGACGCCGATGTTGTTGTTGATGATGAACTCCAGCCGGGCCAGGCCCACGCCTTCGTTGGGCAGCTGGCAGAAGTCGAAGGCCAGCTGGGGATTGCCCACGTTCATCATGATCTTGGTCTTGATGGCGGGCATCTCGCCGCGCTGCACCTCGGTGACTTCGGTTTCCAGCAGGCCGTCGTAGATCTTGCCGGTGTCGCCCTCGGCGCAGCTCACGGTGACCAGGGTGCCGTCCTTGAGCAGGCTGGTGGCGTCGCCGCAGCCCACCACGGCCGGGATGCCGAGTTCACGCGCGATGATGGCCGCGTGGCAGGTACGCCCGCCCCGGTTGGTGACGATCGCGCTGGCGCGCTTCATCACCGGCTCCCAGTTGGGGTCGGTCATGTCGGTGACCAGCACGTCGCCGGGCTGCACCTTGTCCATCTCGGCGATGTCGCTCACCAGGCGCACGGGGCCGGTGCCGATCTTCTGGCCGATGGCGCGGCCTTCGGCCAGCACGGTGCCCGTGCCCTTGAGCTTGAAGCGCTGCTCGGCCTGGCCCTTGGACTGGCTCTTCACCGTCTCGGGGCGTGCCTGCAGGATGTAAAGCTTGCCGTCGGTGCCGTCCTTGCCCCATTCGATGTCCATCGGGCGGCCGTAATGCTTTTCGATCACGATGGCGTATTCGGCCAGCTGCTGCACTTCGGCGTCGGTCAGCGAATAGCGGTTGCGCAGCTCGGCGGGCACGTCGGTGGTCTGCACCAGCTTGCCGGATGCCTTCTTTTCCTCGGGCGAGGCGAACACCATCGGGATCAGCGTGGAGCCCAGGTTGCGGCGGATCACAGCCTTGTTGCCGGCCGCCAGCATGGGCTTGTGGACGTAGAACTCGTCGGGATTCACGGCGCCTTGCACCACCGTCTCGCCCAGGCCGTAGCTGGACGTGATGAAGACCACGTCTTCGAAACCGGATTCGGTGTCGAGCGTGAACATCACGCCGGCCGCGCCCTTGTCGGAGCGCACCATGCGCTGCACGCCGGCCGACAGAGCCACGACGTCATGCGCGAAGCCCTTGTGGACGCGGTAGCTGATGGCACGGTCGTTGTAGAGGGAGGCGAAGACCTCCTTCATCTTGTGCAGCACGTCCTCGATGCCGACGACGTTCAGGAAAGTTTCCTGCTGGCCGGCGAACGAGGCGTCGGGCAGGTCTTCCGCCGTGGCGGACGAGCGAACGGCGAAGCTGGCTTCGGCATTGCCTTCGGACAGGGTGGCGAATGCGTCCCGCACGGCCTTTTCGAGATCGGCCGGGAAGGGTTGGGCTTCGAGCCAGCCGCGGATCTCGGCGCCGGCGGCGGCGAGCGCGCGCACGTCTTCGGTGTCGAGCGTAGCCAGTCGCTGGCTGATGCGGTCGGCCAGCCCTTCGTGCTTGAGGAACTCACGGAAGGCATGCGCCGTGGTAGCGAAGCCGGTGGGCACTCGCACGCCCTGGGGCAGCTGGGAGATCATCTCGCCGAGGGAGGCGTTCTTGCCCCCCACCGACTCGACGTCGCTCATTCTCAGGTTTTCAAACGGAACGACCAGGGCGGTCGATTCGAACAGTGCAGACATGGGAAAGCTCCAGAAGTTGAAACCGGGTCTGCGCCTGCGCCCACTTGCAGCGAACGAGGTGGGCGCGCGCCCATGCAAGGCAGCTGGCTTTGCTGTTCTGGTAGTGGGCAGCCGCGTTGCATGGTGATGAATTGGGAATAATGGGCGCGATTGTAGGCTGGCCGAGGGGCATGCGCTCCAGCTCCGCGGCCGCACACCCCTCCCTCCTGTCCCTTGCCCTTCCCGAAACCATCCGCTCCATGCACACCCGCACCGTTTTCTTCATCTCCGACGGCACCGGCATCACCGCCGAAACTTTCGGCAACGCCATCCTCGCCCAGTTCGACATGAAGCCCCGCCACGTGCGCCTGCCCTTCATTGACACGGAAGACAAGGCCCACCAGGTGGTGCGGCAGATCAACCACACGGCGGAGCTGGAGGGCAAGAAGCCCATTGTCTTCACCACGCTGGTGAACATGAGCGTGCTGCACATCATCGAGCAGGGCTGCCGGGGCATGCTGCTGGACATGTTCGGCACCTTCATCCGCCCGCTGGAGACCGAGCTGGGCATCAAGTCGCACCACCGCGTGGGGCGCTTCTCGGACGTGAGCCTGAGCAAGGAATACACGCAGCGCATCGACGCCATCAACTTCAGCCTGGACCACGACGACGGCCAGAGCCACCGCGACCTGGCCGGCGCCGACGTGATCCTGATCGGCGTCTCGCGCTCGGGCAAGACGCCCACCAGCCTGTACCTGGCCATGCAGTGCGGCCTGAAGGTGGCCAACTACCCGCTGATTCCGGAAGACTTCGAGCGCCGCCAGCTGCCGCCCGCGCTGGAGCCGCACCGCAAGAAGATCTTCGGGCTGACCATCCAGCCCGAGCGGCTCTCGCAGATCCGCAACGAGCGGCGGCCCGGCTCCAAATACGCCGACCTGCTCAACTGCCGCTACGAGGTCTCGGAGGCAGAAAGCATGATGCGGCGATCGGGAATCCGGTGGCTGTCCACCACCACCAAGAGCATCGAAGAGATCGCCACCACCATCCTGCAGGAAGTGCGGCCTGAACGCCTCATGTACTGAACGTAGCGAGCGCACTGCGCGCCGCTTGCTATTTAATAGATAGCACCATACCCAGGCAATGCCTGGGCTAACCACCTATCAAGTGCATATTCAGGCCGCCACGGCGGGCGCATCCGCCTGCAGCGAATCCAGCGGCCAACGCGGCTTGACGTCGAAGGCGTAGTCGCGGCTGGGTGCCTGCTGGCCGGCCTGCAGGCGCATGGCGGCGGCCATGGCGATCATGGCGCCGTTGTCGGTGCACAGGTGCAGCTCCGGGTAATGCACACGCACCTTCAGGCGCGCGCAGGCGGCGTTGAGCTGTTCGCGCAGCAGGCGGTTGGCGCCCACGCCCCCCGCCACCACCACGCGGTGCAGGCCGGTGCCCTTCAGGGCGCTCAGGGTCTTTCGGACCAGCACGTCCACGATGGCGGCCTCGGTGCTCGCGGCCAGGTCGGCGCGGCGCGCGTCCAGATCGTCGCCCAGCTTCCTGGCCTGGGTGAGCACGGCGGTCTTCAGCCCGGCGAAGGAGAAGTCAAGGTTGCCGCTGTGCAACAGCGGGCGCGGCAGCTTGAAGGCTTCGCCATCGCCCTGCTGCGCCAGCCGCGAGAGGGCGGGCCCGCCCGGGTAGCCCAGGCCCAGCAGCTTGGCGGACTTGTCGAAGGCCTCGCCCGCCGCGTCGTCGATGGTTTCGCCCAGCAGTTCGTAGCGGCCCACGCCGTCCACCCGCATCAGCTGCGTGTGCCCGCCCGAGACCAGCAGCGCGACAAACGGAAATTCCGGCGGATCGGCGCTGAGGAAAGGCGAGAGCAGATGCCCTTCGAGGTGATGCACGCCCAGCACTGGCTTGCCCAGCGCCGCGCCCAGCGCACAGGCCACGCCCGCACCCACCAGCAGCGCGCCGGCCAGGCCCGGGCCGCGCGTGTAGGCCACCACGTCCACCTCGGCCAGCTGCCGGCCCGCCTGCTCCAACACGCTCTGCGTGAGCGGCAGCACGCGCCGGATGTGGTCGCGGCTGGCCAGTTCCGGCACCACGCCGCCGTAGGCCTGGTGCATGTCGATCTGGCTGTGCAGCGCATGGGCCTCCAGCGTGGGCACGCCCGCGCCGTCGGGCAGCCGCACCAGCGCCACGCCGGTTTCGTCGCAGGAGGATTCGATTCCAAGGATCAGCTGACTCATGGGCTGGAGTTTAGACGGCCGCCCTCGCCCATCAGGTCAGCCGGGAAAACCAACGCTTCAATCAATGCAAGGCATCACCCAACCGATCGAAGTGAATTGTTGGGCAGGCACAGGCAGCAGCGAAGTGCATTGCGATTTCTCGCGCTCCGGGCAGAAGCCCGCCACAGGACACACGCCGCCTCGGCCCCCATCGCTTTCGCTTCGGCGGCAGCGCAAGCCGGCCCTCCGGGCTGGACGATGGTCGCACGCGCGCCGGGGCTTGCAATGCTGTGGAAGCGGCGCACCGCATCCGGGCCCCGGATACGCACCATCACGATGCACCAATTTGGCGTGTTTCTTGCTCACAATGCCGGTCATGAACGAGTCCCTGCGCATCGTGGTAGTGGCCCCCGACCTGTCGGAGACGGGGGAAGATGACGAGCATGCCCAGATGCAGGCAGAGCGCTCTCGCGCCCTGCGTATCGGCCTGCTGGAGAACCGTTTCAACCTGGTGGCGACGCTGCCGGCGGACGTGTTCCTGCGCGAGCGCATCGCGCAGCTGCAACCTGACCTCATCATCGTGGACGCCGAAAGCGAGGCTCGCGACGCGCTAGAACACGTCGTGATGGCCACGCGCGACGAGCGCCGCCCCATCGTGATGTTCACCAACGACGAGGACACCAGCCACGTGAAGGACGCGGTCGCGCTGGGTGTTTCGGCCTATATCGTCGCGGGCCTGGCGCCCCAGCGCATCCGCCCCATCCTGGACGTGGCGATGGCGCGCTTCCAGCACGAACAGTCGCTGCGCTCGCAGCTGGCCGATGCGCGCTCCGAGCTCAAGGACCGCAAGACCATCGACCGCGCCAAGGGTCTGCTAATGCAGCGCCAGGGCCTGACCGAACAGGCCGCCTACGACAAGCTGCGCAAGACCGCCATGGACAAGGGGCTCAAGCTCGCCGAAGTCGCGCAGCGCATGCTGGACGTGGCCGATCTGCTGGGCTGAAGGCTTCCCGCACGTCCCCCGCTTCTTTTTTGGTGCAGCGCACAACCGCAGTGCGGGTCGGCATCGTTCCGGCCTTGCCGGATCCGGCTTGCGGCGCTGGCGTGATCACCGCCTTATTGCCAGTCAGCCTTTGATAGAACTCCACATTCAGCTATCAACTGCATAGCACGGGCGCACAACGATACGCGCTGGCACACCGCTTGCGTAGCACTGTGCAGACCAACGCAGGTCGATGATTTCCGCGAAGCAGGCAGCCCAATGACGGGCGGCCTGCCCCGCCTCCCAGGACAAAGGCGTCCCCACTCGCAGTTGCGCTCACGCCAGAGAGCAGTTGCGACGTGTGGACGCCTTTTTCTTTGCCTGCGCTGTTTCGTTTCGTGTTGCCTTGCCTTGTCTTGTTCCGTCTCTTTCCAACCGTTTCGAGGACGCTGCCATGACCGATGTTTCTAAAACCAGCCTGCAACGCCGCACCGTGCTGCAGGCGGCCACCGTGGGCGCCGTGGGCATCAGCCCGGCGCTGCGCTCCCTGGTGTATGCCGCAGGCTCCGATGCCCCCGAGAAAAAGGAAGTGAAGATCGGCTTCATCCCGCTCACCGATTGCGCCAGCGTGGTGATGGCCTCGGTGCTGGGCATCGACCAGAAATACGGCGTGAAGATCATCCCCAGCAAGGAAGCGAGCTGGGCCGGCGTGCGCGACAAGCTGGTCAACGGCGAGCTGGACTTTGCCCACGTACTCTACGGTCTGGTCTATGGCGTTCACCTGGGCGTGGGCGGCCCCAAGAAGGACATGGCCGTGCTGATGACGCTGAACCAGAACGGCCAGGCCATCTCCCTGAGCAAGAAGCTGGCGGACAAGGGCGCCGTGAACGGCCCCACGCTCGCCAAGCTGATGGCCGCCGAGAAGCGCGAATACACCTTCGCGCAGACCTTCCCCACCGGCACGCACGCCATGTGGCTGTATTACTGGCTGGCCGCCAACGGCATCGATCCGATGAAGGACGCCAAGGTCATCACCGTGCCGCCG
>JBHIWE010000128.1:0-12937 GCA_041987645.1 Acidovorax sp. | reverse complement strand
GCCTTCGTGGCGCAGCGGGATGTAGGCGGCAGCGCCCGGCTCCACGCTGAAGCTGATGCCGACGATCTCGGCACGCAACTCGTCGAGCGAGGTGGTTTCGGTGTCCAGCGCCACCAGCTCGGCCGCCTGGACGATGGCGAACCAGCGGTCGAAGGCCTCCCAGGTCAGCACGGTCTCGTAGGCCACCTCGCGGCCCTGCGCGGCTTCGGCCACGGCCGTGGCCTCTGGCGAGGCGAACAGGTCGCCGCTGGCGCCCCGTTCGGTGGTGGCGCCGGCGGCGGCCGCAGGAGCGGCGGCTTCCAGCGCGCGCGCCAGACCCTTGAAGCCGTATTGCTCGTAAAAACCGCGCAGTGCGCCCATATCTTCTGCGCCCATAGCTATCGAATCAATAGCAGGCAGTCCTTCGACATGGCCGATCAGGTCGCAGTCGGTCTTGATGGTCACCAGCTCGCGGCCCTTGGGCAGCCAGTCCAGCGCGCCGCGCAGGTTCTGCCCGGCCACGCCCTTGATCTCGTCGGCGCGGGCGATGAGCGCATCGAGCGAGCCGTATTCATTGAGCCACTTGGCGGCCGTCTTGGGGCCCACCTTGGGCACGCCGGGCACGTTGTCCACCGCGTCGCCCACCAGGGTCTGGTAATCGACCATCAGCGAGGGCGGTACGCCGAATTCGGACGTCACGCCCGCCACGTCGCGGCGCTTGCCGCTCATGGTGTCGATGATGGTGATGTGCTCGTTCACCAGTTGCGACAGGTCCTTGTCGCCGCTGGAGACGATCACCTCGAAGCCCTGGCGCGCCGCGCAGGAGGCCAGGGTGCCGATGACGTCGTCGGCCTCCACGCCCGGCACGCACACCACGGGCCAGCCCAGCAGGCGCACGACTTCGTGGATGGGTTCGATCTGCACACGCAGGTCGTCGGGCATGGGCGCACGATGCGCCTTGTATTCAGGGTAGAGCGCGTCGCGGAAAGTCGGGCCGCTGGCGTCGAACACGCACGCGGCGTAGCCGGCCGGCACCTCGCGCTTCAAGGCCTGCAGCATGTTGATCATCCCGCGGATGGCACCCGTGGCGGGGCTCGACGGGTCGCCGGGTACGGCCCGCAGGTCGGGCATGGCGTGGAAGGCGCGGTAGAGATAGCTGGAGCCGTCCACCAGCACCAGGGTCTTGGATTTACTCATGGGCGGATTGTGCCCGCCACGGCCCGACCCGCGCCGGGCGCAAGGCCTACAATCCGGCGATGCGCGCCGCTCACACCTCCCTGCTCCTGCTGGCCCTCGCCAGCGCCTCGGCCCTGGCTCAGTCCCAGGCTCCAGCCCCTGCGGCTGCTCCCGCCAAGGGCGGCGCCGTCCAGCGCGAACCGGTGGACGAGCGCGACCAGGCCGGCAACCGCTACAACCAGCGCGCCGAGCGCATCGTGGTGGAAGATGAAGGCAGCCGCGTGAACGAACTGCGCATCGGCGGCCAGACGCGCAGCATCACCGTGCAGCCCAAGACCGGCTCCATGCCCGAATACGAAGTGCAGCCGTCCGACGGCGCCCGCTCCAGCCCCGGCGGACGCAACGGCTCCGAGACCATCACCGGCCCGCGCGTCTGGAATCTCGGCAAGTTCTGATCAGCGCCGCAGCTCTGGCCACGCCAGAGCCGGCACACCCGAGCGGGGCCCGTTGGCCCCGCTTTTTAGCTTCTTCCCCGCCCCTTTTTTTCCTGTTGTTGTCCTGACCGATGGCCGTCTTCACCGAAGTCTCCCTCCCCGAGGCCAGCGATCTGCTGCGCCGCCTGAACCTGGGCTCGCTCATCGAGTTGCGCGGCATCGAGGGCGGGATCGAGAACACCAACTACTTCGCCACCACCGACCAGGGCGAATACGTGCTGACGCTGTTCGAGCGCCTGTCGGCCGAGCAGCTGCCCTTCTACCTGCACCTGATGAAGCATCTGGCGCATGCCGGCATTCCGGTGCCCGATCCTCAGGCGGATGCGGATGGCGACATCCTGCATCGCGTGGCCGGCAAGCCGGCCGCCGTGGTCAACAAGCTGCGCGGCAAGAGCCAGCTGGCGCCCCTGGCCGTGCACTGCGCGGCCCTGGGCACCATGCTGGCGCGCATGCATCTGGCCGGGCGCGACTATGACCGCCGCCAGCCCAACCTGCGCGGGCTGCCCTGGTGGAACGAGACGGTGCCGGTCGTGCTGCCCCACCTGGATGCGGCCCAGGCCGCGCTGCTGCAGGCCGAACTGGCCTACCAGAACCACATCGCCGCATCGTCGGCCTACACCGCCCTGCCCCGGGGCCCGGTGCATGCCGACCTGTTCCGCGACAACGCCATGTTCGAGGGCGAGACGCTCACCGGCTGCTTCGACTTCTACTTCGCGGGCGTCGATACCTTCCTGTTCGATCTGGCCGTGTGCCTGAACGACTGGTGCATCGACCTCGCCACGGGTACGCACCAGCCCGAACGCGCAGCGGCCCTGCTCTGCGCCTACCAGGCCGTGCGCCCGCTCACGGCCGAGGAACGCACGCTGCTGCCCGCCATGCTGCGTGCCGGGGCCCTGCGCTTCTGGATCTCCCGGCTCTGGGACTTCTACCTGCCGCGCGAAGCGGCCATGCTCAAACCCCACGACCCGACGCACTTCGAACGGGTGCTGCGCGAGCGGGTGGCGCACCCCGTGCTCGCCAGCGCGTTCTGAGTCACTGGCACCCCAGGCCCTGCGGCGCAGGGCCGGTGCGGCGTCCACGCAACGCATTGGCCGCCCGGAAGCGCCTGAAACCCCTTACGGGCTCGGAGATGCAAGGCTTTGCGACCTCCGTCCGCGCAGGGGCCTGACAATGGCGAAAACGTGTCCGCTCGCCGGCGCGCAGCCTTTTCCAGAACCCCTTTCCTGACTCTTTTTCAAGCAACAGCCCGGGCCTCGCGGCCCCGGCCCTGCTCGCGATCCACGCACACCGCCACGCCATGAAATTGCACATCGTCCCCGCCCGCGCCGGCCTGGAATGGGTCCGCCTCGGCATCCGCGTCTTCTGGCGCCAACCCATGGCGCTGGCCTCGCTGTTCTTCGTGACCATGGCCGCCATGTCGATCGCCACCCTGGTGCCGCTGATCGGACCCGCCTTGGCGCTGGCGCTGCTGCCGGCAGCCACGTTGGCCATGATGGTGGCCGCGGGCGACGCCACGCAGGGGCGCTACCCCACGCCCGCGCTGCTGCTGGTGGCCTTCCGCACCGGCCGCCAGCGCCTGCGCTCCATGCTCACGCTCGGTGCTCTCTACGCCATCGGCTTCCTGGCGGTGATGGCGCTCTCCGCGCTGCTGGACGACGGGCAGTTCGCCCGCGTCTATCTGGGTGGCGAGCCCATGACGCGTGAAATCGCCGAGCAACCCCAGTTCCAGGCGGCCATGTGGTTGGCGCTCATCCTCTACATCCCGCTGTCGCTGCTGTTCTGGCATGCGCCCGGGCTCGTGCACTGGCACGGCGTGCCGCCCGTCAAGGCGCTGTTCTTCAGCATCGTGGCCTGCACGCGCAACTTCTGGGCCTTCACGGTCTATGGCCTGGCCTGGACGGGCGTCTTCCTGGGTGCTGGCATCGCCGCCAGCGTGGTTGCGGCCCTGCTGGCGGTAATGGGCCTGGGGGCGGGGATCATGGCGGGCATCATGGTGGGTACCGCCATGCTGCTGGCGGCCATGTTCTTCACCTCGGTGGTGTTCTCGTTCCGCGATTGCTTCGAGCCGCCCGAGCGCATGCCGCCGACCGCTAGCGACGCCTATTCCCCCACCACTTCAGTGGATTGATTCATCGCCCCGCCATATTTCAGCGCGGGGCGAGTCACCGCCCTGTCATCGTTCGTTCCTAGTATTCGCGGCGGATCAGCCCAGGAATAGCCTGGAGCCCCATCCCGTCCCGCCGCGCGAGGCCAGCCCGGATCGTTCCCACGCTCCTGCGCCGAGGCACTCGCGCCACCGCCCCACTGGAATAACGATGCACAACACTACCTCCATGCCTTCGCGCCGCAAGGCCCTGCAATTTCTGGCCGGCATGCCCATGCTGCCCCTGGGCGCCGGAGCCACCACCCTGAGCCTGCTGAGCGCCTGTGGTGGCGGCAACGACAACGACACCGGCACGGCCGGCGCGGGCGGCACTGGCGGCACCGCCACCACTGCCAGCTACGTCTCGTCCAGCTTCAGCTCGATGGCAGCGCCTTCGCTGTCGTCGCCCGCCGCCATGTCCACCACCACGGTGGGTTCCACCCTGAGCGTGAAGTTCAGCGACAACTCCACCCAGAGCTACCAGCTGGCCTACCAGCCTTTCTTCATCACCGGTGACCAGGTGCCCAGCACCGCCGGCGGCACCATCCTGGCTGGCGGCTATTTCGACATCAACAACAAGCCCATCATCGACGCCTCGGTGCCCGGCAAGGAACGCCCCTTCTTCTCCGATTGCCCGGACGGCACCTCGCTGCTGAAGCTGGACAAGGCCACCGTGACCGGCGTCAAGGGCAACACCGTGTTCGCCGTGGTGCAGTTCGAATACACCACCCGCAACCAGGCTCAGGCATCCATGTACGGCCAGCTGCCCTCGCCCATCGCCGTGCTGACGCTGGACCAGGACCCCGCCACCGGCAAGCTGAGCCTGGTCAAGTACCACAACGTGGACACCTCGGGCGTGAAGGGCCTCTGGATCACCTGCGGCGCCAGCCTCTCGCCCTGGAACACGCACCTGTCCAGCGAAGAGTACGAACCCGATGCCACCCTGGCCACCAACGCGCAGCTGCAGAGCTTCAGCAAGAACCTGTTCGGCGACGCCACGAAGGCCAACCCCTACGACTACGGCCACATGCCGGAAGTGACCGTGAACCCCGACGGCACCGGCAGCATCAAGAAGCACTACTGCATGGGCCGCATCTCGCATGAGCTGGTGCAGGTCATGCCCGACAACCGCACCGCGCTGATGGGTGACGACGCGACCAACGGCGGCCTGTTCATGTTCGTGGCCGACAAGGAAAAAGACCTGTCCGCCGGCACCCTGTACGTAGGCAAGTGGACGCAGACCTCCGGCACCGGCCCCGGCGCCGGCAACATCAGCTGGATCAACCTGGGCCATGCCACCAGCGCCGAGATCAAGGCTCTGGTGGACGGCGGCATCAAGGCCTCCGACATCATGGACGTGAAGACCAGCGACCCGGCCGACACCAGCTACACGCAGATTTTCTTCAACGGCAAGAAGAACTGGGTCAAGCTCAAGCCCGGCATGGAAAAGGCCGCGGCCTTCCTGGAAACCCACCGCTATGCCGCGCTCAAGGGCGCCTCGATGGGCTTCACCAAGATGGAAGGCACCACCGTCAACGTCAAGGACAAGAAGGCCTATTCCGCCATGTCCTACGTGCAGAGCAGCATGCTCAAGGGCAACGCCGCCAACCAGGGCGACATCCAGGTCGAAGGCCCGAAGGCGGGTGCGGTGTATGAACATGCCCTGATGGGCGGCCAGAAGGACACGTCCGGTTCCGCCATCAACAGCGAATGGGTGTCGGTCAGCATGCAGGCCCCCGCAGCGCTGATCGGCGAGGATCTCCCCAAGGCCGACGCACTGGGCAACCTGGCCAACGCCGACAAGATCGCCAACCCCGACAACATCAAGTTCGCGGAAAAGCTGCGCACCCTCTTCATCGGTGAAGACAGCGGCATGCACGTGAACAACTTCCTCTGGGCCTACAACGTCGATACCAAGCAGCTCAGCCGCGTGTTGTCGGTGCCCGCCGGCGCCGAATCCACCGGACTGCAGGCAGTGGACGAAATCAACGGCTGGACTTACGTGATGAGCAACTTCCAGCATCCCGGCGACTGGGAAAGCCCGCTGCACGACCTGGTCAAGCCGACGCTGGACCCGCTGGTGCGCGCCAACTACAAGGACCGCTTCGGTGCCTCGGTCGGTTATCTGACCGCCGTGCAGACGCAGATGTCGCTCAACAAGCCCAAGAACGGCTGACGCGCCAGCCCGCGCCGGCAGCTCGCTGCGGCCGGCCGGGCCATCCCCCTTCAAAAAAACGAGGCGCCAAGCCTCGTTTTTTCATGGTGCCGTGGCCGAGCCATAGAGCGGCGCGAGCCGCGCAGCGCTCTGAACTACCGCAGCTTCCGCAGGTCGGCAAAGAGATGCAGAGCGGCGTACTGCAGCAGCATGATGGTCTTGGCGTCCCGTATCGTTCCGGCCTCGACCATCGCCAGCGCTTCGGCAATGCCGATTTCCAGCACCGCGATGTCTTCACCCTCCGATTCGATGCCGCCACCTTCGGATCGCCGGTCGCCGGGTTCGTATGCACCGACAAAGCAGTGCAGGCGCTCCGTGACCGAGCCGGGGCTCATGAAGGCGTCGAAAACCTGGCGCACATCGCGCACGCGGAAGCCGGTTTCCTCTTCCACCTCCGCGCGGATGCGGACCTCGGGTTGGGCATCGTCAAGCAGCCCCGCAGGTGTTTCGATGAGCAAGTCGTCGTGGCCGTTGACGAAAGCCGGGTAGCGCAGCTGCCGGGTAAGGATCACGGTGCGGCGCTGCAGGTCGTACAGAAGGATCGTGGCCCCGTCGCCCCGGTCATAGGTCTCGCGCGATTGCCGTTGCCAGCGCCCATCGCTGCGCTGGAACGAGAAGGTGGTTTTCTTCAGGACGTACCAGTCGTCCGAAAGGGTCGTGACGTCTTCGATGCGGATACGGTGGGCAATGCTCAACGGGATCTCCAGGAACGTTTTCAGCGATGGCGGCCGATGCCGCCGCCAACGGCGGGCCGGCGGGCGGCCAGAAGCGGCGAGAGCCCGGACTCACCGGGCCCGCGCGACCGGCACCTCCCGCTCAATCCACCACCGTCAGCTTGGCCACGGAGAGCGCCAGCCACTTGGTGCCGTGGCGCGGGAAGTTGACCTGGGCGCGGGCATCGTCACCGGAGCCTTCGAGCGCCAGGACCTTGCCTTCACCGAACTTGGTGTGGAACACGGCCAGGCCCACGCGCAGGCCGTGGGCGGGAGGCGTCTTCTGCACCGGCACGGGCGGGCTGGCGAAGGTCTCGGACTTGAAGCCAAAACCGCCGCCAGCGCTTGATTTATAAGCGCCGCCTGCTCCGCTATTAGGAGCATAGGTACCGAAGCCCTGCTGCTTGGGCGTGATCCATTTCAGGGCGCCTTCGGGCAGTTCGTCGAAGAAGCGGCTCTTGATGTTGTAGCGGGTCTGGCCGTGCAGCAGCCGGGTCTGCGAATGGCTCAGGTAGAGGCGCTTGCGCGCGCGGGTGATGGCCACGTACATCAGGCGGCGCTCTTCCTCCAGGCCCTCGCGGTCGTTCATGGAGTTCTCGTGCGGGAACAGGCCCTCTTCCATGCCGCCGATGAAGACGCCGTCGAATTCCAGCCCCTTGCTGGCGTGCACGGTCATGAGCTGCACCGCGTCCTGCCCGGCCTGGGCCTGGTTGTCGCCGGCCTCCAGCGCGGCGTGGGTCAGGAAGGCAGCCAGCGGCGACAGGGTTTCGCCCGTGTCGGCATCGACGATGCCGGCCACCGGCGGCAGCGGCTCGTCGGTCTGCGGCAGGGCCGGGTCCAAGCCCTGGCTGGCGGGGCTCTGCGAGAGGCCGGGCGCGGCGCGGCCGCCATGCTCGTCCACCGGCAGGGCCACGGCGTCGCGGCCAAAGCCTTCCTGGGTGACGAAGCTCTCGGCAGCGTTGACGAGTTCGTCCAGGTTCTCCAGGCGGTCGGCGCCTTCCTTTTCGTTGCGGTAATGCTCCACCAGGCCGCTGGCTTCCAGCATCTGGCCGATGATGCCGCGCAGGTTCTGGCCCTGCGTCTGCTCGCGCATCACGTCAACCAGCGCGACGAAGGCGCCCAGGTTGGCGCCCGCCTTGCCGGGCACGGCGCTCACCGCGTCGTGCAGCGAGCAGCCGGCCTGCCGGGACGCGTCCTGCAGCACTTCGATGGTGCGCGCGCCGATGCCGCGCGGCGGGAAATTCACCACGCGCAGGAAGCTCGTGTCGTCGTGCGGGTTCTCCAAAAGGCGCAGATACGCCAGCGCGTGCTTGATCTCGGCGCGCTCGAAGAAGCGCAGGCCGCCATAGACGCGGTAGGGCACCGAGGCATTGAAGAGCGCCGATTCGATCACCCGGCTCTGCGCATTGCTGCGGTAGAGCACGGCGATTTCCTTGCGCTCGAAGCCGTCGCTCCTCACCAGTTGCTTGATCTCGTCGACCATCCACTGCGCCTCGGCGAGGTCGGTGGTGGACTCGTACACGCGCACCGGCTCGCCAGGGCCTTGCGTGGTGCGCAGGTTCTTGCCCAGCCGCTTGCTGTTGTGGCTGATGAGGGCGTTGGCGGAGTCGAGGATGTTGCTGTAGCTGCGGTAGTTCTGCTCCAGCTTGATCTGGCGCTCGACGCCGAACTCGCGCACGAAGTCGGCCATGTTGCCCACGCGTGCGCCGCGAAAGGCGTAGATGCTCTGGTCGTCGTCGCCCACGGCGATCACGCTGCCGTAGGTCTGCAGGCGCCCGCCCACCTGATCGCCAGCCAGTTGCTTGAGCCACGCGTACTGCAGCTTGTTGGTGTCCTGGAATTCGTCCACCAGGATGTGCGCGAAGCGCCGCTGGTAGTGCTGGCGCACCGGGTCGTTGTCGCGCAGCAGCTCGAAGCTGCGCAGCATCAGCTCGCCGAAATCGACCACACCTTCGCGCTGGCACTGCTCTTCGTAGAGCTGGTAGAGCTCCACTTTCTTGCGACTGTCGGCATCGCGCGCGTCCACATCGCCTGGGCGCAGGCCCTCTTCCTTGCAGCCGCTGATGAAGTAGGCCATCTGCTTGGGCGGAAAGCGCTCCTCGTCGATGTTGAACTGCTTGCACAGGCGCTTGACGGCCGAGAGCTGGTCCTGCGTGTCCAGGATCTGGAACGACTGCGGCAGCCCCGCCAGCTTGTAATGCGCCCGCAGCAGGCGGTTGCACAGGCCGTGGAAGGTGCCGATCCACATGCCGCGCACGCTCACCGGCAGCATGGCGCCCAGGCGGGCGACCATTTCCTTGGCCGCCTTGTTGGTAAAGGTGACGGCCAGGATGCCGCCGGGCGTGGCGTAGCCGTTTTGCAGCAGCCACGCGATGCGCGTGGTCAGCACGCGCGTCTTGCCCGATCCGGCTCCCGCGAGGATGAGCGCATGGCCCGCCGGCAACGTGACGGCGGCGAGTTGCTCGTCGTTCAGGTTTTGCAGCAGGGGCGAGGTCGCGGGATCGACGCGCGGCGCGGGGCCCGGCTCGCCAGCGCCGAAAGGCGCATCGTGCGCGCCGAAAAACAGGTCTTGAGAAGGCATCCCGCCATTGTAGGAACCCCGCTGCGCCCGCCGCCCGCAAGGGTCAAGCTCTATGCTTTCGATAGCAGAGGACGCAGCCCCCATGCGCGCCGCGGGGCCCTGAAGCCAAACACTCCGGCATCAGCCCAGCAAGCCGTCGAGCGCGTCGGATTCAAACTGCTGCCACAGCGCGTCGCGCCGCTCCAGCGCCTCCTGCACCGCGCCATGGCGCAGTTGGGCCACGGCGGACACCAGCGCGTTGCACAAAAAGAACGCCGCGGTGTACGAATCGAACGGCGACGCATTGGCCGTGCGCGCCACCAGGGCGTGCTGCGCATGCCCCACGATGGGTGCGACCAGGCTGTCGGTGAGAGCCACCACCGTGGCGCCCTGAGCGCGGAAATGCTGCGCCGCCCGCAGGCTGCCGGCCGAATAGCGGCGGATGGTGAAGACCAGCAGCACGTCCTGTGGCTGCACCCACAGCAGCCGGTCCACCACGAACGAGGCGCCCGCGCCCAGGTCCTGCACGCCAGGGCGGCACAGGTGCAGGTGCGTGGCCAGATGGCTGGCCACCGGCGCGCTGTTCTTCTCGGCCAGCACGAAAACGCGCCCCTCGGCGCGGCCCAGCAGGCGGGCGATCGCTTCGAAGGCGGGCATGTCGAGCCCGCTGCGCGTAGCGGCGAGGTTGTGCTGGTCGTGCAGCAGCGCATCGTCCACGCATTCAGCGAGGCTGCGGCTGACGCCCAGCGTGGCCGGCGCGCGCTGCGCTGCGGTCTGCAGGCGCGAGGTGACTTCGGAGCGCGCCTCGCGCCGCACCTCGGCCAGGCTGTCGTAGCCCAGCTTGGCGAACATCCGCACCACCGTAGAGGCGCTGGTGCCCGTGCGCGCAGCGATGGCGCTGGCGGAATCCAGCAGCCCGTCGGGATAGTGCCGCAGCAGATCGTCGGCCAGCGCTCGCTCGCTGGCAGTCAGGGAGGCGGCGCGGGCGGCGAGCCGTTCGGGCAGGATCATCGTGGACAGGAAGGGAGGAGGCCAAACACGAGCGGGCGCCCGGATGCGCCGATTGTGCATGCCGGCCAGGGCCGGCAGTCTGCACGCATTGCAACAGGTGTTGCAACGAAATATGATGGCTGAAATTTTCATTTCAACCTTCACTCTTCACGCCACGGCCATGCACAGCACCTCTTTCCCCCTTGCGGACGCCGCTGCTTCCGCCCAGCCCCTGCTCAACTGGCTCGCTTCACAGGAACAGGCCATGGCAGAGCTGCTGGAACAAGTCGTGAACATCGACAGCGGCAGCGGCCACGAAGCGGGCGTGCGCCAGGTCGCGGCCCTGCTGCGCGGCCGCCTGGAGGCCGCCGGCATCACCGTGCAGACCCTGCCCCAGCCGGGCTGGGGCGAGTGCATCCTGGCCAAGGTGCCGGGCCGCGACGCAGCCGCCTCGGGCCACTACCAGCTCATGGGCCACATGGACACCGTCTTCCCCCTGGGCACGGCGGCGCAGCGGCCCTGGCGCGTGGAAGCCGGCAAGGCCTACGGCCCGGGCGTGGCCGACATGAAGTCCGGCCTGGTGATGAACGTCTTCGTGGCCGAGGCGCTGGCGCGCTTCAAGGCCAACACCACGCCCGTGCATCTGCTCTTCACCTGCGACGAGGAAGTGGGTTCGCCCACCTGCCGCACCGTGATCCGCGAGCATGTGCAGGGCGCCCGCGCGGTGCTCAACGCCGAACCCGGCCGCATCAGCGGCAACGTGGTCAACGAGCGCAAGGGCTCCTACCACCTGCACTTCGAGGTGCAGGGCGTTGCGGCGCATGCGGGCGTCAATCCCACGCAGGGCGCGAGCGCCATCGACGCGCTGGCCCGCAAGATCCTGGCGCTGCATGCGCTCAACGGCTGCGAGCCCGGCATCACCGTGAACGTGGGCGTGGTGCAGGGCGGCATGGCCTCCAACGTGGTGGCCCCGCTCGCCACCGCGCACGTCGATCTGCGCTACACCGCCGAGAACGACCTGCAGGCCGTGCTGGCGCGCATCCAGGCCGTGATCGAGGAAGAATCCCTGCCGCGCACCCGCGGCCGCATCCTCGCCCAGACCGGCACGCTGCCCATGGCCCGCACGCCCGATGCGCTGTTGCAGACCTACCAGCGCTGCGCGGCGCAGGTCGGCTTCGCTGTCGATGGCGAGCCCACCGGCGGGGCGGCAGACAGTGGCATCACCTCGCAGATGGGCATTCCATCCCTGTGCGCCCTGGGGCCCGTGGGTGGCTACGCGCACAGTGAGCGCGAATTCTGCGATCTGACCACCTTTGTTCCCCGCGCACAGGCGCTGGCGCTCACGCTGCTGGCGCTGGGCTGATCCCATCGCGCCCCGTTCCCCTCCCTTTCACTTTCCCGTTTCCGTTTCCCGCTTTCGTTTCCTTGTTCGTTGACTTTCTGCAGATGCCTCCCATGAACCGCATGTCCTCTTTCGCCTCCCGCCGCCAGATCCTCGCCACCGGCCTGGGCCTGGCCGGCGCCGCCGCCCTGCCCGCCTTCGCTACGAGCGCAGCCAAGTACCCGAGCCGGCCGATCACCCTGGTCGTGCCCTTCCCGCCCGGCGGCTCCGTGGACATGATGGCCCGTCAGTACACCGAATCGCTGGGCCGCCTCCTGGGCGTGCCCATGGTGGTGGACAACAAGCCTGGCGCGGGCGGCTCCATCGGCACGCAGCTGGTCGCGCGCGCTCCGGCCGACGGCTACACGCTGGTCGTGTCCTCGCAAAGCAGCCACCTGGCCAACCCGCTGGTGCAGCCCAAGCTGGGCTATGACCCCATCAAGGACTTCGAGAACATCGCCATCCTGGGCCGCCAGCCCAACGTGCTGGTGGTGCATCCCAGCGTGCCTGCCAAAACATTCGCCGAGTTCGTTGCCTACCTCAAGGCCAACCCCGGCCAGGTCAACTTCGCCACGGCCGGCGCCGGCAGCATGGGCCAGATCAACGCCGAGGCCTTCCTGCTGGCCGTGGGCGCCAAGGGTGTTCACATCCCCTACCGCGGAGGCTCGCCGTACGTGACGGCCATCCTGGGCGGCGAAGTGCAGTTCGCGCTGGACAACCTGGTGGTGTTCCTGCAGCACATTCAGGCCGGCAAGCTGCGCGCCCTGGCCGTGGCTTCGGACACGCGGGTCGCGCAGCTGCCCGACGTGCCCACGTTCGCCGAACTGGGGCTGCCCGCGCTCAACCAGACCTCCTGGACCGGCATCGCCGCGCCCGCAGGCACGCCCGCCGAGGTGGTCAAGACCCTGCACCGGGCCATCCGCAAGGCGGCGACCGAGCCGGCCATGATCGAGAGCCTCAAGGCGCGCGGCGTGATCCCACCCGAAGAAATGTCGCCCGCAGGCTTCGAAAAGATGATGTCCGACCGCCTCGCCTCCTACGGCGAAGTGGTGCGCAAAGCCAACATCAAGCCCGAGTAAGCAGGCCGGGGTACAGCAGCCCTCAGGCGGGCACGCAGCACGGGCCAGGAGCTTGTGGGAACATGGCGAGGCCCCACCAGCCCCGAGCCCCTTGCCCACCGCCCCGCCCGCCATGCCCACACCCCACATCTCCGCTGCAGCCTTCGCCATCGCCCTCATTGGGGGGGCGCCGCTGCTGGCACATTCGCAATCGCTCTGCTCCAGCGA
>JBHIWE010000127.1:0-12960 GCA_041987645.1 Acidovorax sp. | reverse complement strand
GCCTGGAGGTGGACGAACTCTGCCGCGCCGACCTGACCGGCGAGTGGGAATACAAGCTCTCGCAGATGGAAAAGGGCCAGCTCAGCCGCGAAGCCTTCATGCAGCAGATCGCCGCCATGACCGAGCGCATGGTCAAAAAGGCCAAGGAATACGACCGCGACACCATCCCCGGCGACTACGCGACGCTCTCGGCCCCCTGCCCCAACTGCGGCGGCGTGGTCAAGGAGAACTACCGCCGCTACGCCTGCGTGGGCAAAGCCGGTGACGGCTCCGACGCCTGCGGCTTCTCGTTCGGCAAGTCGCCCGCCGGCCGCACCTTCGAGACCGCCGAGGCCGACCAACTGCTGCGCGACCGCCGCATCGGCCCGCTGGAAGGCTTCCGCTCCAAGGCCGGCTGGCCGTTCACCGCCGAAGTCACCATCGTGCGCGACGAAGAAGCCGGCAACTACAAGCTCGAATTCGACTTCGGCGACGACCGCGCCGCCGAGGAATCGGGCGAGCTGGTGGACTTCGGCGAGCAGGTCAGCCTGGGCGACTGCCCCGTCTGCGGCGCGCCCGTCTATGAACACGGCGCCAACTACGTCTGTAGCAAGTCCGTGCCCACCGCCGCCCAGCCCACGCCCAGCTGCACCTTCAAGACCGGCAAGGTCATCCTGCAGCAACCCGTGGAGCGCTCGCAGATGAGCAAGCTGCTGGCCACCGGCAAGACCGACCTGCTCGACAAGTTCGTCAGCATGCGCACCCGCCGCAACTTCAAGGCCTTCCTGGCCTGGGACAAGGAAGCCGGCAAGGTCAACTTCGAGTTCGAGCAAAAGGCCAGCAAGTTCCCGCCGCGCAAGACCGCTGCGGGCAGCACCACCGCCGCCGCTACCAAAACCGGAGCAGCCAGCGCAAGCCGCACGGGCGCTGCCGCCAAGAAAACCACCAAGCCCGCGGCCAAGAAGGCCGCCTCTGGCACCACCGCCGCCAAGGCCCCGCGCAAGAGTGCTGCCGGCAAACCACCCAGCCCCGCCCTGGCCGCCGTGATCGGCCCCGAACCCGTCGCCCGGCCCGAGGCGGTCAAGAAGATGTGGGAATACATCAAGGCCCACAACCTGCAGGACCCCAAGGACAAGCGCACCATCGTCGCCGACGCCAAGCTGCGCGCCGTGTTCGGCAAGGACAGTGCGGGCATGTTCGAGCTGGCGGGCATCCTGGGCAAGCATCTGCAAGGAGATGGCGAATGACGACGATCACTACGGCCACCGGCGAGGGGGGCCCCGCCCCGTCTTCTTCTTCTGCCGCCACGGCCCGCGAGGGCCAGCCCCTGGCCCCAGGGTGCGCGCGCCGCGCCGGCGCGGCGGCCTTGCTGGCCTGCTGCGCAGCCCTGGCCCTCAGCGGCTGCGGCACCATCGCCTCGCGCCCCTCCAACGACCCGGCTACCAGCACCCAGGCGAGCGAAAGCGGGGTGACGGTGTTCGGGACGGTCGATGTGGGGGTGGGGGGAGTGCGGTCTTCGCGGTGAGCTGTGGGAGATAGGAAAACGCCCAGGCTGGCTGTGGCTTCAAGGCACCACATCGACAACGCAGAACCTGTCGGCCCGTGGAGACCAGCATCCAACTCCTGACGCGCTTGGTTTTCATCGCCGCACGCCATTCCGCTCGGTGCATTCGATGGCGTCAGGCTTGTCGGCGTAGCTCTCGTGTCTGCATCCAGCCTCAGCCTTTGCTATGTGGCACCCGAAGCCCTCCATTCGCGGCATAGGCAAGAGCCTTCTGGCCGCCGCCGAAGCAATGGCTCGCCAAAGAGGTGTCGAGGAGCTCCATTTGGAAAGCACCCGCACGGCAGAAGCGTTCTACCGGAGAAATGGGGTTCAGCCGTCCGGCCCGGTGCAGGTCTGGGCGGACCTGCGGGCGCTTCCGACGGGCAAATCTTTAATTTCCCTCCATCCTCTCGGGCAACCTGAGCATTAGATAGCCATGGCAGTGAAGAGTGGGCATGGAAACCCCAAATGGACACGCGAAGAGGTCATCCTCACCCCAAGAGCTTTACATCGAATGAGGGGAAAGAACTCATCCAGCATCGGACTGGAATTCGGAAGGCCGCTGGATCGACTTTGTGGAAGCAAGAAAATCCATCTACGGCGAATAACCTCTGACAAAACCACCCAGAAGACATCGAAATTCTTCTCAGTTAGCACCCATAAAGCGCACATTGAAAATCAACATCTTGGAATCTCATGGGCGTAGAACTGAACATCACCCGCGCAGAATTTTTCGCAGATAACGAGAACGCATCCATCGCTGCCGAGGAATGGCTGGCTTACGTTCATGGCGATCCAGAAATGGCATTGATTTCAGCGAATAGCCCATATCACGCTGTCTGGCTGGGCAAATCCCTTCATGAAGAACCTTGGCTCGACTGGCGCCACGGCAACATATACACAAAGTGGCCGGACACCGCGCTCTATCTGAAGATGCTGGACATTGCCAAACATTTCGGCGGAAGCGTTCAAGATGACAACGGCACGGTCTATACGCAACCCGCGGACTGGGAATACGACCCCAAAACGAGGGTGGTTCTGCCCATCCCCCAAAGGCCATGGTGGAAGCTCTGGTGACATGGCCTGGTTGACTGATTGATTGGCGGGCCCGTGTGCCGCCGAGAACATTTGGCAAGGGCTGCCCACTCGGCGTTGTTCAGGTTCCCCTCCATGCCGCCCAGCACGCGGTTCAGCACCAGGGTCTGCCGGGCATTCATGGGCGCATCCGCCCAGCGCTGCCAGAACTGCGCCTTGGCCAGCACGTCGGCCACCAGGCCATCGGCGCGCTGTACGGCGCGCAGCAGGCAGCCCAGGAACCAGGCCAGCCAGGGCGTGACGTCGAGCGTGCCGCGCTGGGTGGCTTCCAGCTGGTCGTAGTAGTGCTTGCGTTCGCGCTGGATCTGCGCGCTCAGCGCTGTAGAAGCGCTGGGCGCTGCCTTCGGCGCGGGTCAGGGCCATATCGCCCACGGCGCGGCTGATGCGGCCATTGCCGTCGTCGAAAGGGTGCAACGTGACCAGCCACAGATGCGCCAGCCCGGCATGCACGAGGGGATCGCCCTGGGACAAGGAGTGGTTGAACCAGTCGAGGAACGCGGCGGTTTCCGCGGGCAGGCGGGCAGCGGGTGGTGCTTCGTAATGCACTGTCTCGCGCCCGATGGGGCCGGAGACGACTGCATGGGCCCTGCGGCATCGTTGCGCCAGGCGCCGGTCTGGATGCGCAGGCGGCCGCTGTAGCCCGCGGGGAAAAGCGCTGCATGCCAGCCGAAGAGGCGTTCGGCCGTCAGCGGCTCGGCAAAGCGCTGGGTGGCATCCAGCACCATGTCCACCACACCGTCCACATGCCGGTCGGCGGGGGCCAGCGCACCGATGTCCACGCCCAGGCGGCGCGCGATGGACGAGCGCACGGCCTCACGGCTGAGCGCCTCGCCTTCGATGGCGCTGGTGGTGATGACCTCTTGCGTCAGCGCCTGCAAGGTGGCCTGGGCGCGGTGGACTTCGGCCAGGGCGGCGGCCAGCGCGGCGGCATCGAACCGCCACTGCGGCCAGCCGGCGCGTTGCCGGAAGTACGTGCGGCGGCGGGGCTTTTTCTGACCACATGCGGTGACTATGCGGCGCATCCACCGCAATAACTGCGGCGAATCAACCCCGTATTCCCCGCAACCCGTGGGAGACAGGCCCCGCGCCGGCGCCCGGCTAATATCCCCAGCCCTGCCCACCCGGGCCGGTTTTCTTTCTTTCCCCCTTCCTACTACCCACGGAGATAGCACCTCATGTTCAGCCATGTCATGGTCGGCGTCGCGGACCTCGAACGTTCCAAGCGTTTCTACGACGCCCTGCTGGGCACCCTGGGCGTCGGGCCCGGCGTTGCCAACAAAAGCCGGTTCTTCTACCGCAGCCCCTCCGGCTTGTTCGGCATCACGCTGCCCATCAACGGCGAGCCAGCCACGCACGGCAACGGCAGCACGATCGGCTTCACCATGGCTTCGCCCGAGCAGGCCGACGCCTTCCACGCCGCCGGCGTGGCCCACGGCGGCACGACCTGCGAAAACCCGCCGGGCTGGCGCGAATTCGGTGACAGCAAGATCTATCTGGCCTATCTGCGCGACCCGGACGGCAACAAGCTCTGCGCCCTCTTCCGGCCGCAGCAGGCGTGAGATAGCCCACCGCCCATTGCTTCACTTTTGATAGCTGCTGGCGCCCATTCTTCGTGCGCTGGCAGCCGATTTCATTTCCAACCTTTCGCCCACCCCACCAAGGAACCCGCATTGCAATCCGCCAGCCCCAGCACCTTCGACGCGGCCTATTACCAGCGCTTTTATTTCGACAAGAAGACCAGCGTGGTGGACCCGGCCCACATGGAGCGGCTGGGCGCATTCGTGTGCAGCTACCTGCACTACCTCCGGGTGCCGGTGCTGCGCGTGCTGGACGTGGGCTGCGGCATCGGGCTGTGGAAGGGCATCGTGGAAAAGCACATCCCGGCCGCCCGCTACCGGGGCGTGGAGTTCAGCCCCTATCTGTGCGAGCGCTTCGGCTGGCAGCAGGGATCGGTGGTGGACTATGCGGCGCCCGAGCCGTTCGACTTCGTGATCTGCCAGGGCGTGCTGCCCTACCTGAGCGAGCCCGACCTGCAGGCCGCGCTGCGCAACCTGGGCCGCCTGTGCCACGGCGCGCTCTACATCGAGGCGGTCTCGCGCGAGGACTATGAGCGCGACATCATCGACGAGGACCTGACCGACGGCCGCGTCTTCCGCCACAGCGCCGAGCTCTACCGCAGCGGCCTGCGCGAGCATTTCGTGGAGCTGGGCGGCGGGCTGTGGCTGAGCCGGGAGGCGGAGGTGCCGCTGTTCGAGCTGGAGCATGTCGGCCGCTAAGGCCACTGGCTGCCGCTGGCACCGCAAGCCAGAAAGACAATAGCGACAGCGCGGGCCGCACCGGAATTCAAGGAGTTCTTGCGCAAAGCCTTGTTTGAGCAACGTACCAGCCTGCTCCTGATTGGCCTGATCGCCTTGGGAAGTATGTACTTCCTCGGCGTTTCGGCACTTCGCTGTAAGAGTGCCCGCGAATTGCGCGCACGCCAGCTCGATCCCGCAATGCCCGCACAGCAGCTGGAGCTGGATTTCGGCAACCCGCCGTAAGCAGGTGACAAGGGCCGCAACAGCCAGGCCGGCGAAGGGAGTCGTCAGTCACAATCGCGGCCCCGATGCATGCGCCCATTCCCCCCTCCCCCCACGCCGTCTCCCGCCTGCGCGCCGCGCGCCTTGCCCGCAGCGCCAAGCCCTTTCTGGCCCGGGGCGGGCCGCGGGGCGAGCGCTGCCCGGGCTGCCGGCTGCCGCCCAGCCACTGCCTGTGCGCGGCGCGGCCGCAGGTGCCGGTGGAGGCGGGCATGTGCCTGCTGATGGCCGACATCGAGCCGCTCAAGCCCAGCAACACCGGCTGGCTGATCGCCGATGTGGTGGCCGACACCTTCGCCTTCGGCTGGGCGCGCACGCAGGTGGACCCGGGCCTGCTGGCGCTGCTGCGCGATCCGCAGTGGCAGCCGTATGTGGTGTTTCCGGGCGAGTTCGTCGATCCGCAGCGCGTGGTCACGCAACTGCTGCCGGCCGCCGCGGCGGCCAACGCCGCTCAGGCGGCACAGGAAGCGCCAACGGCAGCCCCCCGGCGACCGCTCTTCGTGCTGCTGGACGCCACCTGGCCCGAGGCACGCAAGATGTTCCGCAAGAGCCCCTATCTCGACAGCCTGCCGGTGCTGAGTCTGGAGTCGGGCCAGCTCTCGCGCTACAGGCTGCGGCGGTCCACGCGGGGCGACCATTTCTGCACATCGGAGGTGGCGGCCCTGTGCCTGGAGCTGGCGGGCGAGACCCGCGCCGCCCGCGTGCTGGAGGCGTATCTGGATGTCTTCACTCACCACTATCTGCAGGCCAAGCACCAGCTGCCGCCGCACTGGGACGGCGACGAGCACCGGCAGCTGCGGGCCCTGGCGGCGGGCGATGCGCTGCCGGATGAGGCCGTGGAGCCCCCCTCAGCCTGACCCTGCGGCCCGACAGCCGCTGAGAACGTGTTCACGATCTCGCGGGGGATCGTGAACACGCTCTTACATCCGCCCCACGATCGGGCGATAGGATGGCCGGCCCGACATTCACCGCGGCCCGACCGCCGCAGCCGCACAACTCCATGCAACGCCGCCTCCTGATCGCCACCGCCCCTGCCGCCGTCTTCGCCGCCCTGCTGGGCTGCGCCGCGACGGCATCGGCCGGGCCGCGCTACACCATTCCCCGCGAAGAGATCGAAGAGACGCTGGCCCAGCGCTTTCCGCGCCGCTTTCCGCTGGCTGGGCTGGTGGAGCTGAACGTGCAGGCGCCGCGCATCGCGCTCAAGTCCGAGCGCAACCGGCTGGCTGCCGACATGGCAGTGGACGCAGGCGGCCCGCTGCTGCGGCGCAGCTACCCCGGTCGGCTGAACGTGGAGTTCGGCCTGCGCTACGAGCCCAGCGACCGCACCGTGCGGGCGCACGACATCCAGCTGAACACGCTGGAGTTCCCCGACCTGCGGCCCGATGCGGCGGCGCTGCTGGCGCAATACGGGCCGCAGCTGGCGCGCGAGTCGGTGGGCGAGGTGGTGCTGCACACCCTGCGCCCGCAGGACCTGGCCCTGCCCGACGGGCTGGGCATGCAGCCCGGCGCCATCACCGTGACCGACCGCGGGCTGGCGGTGGAACTGGTGCCCAAGCCGCTGTCCTGACGCACAGCGTCCCCACCGCGCCGGCCACGACGGCGCCCACAGCGCTATGAAAAAGAGAGCTAAATGCGCGCACTCCACCTGGGCCGGCGGCATGAATGGCATGCAGGGCGGCCTGCCGGGTGACTTGCAGGTGCGCTGCCGTCCTGCACCGCGCGCGCGGCGTTGGGTCCACCCTGTGAGGATGAACGCCCCAGCCGCTCCCACCCCCACCACCTCCCACGCCCCAGCGTCCTCCGCCGCGCCTGGGGCCCACTCCACGCAACAGCCTGAGCCCGCCGGCACCCCGCAGCCCAGTCCGCGCCTGGCCGGCCAAGTGGCGCTGGTCACCGGCAGCGCGCAGGGCATCGGCCTCGCGGTGGCCGAGCGGCTGGCGCAGGAGGGCGCGCACATCGCCCTGCATGTGCGCAAGGAGGACGAGCGCTCCGCCCGCGCGCAGCAGCGCATCGCCGCCACCGGCCAGCGCTGCGAGGTGTTCGCGGGCGACCTGAGCGACGTGCCGCGCATGCAGGCCCTGGTGGCCGAGGCCGATGCCGCCTTCGGCCGGCTGGACGTGCTGGTCAACAACGGCGGGCTGGAGCTGCGCGCCGACTTCCTCGACACCACCGAGGCCGACTACGACACGGTGCTGGACGTGAATCTCAAGGGCGCGTTCTTCACCGCCCAGGCTTTCGCCCGCCAACTGCGCGACGCCGGGCGGCCCGGCCGCATCATCCACATGAGCTCGGTGCACGAAGACCTGCCCTTTCCGCACTTCACCTCGTACTGCGCCAGCAAGGGCGGCCTGCGCATGCTGATGCGCAACATGGCGATCGAGCTGGCGCCGCTAGGCATCACCGTGAACAACGTGGCGCCCGGCGCCATCCGCACGCCCATCAACGATGCGCTGATGCAGCAGCCCGCCAAGCTGGCAGCGCTCAAGGCCCAGATCCCGCTGGGCCGCCTGGGCGCGCCGCCCGACGTGGCGGGCGCGGTGGCCTTCCTCGCCTCGCCCGATGCGGCCTACATCACCGGCGCCACGCTGGTGGTGGACGGCGGACTTTTATGGAACTATGCGGAGCAATGAGGACCGCACAGACATGAGCAGCATGAGCGCCACCACCGCACCGCCCTCCGTCGCCCCGGCTGCCGCGGCACCCGCTGCGGCCAGCCAGCGCATTTCCGACCGGCACCCGGCCTACCGCATCCACCTGAACCTCGCGCGCGTGCAGGCGCCGGGTGCGCCGCCCTGCGACCACTGCACGCCCGCCGACCGCTACCAGGAACTGTTCATCGCAGTGCAGAGCCAGCAGGTGTTCGCCGACAGCAAGACCTTCGTGGACTGCGCCCCGCTGCAGGAGCCCGAGACGATCCTGGCCGCCTACCGAGCGCTGCACGCGCAGCCCGGCTTCGACCTGGGCGCCTTCGTCATGGAGCATTTCAGCTCGCCCGAGGTGACGAACGACGACTACGTCGGCACGCCAGGCCTCTCGCTGGCCGAGCACATCGACGCGCTCTGGCCCGTGCTCACGCGCAGCCCCAAGGAGCACCCGCAGCGCGGCTCCGCCCTGCCGCTGGCCCACCCCTACGTGGTGCCGGGCGGGCGCTTCGCGGAGCTCTACTACTGGGATTCGTACTTCGCCATGCTGGGCCTGGCGGCCTCGGGCCGCACCACGCTGCTGCACCACATGACGGACAACTTCGCGCGGCTGATCGACGCCTTCGGCTTCGTGCCCAACGGCACGCGCACCTATTACCTGAGCCGCTCGCAGCCGCCGCTCTTCGCGTCCATGGCCGAACTGGGCGCGCTGGCTGGCGGTCCGCCCGTGTCGCACTACCTGCCGCAGCTGCTGCAGGAACACGCCTTCTGGATGGACGGCCTGCACGTGCTGCACCCCGGCGATGCGCGCCGCCGCGTGGTGGCGCTGCCCGGCGGCGAAGTGCTCAACCGCTACTGGGACGACCGCGACACGCCGCGCGAGGAGTCGTGGCGCGAGGACGTGGAGACCGCGTCCCTGGCCGACCGCCCATCGCCCGAGGTCTATCGCGACCTGCGCGCGGCCTGCGAGTCGGGCTGGGATTTCTCCACCCGCTGGCTGCGCGCCCCCGACGCGGCCGATCCGGCCACGCTGCAGCTCTCGCAGATCGTCACCACGCAGCTGCTGCCCGTGGATCTGAACGCCTTCCTCTACCGGCTCGAAGTCTCCATCGCCAAGGCCAGCCAGAGCCTGGGCGATGCCGCCACGGCGCGCCACTTCCACGAGCTGGCCGCGCACCGGCGCGAGGCCGTCAACCGGCTGCTCTGGAACGAGGCCGAGGGCGCCTATTTCGACTACGACTGGAAGGCGGGCACGCTGCGCACCTGCCTGACCGCCGCCACGCTGGTGCCGCTCTACGCCGGCATGGCCACCGAGGCGCAGGCCGCCGCCGTGGCCCGCACGGTGCAGGCACGGCTGCTGGCGCCCGGGGGCCTGTCCACCACCGAATGCGCCAGCGGCCAGCAGTGGGACCGGCCCAACGGCTGGGCACCGCTGCAGTGGATGGCCGTGCGCGGGCTGGAACGCTACGGCCACCGCGAGCTGGCGCTGGAGGTGCGCCGCCGCTGGATCGACACCGTGCGCGCCGTCTATCAGCGCGAAGGCAAGCTGGTCGAGAAATACGCCCTGCGCGCCCATGAGCACGACACCGCCGCGGGCGGCGATGGCGGCGAATACCCGCTGCAGGACGGCTTCGGCTGGACCAACGGCGTGGTGCAGTGCTGGCTGGATCCGCGCTATGACACCGAAGCCGCAGCCCACGCCATCTACTACGGCCCCCCGGACGAAAGCCTGATGCGCCAGGGCTGGGCCGACGAGCCCACCGCCACGGACGACAACCCCGCGCCCGGCGGCTGATCCGCCGGCGGCAGGCACGGGCGCATCCGTCTGCGCCCGGCCTCGCGCCACTGCCTCAGAACCCGCAGAGCCACGCGCTGCAGCCGCGCGGCAGCGGCGTTCCCGCCTTCGCGCCAACAGCTTTCAAACCTTCGTCATGTCACAGAGAGAGGATTCACCCGCATGGATAAAGAGCTCGCTTCCGCCACCGCCTGGCTGCACACCGAAACCTTCTGGGGCCTGACGGCCTCCAGCCTGCTGATCGCTGCAGCAGCCTCTCTGCTGACCTACCTGGTGCTGACGCTGCTGCTGCGCTGGGCCGTGGGCCGGGCGCAGAAGGTCGCGGCGGAGCAGGCTCCCGATGCGCCGCGTGGGGGGCCGGCCTCCATTGCGCTGCAGGTGCTGGCCGGCACCAGCCGCCTGCTGATCCTGCTGGCCGCGCTGCTGGTGGGCGCGGGCCTGCTCGATCTGCCGGGCCGCTGGCCGGCCAAGGTGGACCAGCTCTGGTTCCTGGCGCTGGCGCTGCAGGTGGGCCTCTGGGGCACGCGCGCCACCGCGCTGGTGGTGGACCGCTACCGCCAGCACCACGGCGCCACCGGGCCGGCGCAGATGAGCGCATCGGCCACGCTCATGTCCTGGGGCCTGCGCACACTGCTCTGGGCGACAGTGCTGCTGGCCATCCTCTCGAACCTGGGCGTGAACATCACCGCCTTCGTGGCCAGCCTGGGCGTGGGCGGCATCGCCATCGCGCTGGCGGTGCAGAACGTGCTGGGTGACCTGTTCGCCTCCATGGCCATCGCCGTGGACAAGCCGTTCGAGGTGGACGACTTCATCGTCGTGGGCAGCGTGGCGGGCACGGTGCAGCAGATCGGCGTGAAGACCACGCGCATCCGCGCTTTGAGCGGCGAACAGGTGGTGATGAGCAATACCGACCTGCTCAAGCAGACCATCAACAACTACCGCCACATGCGCGAGCGGCGCATCGTGTTCAACTTCCGCGTGCCCTACGGCACCCGCGCCGACACGGCCGAAGCCATCGCCCAGGCCGTGCGCCGCATCATCGAGGCCGAGCCCAACGCGCGCTTCGACCGCGCCCACCTTCAATCGTTCAGCGAGACCGGCCTGGCCTACGAGGTGGTCTACATCGTTCTGGATGCAGGCTACAACGTCTACATGGACCTGCAGCAGAAGATCAACCTCGCGCTGATGCGCGAGCTGGAGGCCCTGGGCGTGGACTTCGCCGTGCCCGAACGCCGCGTGCACGTGGCCAGCCTGCCGCCGCTGCCCCCGGCAGCGCCCCTGCAGGCGGGCACCAGCCAGCCCTTGTCGGCATGATGCTATGAATTAAATAGCAGACCACCCTCGTAGAATCCGCGCTCCGCCCCGCAAGGGCCGGAGCGTTTTTTTCCCCCACCCGTTTTCCGGACACCCTCCCCATGACCCGCGACACCGCCCGCCAGAACGAACTCAAGAAGATGGAGCTGTGCGAGCCGTGCTCGGGCATCCAGCGCAACTGGCGCCGCGCGCCTGGCCATGCCGAGCTGGTGCAGCGCGGCAGCCGCAAGGAAGAGCGCGAGGACGGCCGCATCGTCACCGTCACGCGCTATCGCTGCGACCGCTGCGGCACCGCTTGGGAATACGAGAACGACAAGGCCGACCAGCACGTGGGCTGGTCCGTCGTAGGCGGCTGAGCGGCCCTCGGCCCGCGCTCAGCGCAGGCTGCCGGGCGGCGGCTGCAGCACCGAAGGGTCGGTATGCACCAGCTCCAGCGGAAAGCGCTGGCCGGCCAAGTAGTCGCGGATGCATTCGAGCACCAGCGGGCTGCGCAGCCGGTCGGCGCAGCATTCGATCTCCTCGAGCGTCATCCACACCGTGCGCACGATGCCGTCGTCCAGCGTGCGCCAGGCGTGCGGCGCGCCCACGCTGCCCGCGAAGGCGAAGCGCATGTAGGTGATGTCATCACCCGTGCGCGTGCGTGTGAAGCGGTTGAGATAGACGCCCACCAGCGCGGCGGGCGTGAAGTCGCAGGCGGTTTCTTCGAGCACCTCGCGGATGCAGCCCTGCACGGGCGACTCGCCCGGGTCCAGGTGGCCCGCAGGATTGTTCAGGCGCAGCCCGTCGGCGGTGTCTTCTTCCACCAGCAGGAAGCGGCCTTGCTGCTCGACGACGGCGGCCACGGTGACGTTGGGTTTCCAGCGGTTGGGCATGGGGCGCATTATGACGACGCCCGCCTCCCGCCCGGACAAGCTCGCACCCAGCCCTGACCACCCGCGCCGCTAGAGCGCCCGCACCATGTAGACCGCCCCGGTGCCGTAGCTGTCCAGATGCCGCTGCTGGGCCGCGTCCGCGAGCGGCTGCGCCCCATAGCCCTGGCGCTCCCAGAACGCCTGCGTGCCCTGTACCGACACCAGGGCCGAATGGCGCAGCCCCTCGGCCCGGGCGCGCTGCCATGCGGCCGCCAGCAGGCCCTGGGCCAGCCCGCGCCCGGCCCAGGCGGGCGCAACGGCCAGGTCGTGCAGATAGAGCGCATCGGCCTGCGGCGCGCTGTGGAAGTCGCCCTCGAAAGGCGTGACGGCGCCCCGACGGCTGCGGTAGGCCGCCAGGTAGGCCACCAGCGCCGGCGACGGGCCATCTGCCTCCACCAGTGCCAGCGAGCACTGCGCCGCGCTGGCCAGCCGCCGCACGAACACCGCTTCCCCCTCGATCAGCCCATCGCCGTAGCAGGCACGCTGCACGGCCAGCAGGCCGGGCACGTCGGCCGGCCGCAGCGGGCGCAATCCCAGTCCCGGCCCGGGCAGGCCGCAGCCGATGGTTGCAACGTCACGTTCAGGCATGGTCATTGGAAGGAGACGTCAGCGAGGCGCCGCGGAGCACGCCTGGTGGGCCGCAGGACGGTGCGGGGCGGCAAGGGCTGGAAGGCAGCGCCCGTTTGTGCGCATCGCCTCGGCCCTGAGTCGCCCGTTGCACCTTGAGAGCCTGAGCCTGATGCTGGCGGCCGTAGCCGCCACACCACGGCCCAGGCGTCATAGCCGGCGCCAAAGCTGCTTCAGCGCGGCAGTGTCGGCGGCTGCACCAGGTCGTCGAGCGACAGGCCCTTTTCCTGAAGCAGCGCCTCCAGCACGGGCTTCAGTCGGCCCAGGCTTTCCTGCACGGCCTCGCGCACCGTATCCACCACCACCTGGGTGCTGCGCTCGATCTCGATGTTGAGGCGGTCGCCCTCGCGCTTGCCTTCGAACACCGTGGCGCGGCGGGTTTCGGGAATCAGCCAGACCTCGAACCAGCCGTCCTGCCGGTTGACCTCTGCCACCGTCAGGCTGGCGCCGTTGATGGCGATGTAGCCCTTGGCGAACA
>JBHIWE010000126.1:0-12993 GCA_041987645.1 Acidovorax sp. | reverse complement strand
GACCATGTTCCAGTCCGACACGGCCCGCCGTCTGGGCGTGCGGGTGGACACGGGCGTCTATGAGGGCGGCGAGATCCCGATGTTCTACGACTCGATGATCGCCAAGCTGATCGTGCATGGCACGGACCGGCTGGACGCGATCCAGAAGATGCGCGCAGCGCTCAACGGCTTCGTCATCCGGGGCATCAGCAGCAACATCCCGTTCCAGGCGGCGCTGCTGGCGCATCCGCAGTTCGTCTCGGGCCAGTTCAACACCGGTTTCATCGCCGAGCACTACGCCCAGGGCTTCCACGCCGAAGACGTGCCGCACGACGATCCGCTTTTCCTCGTGGCGCTGGCCGCCTACATGCACCGCCGCTACCGCGCCCGCGCGTCCGGCATCAGCGGGCAGTTGGCGGGGCACGAGGTGAAGGTGGGCGAGCAGTTCGTGGTCGTGGTGCTGGGCGCGAATGGCCAGCACGAGCACCATGCGGTGTCGGTCACCGACTTCCAGGCTCCATCGGGCTCCAGCGCAGTCGCCGTGGGCGGTCGCAGCTATCAGATCAGTAGCGCAGCGACGCTGGGCCAGATCCGCGTGCAGGGCCAGTGCAACGGCGCGGGCTTCACCGCCCAGGTCGAGCGCGGCATGGCGAAGAACCCACTGGCGCTGCGTATCGCCCACAACGGCACGCAGATCGACGCCCTGGTGCTCTCGCCGCTGGGCGCCGAGCTGCACCAGCTCATGCCCTACAAGGCGCCGCCGGATCTGTCCAAGTTCCTGCTCTCGCCCATGCCCGGCCTGCTGGTCGATGTGGCCGTGCAGCCCGGCCAGAAGGTGCAGGCCGGCGAAAAGCTGGCGGTGATCGAAGCCATGAAGATGGAGAACATCCTCTTCGCCGCGCAGGACGGCGTGGTCGGCAAGGTGCTGGCCAGCAAGGGCGCCTCGCTGGCGGTGGATGACGTGATCATCGAATTCCAGTGAGGCCCGTGGAGTTGCTGCCGGCCGGCGCGTCGGCCGCCGGCGCGCCCGTGCGGCGCGGGCTGCTGGGCGTGGCCGGGGCCGTGCTGCTGGCCGACGGCCTCTATCTGCTGGCGCTGCGGCAGTTCAACCTGGGCGTGCTACTGCCGGCCGTGCTCGGCGCGGCGCTGCTCGCCATCGCGCTGCGCTGGCCCCGGCTGGAACGCTGGCGCCGGCGCCACCCGGGCCGGCAACGCCTCTGGCGCCTGGGCTGGTGGGCCCTGGCGCTGTGGCTGGTTTCCCTGCTGTGGTTCTGGAGTCGCTTGACGGGCTTCGGCGTGCCCGTGGCCCAGGTGCCGCCGGTGCAGGCCATCGTGGTGCTGGGTGCCGGCACGTTGGATGGGCAACCCCGGCCCGCGCTGGCTGCGCGGCTCGATACCGCCGCAGAACTGGCTGCGCAGCAGCCGGCCGCGCTGGTGGCCGTCTGCGGCGGCATCGACCTGGGCGCGACCGAGAGCGAGGCCGCCATCATGGCCCGCTACCTGGAAGAGCGCCACGGCATCGCGCCCGCCCGTCTGGTGCTGGAGGACAAGAGCACCAGCACCGAGCTGAACCTGACCTGGAGTCGCCCCTTGCTGGAGGCGCGCGGCGTGCCCGCCAGCGCACCCGTGGCCCTGGTGACCAGCGACTTCCACCTGATCCGCGCCTCGCGCATCGCCCGCCGCCTGGGCTGGGCCGATGTGGTGCCCGTGAGCGCGCCCACGCCCATCACCAGCCGCTACAACGCCTGGCTGCGCGAATACTTCGCCACGCTCAGCAGTTGGGCGCTGCGCGAGGTGTGGTTCCAAGGAAATTGGCCTGTAGCCTTTGATTTATCAGCGCATGCAGCTATCAAAACAGGAGTAATCGAGACATGACCAACGCAGCCGGCGCAACATCCGCCAACCGTCCGTTCAAGGTGCTGGGCATTCAGCAGGTCGCCATTGGCGGCACCGACAAGCAGCGCCTGAAAACTCTCTGGGTGGACATGCTGGGCCTGGCGCAAACCGGCAGCTTCCGCAGCGAACGCGAAAACGTCGATGAAGACATCTTGGCGATGGGGCAGGGCGCCCACGCGGTGGAGGTGGACCTGATGCAGCCGCTCGACATCGACAAGAAGCCCGCCGTCCACACCACGCCGCTCAACCATGTGGGCCTGTGGATCGACGACCTGCCGCGTGCCGTGGAATGGCTCACCGCGCGGGGCGTGCGCTTCGCCCCGGGCGGCATCCGCAAAGGCGCCGCAGGCTATGACATCACCTTTTTGCACCCCAAGAGCAACGACGAGTTTCCGATCGCGGGCGAAGGCGTGCTGATCGAGCTGGTGCAGGCCCCGCCCGAAGTGATTGACGCGCTCAGTTGAAGGCTGCACAAGTCAACTGCGCTCAACTTCGCCCTGTGAGCCGGACCCGAGACGGCAATTGACGACTGAAGCGGGCAAGTTGAAGGAGGTTGTGCTGGGCGCCCCATCATTGCCGCCATCGCGCAGACATCTTGATCTCTTCTTCGGCAATCATCGGTCAAAAATTCGCAGAATTGCTCGATGTTCTATGCGTTTCGCCAGGCCCGACTTTCTGCAGCCGGACACTGGCACCTCCGATTTTTCTCCCGCAGAATCCGCCACCATCGGCTGGATAGCGCCCCATCGGGCTCCAGCGCACCCCAAAAGCCAGGAAGGACCACCCCATGACCACCATCGCCACTCCCGCCGCCGCCGAGGTGCCGGCCCAGGCCGTGCAACTGCACCGCCGCCCCACGGGCGCACCCGCCCACAGCGGCCCCTGGAGCATCGAAGCCATCCAGGCCCTGCTGGACAAGCCTTTCATGGATCTGCTGTATGAGGCCCAGACGGTGCATCGCCAGCACTGGCCCGCAGGCGACGTGGAACTGGCCACGCTGCTGTCGGTCAAGACGGGCGGCTGCCCCGAGAACTGCGGCTACTGCCCGCAGTCGGCTGAATTCGACACTGGCGTGAAGGCCGAGAAGCTCATGAGCGTGCAGGAAGTCACTGCCGCCGCCCAGGCCGCCAAGGATGCCGGCGCCACCCGCTTTTGCATGGGTGCCGCCTGGCGCGCCCCGAAGGACCGCGACATCGAGAAGATGAGCGAGCTGATCGGCGCCGTGAAGGGACTGGGCATGCAGACCTGCGCCACGCTGGGCATGCTCGAATCGCACCAGGCCGTGGCGCTCAAGGACGCCGGCCTGGACTACTACAACCACAACCTGGACACGGCGCCCGAGTACTACACCGATGTGGTCAGCACGCGCCAGTACCAGGACCGGCTGGACACGCTCTCGCACGTGCGCTCCGCCGGCATCAGCGTGTGCTGCGGCGGCATCATCGGCATGGGCGAGGCGCCGGTCCACCGCGCCGGCCTGATCGCGCAGCTGGCCAACCTGCAGCCGTACCCGGAATCGGTGCCCATCAACAGCCTGGTGCGCGTGCCCGGCACGCCGCTGGCCGATAGCGAGCCGGTGGACCCGTTCGATTTCGTGCGCGTCATCGCGGTGGCCCGCATCACCATGCCCCGCGCCCGCGTGCGCCTGTCAGCCGGCCGCCAGCAGATGGGCGAGGCCGTGCAGGCGTTGTGCTTCATGGCCGGCGCCAATTCGATCTTCTACGGCGACAAGCTGCTGGTGACCGGCAACCCCGACGTCGAGGCCGACGTGCAGCTGCTGACCAAGCTGGGCCTGCCCGGGCACCGAACCACCGCCTCGGCCCACGATCATCACGACGGACACGGGCACTGAGTCGCTGGCGGGTGGCCGGTCCGGGGCAGCCACGGGGCGGCCGCGGGGGAGGGCGGGCCCTTGGACTACGCCCCGCGGCACGAAGTCCCTCCACACTCGGGCTCCATCCCCAGACGACTCAGGAGCCCTCGCCATGACTTCCGCCCCTCCACCGTCCCCTTATGCAGGCCAGCAGGAAACCGTATTCGGCGTGGCCGACGGCGCGACCTACACCGGACTGCTTCGCCTGCAGGACGATGGCCGCTACTATTTTGCCCAGGCCCAGGTGGACGGGCACAACCTGCCCATGCCGGACCAGCACTGGGCATCGCGCGACGAAGCCGTCAAGGCATTGGCGGGCATGGCGTCCGGCGCATTGCCCACGCAATCCCCTCCATCCGTGGCCAAGGGCTGACTTCAGCGGGGGAGGGTGCTGGCCGCCCTCGCCCGCGAACGGATTTCCGCGTCAGCCCATGCCTTCAGGCTTGATCTGCGCGCGATCGATAACCGGCTTCCAACGCGCCTGCTCTGCCTTGATGAAGGCGTCGAACTCTGCTCCGGTATTGCCCACGGCCAGCGCCGTCTCCTGCGCCAGCTTGTCCTTGACCGCCGTGCTGCGGGCGGCCTTCACGGCTTCGGCCTCGAACTTCGCGATATGCGGCTTCGCCCACTTGGACGGCACCATCAGGCCGTACCACTGCGTCATCTCGAAACCCTTGAAGCCTTGCTCTGCCACCGTGGGCACATCGGGCATCTGCGGCAGGCGTTGCGCCGTTCCGGTCGCGATACAGCGCAGCTTGCCGGCCTTGATGAAGGGCAGCAGGGCGGGGGCGCCCACGGCCGCCGCCTGCAGGCGCCCGGCCATCAGATCGGTGAGCATGGGACCGGTGCCGCGATAAGGCACGTGCAGCATGAAGGTATTGGTCACCATCTTCAGGTACTCGAACGCCAGATGACCCGCGCTCCCATTGCCAGCCGAGCCGTAGTTGAGCTGGCCTGGCTTGCTGCGCGCATAGGTGATGAACTCGGCCAGATTGCGGATCGGCAGATCGGGATGCACGACGTACAGGCTGGGCACCTTCGACAACAGCGTGATGGCCGTGAAATCGCGGTTCACGTCGTAGGGCAGCTTCGGGAAGATGAATGGATTGACGGCTAAAGTGCCGATGTGGCCCAGGATCAGGGTGTGCTCGTCGGTACTCGCAGCCACTTCCTGCATGGCAATGTTGCCGGCCGCGCCGGGCTTGTTGTCCACGAACACGTTCTGACCTAGCGTCTTGGAGATTTCCGCAGCCGCCGCGCGGGCGACGATTTCCGAGCTGCCCCCAGGCGCGAACGGCACGACGAGCCGCAAGGGCTTGCTGGGCCACGCGGTCTGGGCGCACGCCCAGGCGGGTAGCAACAGCCCGGAGGCGGCGGCGAGGCTGGCGCCGAGCACAGCTCGACGCTGCGGTTGTTGTGGAGCGAGAGGCATGGACGAAAGGGCACGCATGGCGTTGTTGTCTCCTGGTTCTTGTTGAATGAAGGGGCCGGCATGGCATAACGCCGCACCTGCGCCAGCGAGCCATGTTGCCACTAGCCAGAGGCCAGCCTGCCAGATTGGCAGGGAATATTTTGATGTCCGGCGCCGCCGGGAAGGCGCGAGGCGTTGCGCCAGAAACCGGGTGTGGCGGCAAATCAGGGCAGCGCGTTCCGGACGTTCATCGCCCGGATCACCCCCCGGATCAGCGAGCCCACTTACGGTTCGGGCGAGGTTGCACCGTGATCTCGACAGCCTTTTGCACCAGCGGCCTTCCGGTCACTGCATCGGATGCAACGACATCCTCGAGCTGCAGCTTCTGGACTTCGGAGCCCGTAGTTTGTTCGAGTTCATCCAGAACGGCGGCGACCTTCTTCTCGGCCTGGGCCACTGCGGCGGGTTTGGTGGTGGACATGGTGGAGGTCGGGAGAATGGTTGAGCCAGGAGGCCATGCAATGGTCGCTTTGTGGCTCTCGTCGTGCCGCTGGAAACAGCGCATCCCCATGTCATCCATTGGCTTGCCCGTGTCGCTGGATTTTATGATTTGACATAATATACATCGTATCTACTTGAGGCGTAGGCTGAGGAGGGGTTCCAGATGTCGTCAAGGCGCTTATTGCCAGTGACCTCTTTCCAGTGCCCGGCCTGACCGTCCTCGGCAACGGTCTTTGCGATCGCGGCACAATGAGTGCATGAGATTCCTCCACACGATGCTGCGCGTTGGCAACCTTCAACGCTCGATTGATTTCTATACCAAGGTCCTGGGCATGCAGCTGCTGCGCACGTCCGAGAACCCCGAGTACAAGTACTCGTTGGCATTCCTGGGATTCGACGGCGGAAACCCGGGCCAGGCCGAGATCGAACTCACCTACAACTGGGGCACCGAAAGCTACGACATGGGCACGGCCTACGGCCACATCGCCCTGGGTGTGCCTGATGCCTATGCAGCCTGCGAGAAGATCAAGGCCGCCGGCGGCAACGTGACGCGCGAGGCCGGCCCGGTCAAGGGCGGCACGACGGTGATCGCCTTCGTGACGGACCCGGACGGCTACAAGATCGAGCTGATCGAGCGCAAGGATGACGTGTCCTCGGGCACCGGCCTGCGCTGACCGGATTCGCCGCGCCTGCTATCGTTTGAATAGCGTAATGCGCTGATACTACAAGGGCTGGGTAGCGATTCAGCCCTTTTTTTGCGTTCTTTCAGACGGCTGCCGGCCGGTCTTGCGGTGCCGAGGCCGCCAGGTCTTCGAGCGCCTGCCCCGTCATTCGATACCGGATCCATTCCGACTGCGGCTTGGCACCCAGGCTGTCGTAGAAGGCGATGGAAGGCGCATTCCAGTCGAGCACGCTCCACTCAAAGCGACCGCAGTCCTTCTCCACGGCGATGGCCGCCAGGTGCTGCAGCAAGGCCTTGCCCGCTCCCCTGCCCCGGCATTCGGGCGAGACATAGAGGTCTTCCAGGTAGAGGCCGTGGCGGCCTTGCCAGGTGGAGTAGTTGAAGAAATAGACCGCGAAGCCCACGGGCGTGTCGCCGTCCAGGCAGATGAGGCCAAAGACGGCGGGGTTCTCGCAGAACATCGTGCGCTCCAGATGGGCGCTCGTGGACTGCATTTCGTGTTCGGCCTTTTCGTAGATGGCCAGTTCGCGCACGAAGTGCAGGATGGTGGGGATGTCTTCGCGGGTCGCGGGACGGATCGTCAGGGAGGTCATTGGTGAGAGCGATTACAGGGGCAAGCCGGCATCCAGCGAGGGTGGACGCAGCAGGTCTTCGTTGACGCCCATCGCCTGGCTTGCACGTTCGACGGCCTGCCAGAGCGGCGCGGGCATCTGCAGGATCTCTTCGGGGGAGCCGGCCTGGGCGATCCAGGCGTCGATCTGGCCGTGCTGCTCGGGGGTGAGCAGTTCCAGGTTCAGCATCTCGTCGATGGTTTTCATGGGGTGTGCAGTCAATCAATCGACCGGAGAAATGCCGCGATGAGGCATCGCCTTCCAGATTTTGGAGGCGATGCCTGGGCCATCACTAAGCTTTGCGCAGGGCTGCTGCGTCGCGGGCCAGTTCGGTGATCCGGGCCCAGTCACCGGCGGCCAGCGCATCTGCTGGCACCAGCCAGGAGCCCCCCACGCAAGCCACGTTGCCGAGTGCCAGGAAGTCAGCCGCATTGCTGGGCTGGATGCCGCCCGTGGGGCAGAACACCACGTCGCCGAAGGGACCCTGCCAGGCCTTGAGCATGGCGAGGCCGCCGGCCTGCACGGCGGGGAAGAACTTGAGCGCGCTGAAGCCCTCCTCCTGCGCCATCATGATTTCGCTGCCCGTCGCCACTCCAGGCAGCAGGGGTAGGTTCAGATCGCGGCAGGCGCGTCCCACGGCGGGCGTGAAGCCGGGGCTCACGGCAAAGCGGGCGCCAGCGCGGGCGGCGGCTTGTGCATCGGCCGCGCTGCGCACGGTGCCGGCGCCGACGACGGCCTCGGGCACCTCGCGGGCAATGGCTTCCATGCAAGCCAGGGCCTGGGGCGTGCGCAGCGTCACTTCGAGCATGCGGATGCCACCGGCCACCAGCGCGCGGGCCATGGGCACGGCGTGGGCCACGTCATTGAGCACGATGACCGGGATGACCGGCGCATCGCGCATGACGTCGTGCGCGGTCAATACGGCATTCTGTCCATTCACGTTCACAGCCACGAGCAGGCTCCTTCTTCTGCGCTGAGCGCGTTGCGCCGGAATCCGGCAAACAGTTCACGGCCCATTCCATGGGCATTGTCCAAGCCCTGGACTGTGGGCATCACCGCGGGCGTGCGGCCGTTCCAGACATCCGCATCAATCAGGACTTCAAGCGTGCCGGCGACGGCGTCCAGTCGGATGACGTCGCCGCTCTGCACCCGCGCCAGCGGGCCGCCGGCATGGGCTTCGGGCGAGACGTGGATGGCGGCGGGCACCTTGCCCGAGGCGCCGCTCATGCGGCCGTCGGTGACCAGGGCCACGCGGTAACCCTTGCCCTGCAGCACGGCCAGCGGAGGGGTGAGCTTGTGCAGTTCGGGCATGCCGTTGGCCTGCGGGCCCTGCCAGCGCACAACGCAGATCACGTCGCGGTCCAGCTCGCCGGCCTGGAAGGCGGCCTGCAGCTCGGCCTGAGAGCCAAACACGGCCGCCGGCGCCTCGATGATGTGGCGGTCTTCTGGCACGGCCGAGACCTTGATGACGCTGCGCCCCAGGTTGCCCTGCAGCAGCTTGAGGCCGCCCGTGGCGCTGAACGGGTCGGTGGCCGGGCGCAGCACGCTGTCGTCGCCGCTGGCGTCGATATCGGTCCAGGCCAGGCGCCCTGCCCCGCCCTGCCCTTCAGCTTGGCCGGGCAGGCGGGTGTATTCGCGGATGCCGCCGGCGCGCACGGTGAGCACGTCCTCGTGCATCAGGCCGGCATCGAGCAGCTCGCGCAGCACGTAGCCGGGGCCGCCCGCTGCCTGGAACTGGTTCACGTCGGCGCTGCCGTTGGGATAGACGCGGGCCAGCAGCGGCACGGCGTGCGAGAGCTGGGCGAAGTCGTCCCAGTCGATCACGATACCTGCCGCGCGCGCCACCGCCACCCAGTGGATCAGATGGTTGGTGGAGCCGCCGGTGGCCAGCAGGGCCACCATGGCGTTGACGATGGTGCGTTCATCGACCAGCTTGCCGATGGGCGTGCAACTCTGGGCCAGCACGGTGCGGGCGGCCTCGCGGGTCAGTTCCTGGCGCAGCTCCTGGCCGGGGTTGATGAAGGCGGTTCCGGGCACGTGCAGGCCCATGGCTTCCAGCAGCATCTGGTTGCTGTTGGCCGTGCCGTAGAAAGTGCAGGTGCCTTCGCTGTGATAGGCCGCGGATTCGGCCTCGAGCAGCTCGGCCCGGCCTACCAGGCCCTGGGCGGCCTGCTCGCGCACCTTGGCCTTGGCGTTGTTCGACAGGCCCGAGGTCATCGGGCCGGCTGGCACGAAGACGGTGGGCAGGTAGCCGAACTGCAGCGCGCCGATCAGCAGGCCCGGCACGATCTTGTCGCACACGCCCAGCATCAGCGCGGCGTCGTACACATCGTGGCTCAGCGACACCGCCGTGGCCATGGCGATCACGTCGCGGCTGAAGAGGCTGAGCTCCATGCCGGGCGTGCCCTGGGTCACGCCATCGCACATCGCGGGCACGCCGCCGGCTACCTGGGCCGTGGCGCCGTGCTTGCGTGCCTCGTCTTTGATGAGGTCGGGGTAATGCTGCAGCGGCGCATGGGCCGAGAGCATGTCGTTGTAGGCGTTGACGATGCCGATGTTGGGCGCCTTGGCCGCCACCACGCGCAGCTTGTCGTTCTGGGGCATGCCGGCGAAGGCATGGGCCACGTTGGCGCATCCCATGCGGTCGGCGCCCCGGTCGCGGGAACCCAGCTTGTCGATCTGTTGCAGGTAGGCCGAGCGCGTGCTGCGGCTCTTCTCACGGATGCGCTCGGTGACGGCGTGAACGGTGGGGTGCAGGGTGGTCATGGCGTGGGGCTTCAAGAAAAGAGCCGCCTCGCGAGGGGCGGCTGTTCCGTATCCTACCAACCGGGAGGACACGCGGGCGTGGGATGAGTGGCCGTCAGACTCTCAGACTCCGGGTTCGGCGATCGGTTCGATGCGCCCCATCAGGAACACGAACGCGACGATGCCGACTAGCAGGATCGCGCCTGCGAGCAGGAAGGCGTTCACGAACGAGCCAGTGGCGCCCACGATCAGACCGGTGGCGATGGGAGCGGCAGCGCCCATCAGGTTGTTGCCGAAGTTCATCAGTCCGCCCACGGTGCCCACCCCGCCCTTGGGAGCGATCAGCGAGGGCAGCGACCAGCCCACCGGCGCCGCAGCCGCCAGCCCGCCCAGCGCGATGGAGATCCACACGATGGCCCAGACCGGGTCGGTGGTCTGCGTGGCGCCGAAGACGGCCAGGCCCATCACCATGCCGCAGACCAGCACGGTCTTGCGCACCTTGGATTCGGAATGGCCCTTGGCGATCAGGTGGTCGATGAGCCAGCCGCCCACGAACAGGTCGGTGAGCGTCGCCACCATCCACGGAATGGCCGCAAAGCCCGCCGACTTGATGATGCTCATGTGCATGGTCTGCACCAGATAGCCCGGCAACCACGTCAGGAACAGGTAGAACGAATAGCCGTAGGCCGCGAAGCCCAGCATCAGGCCCCAGACCTTGGGCTGGCGCAGCAGGTAGCCCAGCATGCCGCTGGTGCCGCCCGCGGGCGCGCCTTCGGGCGTGGCGCCGCCTTCGACGATGTAGCGGTGCTCGGCGTCGGTGAGCTTGTCATCCTTGCTCGGGTCGCGGTAGATAGCCAAGAAGGCGAAGAAATACGCGAAGCTCAGCGCCGCGCAGATCCCGAAGCCCCAGCGCCAGCCGAAGCCCACGACCACGAAGGCCACTAGCGGCACGCCGATCACGTTCGAGAACTTGGCCGCCGCATCGAAGATGGCGGTGGCCAGTGCCCGCTCGCCGCGCGGGACCCAGTAGCCGGTGGCCTTGGAGCTCACCATGAAGCCCGGCGCCTCGGCGATGCCCAGCAGCATGCGCGCGATGAAGATGCCGCCCCAGCCGCCGGCCAGTGCCGTCAGCGTGGAGGCGACGCCCCAGGCCAGGGCGCCCCAACGGCCGATGCGCGTGGGTCCGTAGCGGTCCAGCAGCATGCCGGCGGGCACCTGCAGCAGCGCATAGGTCCAGAAGAAGGCCGAGAGAAAGAAACCGATCTGCTCCGGTGAAAGGTGGAATTCGGCCTGGATCTGGGGTGCCGCCACCGACAGGCTGAGCCGGTCGAAGTAGTTGACCAGCACGCCCACGCCCAGCAGGCCGCCGATGCGCCAGCGCCGGCCGGGCACGCGGCCCGATGCAGCCGCTGTGCAAGAGGGTGATGAGGAGGATGTTGTCGTCATGGTGTCTCCGTCGTTGGAATGGATGGGCTCGCCCGCACCGCCGCTGGGCCAGGGAGCGCTCAGGGCTGCACGGGGGGCGCCGCCGCGCTTGCCGCCGGTTCGGTCTGTAGCCAGGCACGTACCGAGGCGGCTGACTGCGCCAGCGGCGAGGTGGCGGGCACGGACAGCACGCCGGGTTCGCCCACGGGCGACTCCAGAGTCTGGAACTGGCTGTCCACCAAGCTGGCGGGAAAGATGTGGACCGCCGAGCGGGCCTGCACGCGGGCCAGGGCCTCTGATTTGTCAATCTGCATGAAGACGAAGCGCAGGCCCGGCACCGCAGCGCGAAGGCGGTCGCGGTAGGCGCGCTTCAGCGCTGAACAGGTGAGCACGGCGCCGCCGGAGCGCGAAGCCAGTTCCTCGCCCAGCCGGATCAGCCAGCCCGCGCGGTCCTGGTCGTTGAGCGGCGTGCCGCTCTGCATCTTGCGGATGTTGGCTTCGGGGTGGAAGTCGTCGCCTTCGATCAGCGGCAGGCCCAGGTCGGCCGCCAACGCCTGCCCCAGGCTGGATTTGCCGCAGCCGGATACGCCCATGACCACCAGCCAGGCGGGCTCGGTTCGTGTCTCCATCATTCTTCTCCTTGGGATAGCGCTATCTTCATCGCATGCAAAAAAGGGCTGCCAGAGCCCCGATGCCACCGGCCTAGGGGTGCCAAAAACACCCGAGTCGGCTTGGATAGCGCTATCCTATTTCATACTGCAGGGCCTAGCTGCTAGGGTTTACACCCGGATTTCCCCTCCCCGATGAACGATCAGCCTCCCCGCGAACGCCGCCGCGCCACCGGCCGAGTCACCTTGCAGGACGTGGCCCGTGCAGCGGGCGTGAGCCCCATCACCGTGTCCCGAGCGCTGCGCGGAGAACGCGCCGTCGCGCCTGAACTGGCAGAACGCGCGCGCGCCGCCGCCGAGCAGCTGGGCTACGTGCCTGACCCCGCGGCACGCGCCCTTGCCTCTCAGCGCAGCAGTCAGGTGCTGGTGCTGGTGCCCATGCTGTCGAACACCCTGTTCGTCGATCTGCTCGAAGCCGTGCACCGCACGCTGTTCCCCCAAGGTTTTCAGCCGCTGATCGGCGTGACCCATTACGACGCAGCCGAAGAGGAGCTCCTGCTGCGCACCTACCTGCCACATCGCCCGGCGGGCCTGCTCGTCACCGGCTTCGACCGCAGCGAGGCGGCCCGCCAGCTCATCGCGCGCAGCGGCGTGCCCTGCGTGCATCTGATGGAAACCAGCGGCGAGCCCGGCGTGGCCTGCGTGGGTTTTTCCCAGACCGATGCGGGCGCGGCCATCACCCGCCACCTGCTGGAGCGCGGTCGGCGCCGCATCGCCTTCTGCGCGGCGCAGCTGGACCCGCGCACGCTGCAGCGCGCCGAAGGCTATCGCCGCACCTTGCGCGAAGCGGGCCTGCATGACCCGGCGCTGGAGGTGCTGAGCCCCGAGAGCTCGTCCATCGCCCTGGGCGCGCGGCTGTTCGAGGACGTGCTGCACCGCCTGCCCGACGTGGACGCCATCTTCTTTTGCAACGATGACATCGCCCAGGGCGGCCTGCTGGCCGCCAGCCGGCTGGGCGTGGCGGTGCCGGGACAGATCGCGGTGGCCGGCTTCAACGACCTGGCGGGCAGCGACCAAATGGTGCCGCCGCTGACGACCGTGCGCACGCCCCGCGCCGAAGTCGGCCGTGAAGGCGCCGCCATGCTGCTGCGCCGCATGCGCGGCGGGGCCCCGGGGCCGGACTGTGTCGAGCTGAGCTATGAGCTGGTGGTGCGCGAAAGCACCTGAGTTCCGTCGTCTTGCGCCCTTGGGGTCTTGTGCTG
>JBHIWE010000125.1:0-13003 GCA_041987645.1 Acidovorax sp. | reverse complement strand
TGCTGGCGCTGCTGACCTTGCGACTGGGTCGCCTCGATGGAGCGTTGCCAAGCGGCAGCAATGGCCTGAGCGAAGCTAGGCCGTGTTGCAGCGAGAGGGCCCGCGGGTGGAAGGGGCTGGGGCTGGGCCTGTGCGGCACAGGCGAGCGCGCTGGCGGCAAGGGTGCCGCCAACGAGCCATGGGACGAGCCATGGATGAGTTTTCACGAGAGTCCTGATGCATGAGGACAGCAACGCGCGACGCATCGGCACGAAGCCGAGGGGCGAACGCAGTCACCGCCAGAGCGAACGACAGCCGCGCTTCAAGCGCGGGCAGCAGCGGAGTTCAGGACTTGGATTTGGGCGGTCGCTCGGGACCGGCCAGGAACGGAGGGGGCAAAGCAGTCGCCGTCGCCTGAGCAGGCATCTCTGGAGGCAGCTGCGGCAGCGTCAGATTGACAACCCCAATCAGCGCCGGTGCACAGGAACTGGCGTCACTGGCCAGGTGCTGGGCCGACGCGACGGAACGGTCTTTATGCACACCGTCGTCGTCGTCATCATCGTGGCTATCGTGATGGTGAGCTTCGCCTTCGAAGTGCATCACCGCGTGCTGGTGCTCGCGAGCGTCCGCCATCACCACGGCAATGCCAGCATGGGCCAGCGCTTGCCAGCACATGCAGAGCATCAGGATGAGGGTGGTCAAGCTACGGCGCACGGCAGAAGTTTACCCGGGTGGACCTGCACCCGACATCTGCCAAGACGGCTAAATGACGGCTCCACCGCCGAGAGTTGTTCGCAGTAGCGAGATATCCGTCACAGCCCGAACATCCGTCCTCATGACGGATGCAGCTGGCGCGAAAGGCTGTCGCTGCACGCGAAGCAACAAGAGAATGGACGAGTCCAAATTCGAACGAGCTCAGAGGCGTATGTGCAAAGCACAAGCAGCTGGCGCTGAACGACGATGAATCGCTTGCCTTGTTTTGACGTCTCACTGGTAGAGGCGGTATGCCGTGTCCTTGGCGACACCAGCGAAGGCCTCACGGGGCCTGAGATCGGAAGCATCCTTGCGGACATGCAGGTTGAAGATCCATCGCCCGGATTGACCAAGTGGAAGCGCCTCTTCAACGCGCTGGCGCACCAGCAGAACAAGCATCAAGTGGGCAACCACCTTGTCATGTTCGTCAATCGAGCCATGAAGCCCGCCCGATTCGTGCAGCAGCCTGAGAAGTTCCGACGCATGCGAGATGGGCTCAACGTTGCCATGTCACTCGCCGGCTACGCGGTCAACGAGCAAGGCCAGGTTGTTCATACGACCAGGGAGACGACAGTTTCTGGCGCGCTCGCCCGAGCCAAGCACCTCGCAGACACACTACACGCCCGCGGCACGCACCCGCAGGTCTTTGTTTACTGTACGGCGGAGCTACTGGCGGAGAACTACTTTCACGCAGTGCTTGAGGCAGTGAAGGGGGTCGCCGAGCGGCTTCGCCAGATGTCCGGACTGACGAACGACGGTGCGGAACTTGTCAACCAGGCGCTATCGACGAAAGCGCCGATCATTGCCATCAACGGCCTGAAGACCGAGACGGAGCTCAGCGAACAGAAGGGGTTCGCGAATCTGCTCGTCGGCGTCTTCGGGGCAATCCGCAACCCGACGGCCCATGCGCCGAAGGTGGTGTGGCCCATGCCGGAGCAAGACGCCCTCGACATCTTCGCGCTGATCTCCTACGTGCATCGAAAGCTTGACCTCGCAAGCAAGGTCTGAATTGCGGCAGCGGTCTTGAACTGCATCAGGGCTGCTGAGCAGCCACCATTAGATTGGATCAAATGGCGGCTTCACTTGATGGAAGAGCTGTGCAGGCTTGAGCCTATGCAAATCGTTCAGCTTCGGTCGGCACGCCCCACCTGCGTCCCGCCCTCGGTGTCGCGCTCGAACCACCGCGAGCCGCAGTCTGCGCCCAAGACAAACTGGACCGAAGGGAGGTTTTTCGTACTCGGCGTAGCCCCGCGACCCCGCCAGCACTAGCGTCCGGAACAGGCCTTCGGCGTGACTTGTGGGAGCGGCTTTGGTCCCAGAGTGCTGCATTGGATTACCGGTGGCAACTCAGACCGATTCATTCTGCCGGCTCGGCCGTGGAAAGATGCTTTCATTAAGAGTAGCGGCTGATCCAAGCGAAATCGACCACCAATACTCAAATCAGCGACCCTCGGCTTGGTTGTCCACAGGAAAGTACAGATCAACCAGCAGTCTTAGCCGCCTCCAGCCCTGGGACCGGTCAACACAAGCGGGGACATGCTTGTGTGGTCAGCTGACACCGGCACAGGTGGTCAGTCAGACCGGAATACGCATCAGACACCTTGAGGCTGCCGAAGGTTCGGCAACGCACTGGTCTTGGCCGCTCGACGATCTACCGCCTGATCGCCCAGGGCCAATTTCCGAGCGCAGTTCAACTGGCACCTCGGGCTGTCGGATGGCACAAGGCCGACATCGACGCGTGGCTCGAAGCCAGGCCGAAGGCGGCTCAGTGAGCCGAAGCCGACACCCACAAGGCTAGCTTCATCACAACGCCGCACAAAAGCAGCAGTGCGACAACGCGCACCACCCACCACGTGGTGAACCAATACCGATGGTTGGTGAACAGCGCGCCAGACAGCCTGTACAGCGCGAACAACATGGCGACAAACGTCACCATGCTGCCGCCTTTGCCCAGATCGGGAATCTGGTGAACGAGGATCGCCCAGCCGAGCGGCCAAGCCACGGCGTCTATTGCAGCAAGCAGACGGCGCCCTGGCCAAGAGGGGGCGTCCGGACGCGGCTCTCGCTGTACAAAGACAATCATGGGCTTCTCCCCATATGACACGCGAATTCATAACGCGCTGACGCAATGGAACCACCAAAGCGACCCGAACAGGGATCGCATGGAAACAATTCGTAAATCCGCGGCACGCCAATCGGCCCCGCTCCACATTGGACGAACGAGCGCGGAAGTTTTCTGAATGAATCTGTTCCGTGAAAACCCTATCGTCTCGACCAACCGAACGAGATGACTGGACAAACGTTCGGTCGCGCCGATGCGCTCGGACGTTGAGAGACATAGACAAACGCCAGCGCAGCAACGTCGCAACCGTTCGGTCCACGTTACGCATGGCTGGACAGGCCGGCGGCAACGTTCTGCAATTCGTCCCGGGGCATTTCACACGCCGCCGCAATCGCGACGAAGAGCGCACTGCAGCCCGGCGTCTCCACAGGAGAAGGAGATGGACTCAGACGACATCGCCACCACCAGCGCCTCTCGGCGCAGCGCTACCTTCCGGGCGCTTCACCGCAAGCTCGATCCGATCGACGGCCCTAGAAACCTTGGAGCAAAGCGGCTCGCGCTGCGCGACCAACGCCACCGACAGGATGTCGCCGACTGGCATGTAGGCCTTCTCAAGACGGGTAGCCAAGGAACCTGCGTCCTGATCTCTCGCAGCGGCACCGTTGCGTTTGCCATCGCTCAAACGCCGACAGGCTTGTTCATCGAGAAGCGCAGCTGCCCACCCACAGGGCCTCGGACCTCGCATGCCATGCTCTTCGAGGACAGATCGGCTTTCGACCGATGGTGCGACGTCGAGCCCACGCGCTTCGACGATCCACTGCTGTGTGATCTCCTGCGCCGTCGCGGTCATGACATCTTTGCCGGACACGGCTGATCTGCTCGGCCAACAGACGCTGCTCAGGCCCGCGCACTCGCTGGGCGTGCTTCACCTCCTTCCAGACATCACCAAGGCAGCCAGCGAGCAGGCTGCGGTCGGGTTGTTCTGGCGCGCCGTACGCACGTTGGGGGCCGACGCCGGCGTGTTCGTCAGCGCGATCAAGGAAGAAGCAGCCCGGATGTCCATCCGGTCACTGCTAGCCTGCGATCCGCGATGGGCCCACCAGTACTCCAACGCCGACTGGCACGACCATGACCCCTGGCTCCGACACGCACTCGACAGCCAAACGCCAATCCGTGGTGAAGAGCTCTACGTGCGGCCGGCCGAGCGAGAGTTCATCGAGCGGTCCACAACGCTCGGGTTCGCGTCGACCGTCATTGTGCCCGCCCCCACCTGCTTCGGTGGCGCCCGGTTCGGCGTGCTGGTTCTCGGCTCGAACCACGCGGACTGTTTTTCCAATGCCGACTACGACATGCTCAGGATTGTCGCGCGAGCGCTCGCGATGGAACTCCACGAGTGGCTGCTGCGCGCCCTGCGCGAAGACCTGCTGGAGCGATCCGGGATCACGCTCGACGAGATCGGGCTGCTGCGCCACGAAGCAGCCGGCCACACCAGCAAGATGATCGCGGCCGACTTGGGCATCAAGCCCAGAGCCGTCGACTACCGCTTTCAACGCGTGTGCGCCAAGCTGAACACCCCGGACCGTCGAACCGCGATGCGGATCGCTCGCCTGTACGGCCTGATCTGACGCTCATTTGGTAATTCGCGGGCGAATGCCGACCTCTTCAGGGCTCTCGCAAAACCTAACTTGATCTCATGGCTCGCAACGAGCCGCACGACGCGCCGGTGATGGCGCGCTACAGCGAGGTCAATGCCATGAAGTTCAAGTTCCTTGCGCAGGTGCCGTTGAGCGACCGCAATGTCGCCCGACAGCACACAGGCCAACGGCTTCCGCAACGCTGCGCGCTTGGCGCGATAGCCCTCCTCGTCGCGACGCTCTCGTGCACATCGGCGCATGCCGTGGATGGTTGCACCGTGCTGCTGTGCCTGGCCGCGCCGAGCTGGCGCTCCATCGAGCAGTGCGTGCCGCCAGTCCGGCAGATCCTGCGCGACCTCGCGCGCGGCAAGCCCTTCCCGACCTGCACCATGGCCGGCGCCGGCAACACCGCGAGCCACGCCTGGTCGGCGGCGCCGGACTTCTGCCCGCCGCAGTACACCCGCGCGTACGACGGCCCCCACGGCACTGTCCACACCTGCGACTACGACGGCGCGATCTCGGTGACCGTCGACGGCGTCCCGTTTGCGCGCACCTGGTGGTCAACGGGCGGTGACTCCGTGACGGACTTCAGCCCCGCGGCCAAGACCCAGCTCGGCACCTGGGACAAGCGCTTCGACGACGAGTTCGCTGCATGGCTGGCCAACCAGCCCAGCGCCGCGCCGCAGAACTGAGCCACCGCCATGGACACCACAGCGTTCATGACGCTGGCGCTAGCCTGCGCGCCTGCCGTTCACATCGACACCACACGTGCGCTCGTCGAGGTCGAAAGCGCCCTCAATCCGTGGGCCATCGGCGTCGTCGGCGGCGCCCTCGTGCGCCAGCCCAGCCGCCGCGCCGAAGCACTGGCAACCGCCCGCGCCTTGCAGGCCAACGGCTGGGACTTCAGCGTCGGCCTCGGCCAGATCAACGCACGCAACTTCCACCGGCTCGGCCTGACGCTGGAGACCGCGTTCGAGCCCTGCTCGAACCTGGCCGCGATGCAGGCCGTGCTCACCGAATGCCATGAGCGCGCCAGCGCATCCGCAGGCGACGAACAACGCGCGCTTCAGCGCGCCCTGTCCTGCTACTACAGCGGCGACTTCTCCACCGGTTTTCTGCACGGCTACGTGCAGCGAGTGATCAACGCGTCGGCCACATCCAGACGCCCGGCTTCCCCGCCCCCGGTCCTCAACCGAAACCCCAAGGAGAAGCCATGAAGCTCATCGCTCGTCGCACGCGTGCCGTCCCGGCACTGGTCACGCAACTCGCCCTGCTGTCTACGTCGCCTGCGTTCGCGGCCGGCTTCGACAAGATCAACGACACGGTCGTCAACGTCAACACCATCCTGGTGACGGTCTCCATCGCAGTCGTCACGATCGCGATCATCTGGGCCGGCTTCAAGATGATCTTCCAGGGCGCCCGCCTGGCCGACGTGTCGAACATCCTCATCGGCGGCACGCTGATCGGCGGCGCCGGCGCGATGGCCACCTACATCGTCAGCTGACCGCACGGGACCACGCCATGCAAAGCGAAGCGATCTACAAGGGCGCCACGCGCCCGGCCATGAAGATGGGCATCCCGCTCGTCCCGCTCGTGGTCCTGTTCGGCGGCAGCATGCTCATCGTCATGTGGGGCGGCGCGCTGATCAGTTGGTGCATCGCGCTCGCCGTCGTGCTGGCCCTCGGTCCCGCCCTCGCCTGGATGCGCCACGTCACCGCCAAGGATGACCAGCGCTTCCACCAAATGTTCGTAGCGCTCAAGTTGCGCCTGCACGACCGCAACCACGGTCTCTGGCAGGCACGCAGCTACTCGCCCACTCTCTACCGAGGAGCCAGCGATGCTTGGCATGTCTGATCGCCGCTCGGGCCCGCGCTGGTTCGACAAGCACATTGCGCGGCCGCGCCACTGGGCCCAGGCCCGTACCGAGAACCCGCTGGCCGCCTTTGTGCCGTTCTCGTCGTTGCTCAGCCCGCATGACGTCATCACGCGCGGCGGTGACTACCTGCGCGTCTGGCGCCTGGAGGGCATCCCGTTCGAGACCGCAGACGAGCCCCATGTCGCCGAGCGCCACGAGGCCCTGTGCAGTCTCTTGCGCAACCTGGCCGGTGGCCAGTGGGCCGTCTGGATGCACCGCCTGCATCGCAACGTTTCCGATGGCCTCGACGATCCGCAGGAGCCCGGCTTCGCGCAGGACCTCTCGCGTGCTTACCAGGCGAAGCTGGGCCAGCAGCCGATGATGAGCAACGAGCTCTACCTGACGCTGGTTTACCGCCCCAACGTGTCCCGCGTGAGCCGCGCGCTGCAGCCCCGGCGTCGGACACGCGAAGACATCGCCGAGCGCCAGGCCGAAGCCCTTCGCGTGATGGAGGAGCGCACCGCTCTCGTCGACCGCGTGCTGCGTGGCTTCGGGCCGCAGCTGCTCGGAGAACGCCTCCACAACGGTCGCCGCTACTCCGAAGTCGCGGAGTTCCTGGGCTACCTGATCAACGGCATCTGGCGGCACGTGCCGGCCGCAGCAGGCCCGCTGTACCGCACGCTGCCCACGACTCGCCTGTCCTTCGGCGGCGACAAGCTGGAGCTGCGGCACGGCGACGGCCGCCGTTGCGCGGCGCTGGTCGACATCAAAGAGTACGCCGACGCTGTGGAGCCCGGTGTGCTGGACGCCCTGCTCTACGAGGACAGCGAGTTCATCGAGACTCAGAGCTTCTCCATCCTGCCGCGCCGCGACGCCATGCGCGCGCTTGAACTGCAGCGCGACCAGTTGATCGCCAGCGACGACGTCGTCGCCACCCAGATCACCGACATGGACGCTGCCTTGAACGATCTTGGCGACGGCCAGTTCTGCATGGGTGAGTACCACTACTCGCTGGTCGTGTTCGGGCGCGATGCGGCGGACGCCGGCCGGCGCGCCGGCAGAGCCATCGGCGCCGTGGGCGAAGCCTCCAGCCTGCAGATGGCGCCGGTGGACCTCGTCGCCGACGCGGCGTGGTTCGCACAGATGCCCGGCAACTGGCAGTGGCGGCCCCGGGACGCCAAGCTATCTTCCAGGGCCTTCGCAGCGCTGGCCAGCGCCCACAACTTCGCCACGGGCAAGCGCGATGGCAATCCGTGGGGCCAGGCCCTGGCGCTGCTGCGCACGCCGTCCGGCCAGCCGTACTACCTGAACTTGCATGCCAGCCCGGATGGCGAGGACTCCGCAGACAAGAAGCTGCCCGGCAACACGCTGCTGATCGGCTCGACCGGCGTGGGCAAGACCACGCTGGAAATGTTCCTCCTGACGCTGACGCGCAAGTGGGATCCGGCGCCGCGCCTGGTCCTCTTCGACCTGGACCGTGGCTGCGAGATCGCGCTGCGTGCCCTCGGCGGCACTTATCTTGCCCTTGAAGCGGGCCAGCCCACCGGGTGCAACCCGCTGCAGTGGGAACCGACGCCTGCACACATCCTGTTCTGGGAACGGTGGCTCAAGTGCCTGATCGCCACGGCCCCCATGCCGGTGACACCGACCGACGACCGCGACATCGCCCACGCCGCCAGAGCCGTGGCGCAGATGCCTACCCTGCTTCGGCGACTGTCGACCATCCGGCAGAACCTTCCGAAGAGAGGCGAGAACAGCCTCTTTGAGCGGCTCGGCCGCTGGTGCGAAGGCGGTCCGCTGGATTGGGTCTTCGACAAGGCACCCGACTGCCTTCAAAGCATCACGACGGCGCGGGCCATCGGTTTCGACACGACACGGTTCCTCGACCTGCCCGAGGTCCGCACGCCGCTCATGCTGTGCCTCCTCCAGTTCACTGAGGAACTGGCCAATGGCGAGCGATTGATCTACGCCATCGCCGAGTTCTGGAAGGCGCTCGACCACGAGATCTTCAGCGATTTCGCCAAGCAGAAGCAGAAGACCATCCGCAAGCAGAACGGCCTGGGCATCTTCGACACGCAGAGCCCCTCCGATGTACTGCGTCACCCGATCGGCCGCACGATGGTGGAGCAGAGCGTGACCAAAATCTTCCTCGCCAATCCGGAGGCGGTGCGCGAAGAGTACGTCGACGGCTTTGGCCTCAGTGAGTCCGAGTTCGAGATCGTCCGCAGCCTGGGCTCGCAAGGCGGCAGGCGCTTCCTCGTCAAACAGGGTCACGCGAGCGCGATCTGCGAGCTGGACCTGTCCGGCCTGGAGGAGTTCATCACCGTGCTCTCGGCGACCACCGACAACGTGGCGCTGCTCGACGACATCCGAGCCCAGTACGGTGACGCCCCTAAGGACTGGCTTCCCGTTCTGCTCCGCGAGGTTCAGCATCGCAGGCTCCACACCCTCAGGAGAGTCGCATGAGCCATGTCGCCAAGATCCTCGCCGTCGCCACGCTCGTCTACGCGTCAGCGACACAGGCGCAGTTCGTCAAAGGCAATGAGGCAGTCCAGATGCTTCCCGACGGCAAGAAAGTCGTCGAGACGCCGCCGCTGCCCAAGACCGCATCCTCGCGAATGTCACCGTGCAAGGCTGATGGAGGCTGCCATGCCGGCCCCTGGCGCATGGTCGAGACCGCTGGCGGCCTTCTGGAATGCACAGAGGTCTACGCACGCCCGACGACATGCCGCGCGTCTACATACGGAACGGAGAAGCGCAGCCGCCTGTGGGTGGTGAAGGTCGGGGGCACATGGCTGCAATGCCAGTTTCCCGACGTGAAGAGCAAGTGCGTGCCGATCTTCGCTCCCCCGCCCGCCAATCTGCCGTACGACGCCCTGCAGTAGGAGTTCCCAATGTTTGCCTGGCTCGGATCAAAGCTCGACGTCCTTCTGAACGGCTACGTCCTGGGCGTGGTGTCGGCGTTGTGCGCGGCCCTCACCCCCATTGCGCTGACGGTCATGACGCTCTGGATCATTCTGTACGGATGGGCCGTGGTCAGGAACGAGGTCTCGGAGACGATTCCTGCCTTCACCTGGAAGATCTTCAAGATCGGTTTGGTGCTCGCGTTCGCGCTGCAGGGCGGCTTCTACATCTCCAACGTCGCCGACACGGCAAACGCTTTGTCGATGGGCGTCGCTTCGACATTCCTGCCGGCGGGAGTTGATCCCAGCACGATCACTACGCCTTATGCGCTGCTGGACAAGTTCAACGACCAAGCCAGCTCCCAGACCGCGGACATCATGAAGGAGGCGGGCATGTTCCGGCTTGACCTGCTTCTCGCTGCAGGCATCTTCTCGATCGGGTCGGTGCTGTTCCTCTGCATGGCGCTCTTCGTCGTGACGCTGGCCAAGGTCCTGCTGACCTTCGTGATCGGGGTGGGGCCACTGTTCATCTTGTGCCTTGCCTGGCGGCCCACAGCGCGCTTCTTCGACAGCTGGCTTTCGATGGTGCTGAACGCCGCAGTTCTCGCCTGGTTCGCGTTCTTCGCCCTCGGTCTCAGCACATTCATGGGAGAGGCAATATTCCTGGCCATCCACGACGGCGGCGGCTTCCTCGGCGGCACATTCAACGTGCTGGGCGAGGCCACGCGCTACTGCGTGCTGATGATCCTGATGGCCATCATCTGCTTCCAGGCCCCCAACCTGGCCTCTGCGCTGACTGGCGGCGCCGCGGTGCAGCAGGGCGTCCAGATGATCCAGAACGTCCTGATGGCGTCGTCCAACCTCCGGTCGCGGCGTAGCAGCAGGGGCCCAGCCGGCACAGGTGGCGGCGTCGTTCGCGCTGGAGTCGGGCTCCCCTACACCGCGGGCCGCGCCGCTGGAGCCGCCGCGCCCCTGGCCGGCGGCCTCGCCGGCACGGCCGCAACCGGCGCTGGCGCCCTCGCTCGACATGGATACGGCGCCGTCAGGACGGCCGCCTACAAGCTCGCCGCCATGCGTGGCCGGACTTGAACCCTGCGTAGAAGGAGAAACACCATGCGAATCCGGAACAAGCTCGCCACGGCGATCGTCGCCATCGCAGGCGCAAACAGCGCCCACGCCTCGGGGATCCCCGTCATCGACATCGCCAATCTGGTCCAGACGATCCAGCAGGTGCTCGACGACGTCACGCTGATCACCAACCAGGTCCAGCAGATCCAACAGATGCAGGCGCAGCTGACCAGCATCAACGGTGTTCGCAATCTAGGCAACGTCTTCAACAGCACCGCCCTGATGAACTACGTGCCGGCGAAGGCCTTCGAGACGCTGCACGCCATCGACGCCTCCGGCTACGCCGGCCTGGGCGCGACGGCGAAGTCGCTGCGCGATGCCGCCTTGGTCTACAACTGCCTGGACCTGGCCGGCGACGCACGGACCCGGTGCCAGGCCACGCTCGCCCAGCCGTACCAGCACAAGGGTCTGCTGCAGGATGCCATGACCCGCGCGTCCGGACGACTCGGCCAGATTCAGGCGCTGATGAACCAGATCAACGCCACGACCGACCCGAAGTCGATCCAGGAGCTGCAGGCCCGCATCGGTGCCGAGAACGCGCTGTTGGCCCACGAACAGTCACAGGTGCAGATGCTGCAAGGCATGGCCGAAAGTGAAGAACGCATCGCGCGCTCGCGCGACCGAGAGCGCCAGTACGAGATGCTGAACCGCACCGGCAAGGTGTCCGACTACCTGCACTGACGCCGGCCCCCTCAAGCCCACCGAGGTCTCCCCATGGATGCTGTCTCCACGACAGGCAGAGCCGCCGCATGGCTCGCTCACGCCACACCCTCACCCGCCGATGACGCCGGCACGGCGCATCTCTCCAACAGCGCCTGGGAAATCGACCGGGCTGAAATGCTTGAGCGCTCGGAACGTCGCGCCTGGCGGGTCGCCATCGGCGGCATGACGCTCGCAGCACTGGGCGTCGGCGCCGTGTTCGTCCAAGGCCCGCTGCGCAACACCGTCGAGATCCCCATCGTCGTCGACAAGGCCACGGGCGAGACGACCGTGCAGCAGCGGCTCAGCGTAGACACCATCCCCACGAGCGAGGCGCTGGACAAGCACTACGTGGCCGTCTTCCTGCGAGCTCGCGAGGGCTACAACTGGTCCTTCCTGCAGCGCGACTTCGATCAGGTGTCGCGCATGTCAGTCCCCGCCGTGTTCGAGGCCTACAACCGCCAGTTCGAAGGCCCGGACGCGCTGCACAAGAAGCTGGCCGATTCCACGGACTGGCACATCAACGTCGGCAACGTCCGGCTCGATGTCGCCAGACGGACCGGCAACCACGGCCAAGCGACGGTCACCTATGAAAAGGTCGTGCACCAGGCCGAGCGCAACGTGCCGGACGTGAAGACTCGCCACGTCGCCAGCATCGTCTACGAGTACCAGCCCAAGGTGCTCGCCAAGGAACGGGACCGGCTGGAGAACCCGCTCGGCTTCGTCGTCACCGCCTACCGATCTGACCCCGAGATCAACGCGACAACTGCGGAGGCCAAGCCATGATCCGCCGCCCTCCCGCAATGGCCGCCCATCTGCTCTTGCTGGCAGCGACAACGGCAAGCACCACCGCCAACGCCGACTCGCGCCTGCGTGAGGTCGCCTACGACGCACACGGCATCGTGACGGTCCCAGTCAAGCGTGGCGTCGTGACCCTGGTCGTGCTCGGCGCCGATGAAGCCATCTCCGAAGTCGGCGCAGGCCTAGGCTCGGACTGCACGAAGCCTGAGGCAGCATGGTGCGTCGCCGCACAGCCCGGCGGGCGGACGCTGTTCGTCAAGCCTAAGAGCTCGGCCAGCGCCGCCAACAACCTGGCGGTGGTGACCGATCGGCGCGTGCACAACCTGCGGTTCATGGTCCTTGCCGACGGAGACGCGACGCAGCCTGTCTACCGGCTGGTCATCACCCCACCGCCGCCGGTCGTGCGCGTCGTTCGCCAACCTGCGGCGACGCTTCCCTTGCTGCCGCTGGCACCACTGCCACTGTCAACAGAGCAGGTGGTCGCCGAACGGCTGCAGGCCAAACCGGCGGTCATGAACGCGCAGTACTCGATGGCGGAGGGGCGAGGGTCAGGCGACATCGCGCCGGATCTCGTGTTCGACGACGGCCGCTTCACCTACCTTCGCTTCCCGGGCAACCGGGAGGTGCCCGCGGTGTTCCATGTGCTGGGCGACGGCACCGAAGCACTGGCCAATGCCCGCATGGAGGACAACCTCCTGGTCGTCGACCGCGTCAGCCGTCGCCTCATGCTGCGCGCCGGCAGCGCCGTGATCGGGCTGTGGAACGACGCGTTCGACATCGACGGTGTTCCTCCTGCCATGGGGACGACGGTGCCCGGCGTGCAGCGCGTCCTCAGGGCGGACCGAGCCGCACCTGCCTCCGACACGAAGGGAGCAACGCCATGAACGCCGATCGTCGCCCGAGCGCTGAACCCGAAGACTCGCCCCAGCCTGGCGACGGCATCGCCCCGTTGCCGGGAGAGCTGGGGCTACCCGACGTCGCTGCGCCGCGGAGCGCCGCGATCTCCAAGAAAGGTCTGCTGGCCGTTGTGTTGCTGATCGGCAGCCTCGTCGCCGTGTCAGCCGTGGGCATCCAAAGGTTCACGGCCGGCGCCCGACACGGGAAGCCAGAGGACAGCAAAAAGGTCAGCGACAGGCCGGCCGCCGCAACCGCGGAACCACGGAAGCTGGAGCTTGCGTCGCTCCCTGCC
>JBHIWE010000124.1:0-13070 GCA_041987645.1 Acidovorax sp. | reverse complement strand
TGGCCTTGGACGATGGGATAGGTGGTGTTGTCCTCGTCCGCATGCAGGGACCAGGCGCAGTCGGCTGGCAGGCCCACCGCGGCGGCGCTGCCTTGATCGACCACGACGGGTTCAGGGTGGCGCGGCTGGGTGTGCTCGCCCATGGCCGTCAGAGCCTGGTCGAGCACGCTGTCATCGACCTGAACGTGGTGGCCCCAGAAGTCGGCGTATTCGGTGGCGATGCCGGCTTGCGCCGCGCGTTGGGCCAGATCGGCGGTGGAGAGGTGCATGGGGGCGGTCGGAGAGCGGCGTCGTTGCCTTCAAGGAGGATTCAGCAGGGTCCAGCGGGCAGACCAGGCGGGCCAGAGGCTTTCATCGCTGCTGCCACGGTGGTAGGAGAAGATGGCTTGCGAGGCGTGCTCCATCGGCACTCCCGTGGCCGCCACCTCGATGGCCGTGCTGCCGAGGTTGACTTCCAGCTGCAGGCGGGTGTCGCCAGCGTAGCGCCACTGAACGCGCAGCGCCTGCGGGCCCATGCGTTCGGCGGTGTGCCCGGCGCTTTGCAACTGCTGCGCCAGGGGCACGAGCCACTCGCGCCGTGCCTGCAGCGCGCGGCGGACGAGATCGCTGCGCGCCTGGCCGGCGGGCGATGCGGCTTCGTCCCAGCGCAGCTGGCTGGCGTGCAGCGAGGAGATGTCGCAGGGGTCCGGCAATTTGCGTCCCGGCGGCACTTCGTGGCTGAACTCGCGCTGCCGCCCTTCGCGCACAGCCTGGCGCAGGTCGCCCTCCCAGTTGGCGAAATAGAGGAATGGAGTGGAGGCTCCGAACTCGTCGCCCATGAACACCATGGGCAGAGCCGGGGTCAACAGCGACAGGAGCAGGGCCAGTTCCACCGCATCCGGTGAGGGAGAGAGGCTCGCCAGCCGTTCCCCGAAGGCTCGGTTACCGATCTGGTCATGGTTGCCCATGAACTGGACGAGCGCGCCCAGCGGCGCGGGCGCTGCGCTACTGAGCTGGCCGTGCTCGAACGCGAAGCCGTGCGTGAACACACGGCCTAGCAGGGCAATCGGGTCCTCACCGAACTTGGCGTAATAGCCTTGCGTTTCTTGCGTGAGCGCGACGTGGATGCTGTGGTGGAAGTCGTCGTTCCACTGCCCGTCGTAGAGGCCCGGCACTGCCGTGGCAGCCAGGCGGCGGGCCTCGTTGTGCTCGTTTTCCAGCACCAGGTGCAGGGGGCGGCCGCAGGTCGGGGCCAGTTCACGAACGCGGGCGCTGAGTTCTTCCAGGATGTCGGGGCTGCTCTCGTCGGCGATGGCGTGGACGGCATCGAGCCGCAGACCGTCGGCGCGGAATTCCTGCAGCCAATAGAGCGCGTTGTGTATGAAGAAGTCGCGCACGGTCTCGCTGCCGGGCCTGTCGAAGTTCAGCGCTGCCCCCCAGGGGCTCTGATGGTCCTGGGAGAAGAAATGGGGCGCGTAGGCGTGTAGGTAGTTGCCGTCGGGCCCAAAGTGGTTGTAAACCACGTCGATGAATACGCAGAGGCCCAGGGTGTGCGCCGCGTCGATGAAGCGCTTGAGGTCGTCGGGCGAGCCGTAGGCAGGGTGCGGGGCGTACGGCAGCACGCCGTCGTAGCCCCAGCCCCACTCTCCCACGAAGGTGGCCAAGGGCATGAGTTCGATCGCGGTGAAGCCGAGTTCGGCGAGTCGGGGCAGATGTTCTTGCGCAGCAGCATAGGTGCCGTCGGTAGTGAAGCTGCCCACGTGCAGTTCGTAGAACACCAGTTCATGCCAGGGCCGGCCCGGCCACTGCGTGCGCCATGGAAAGGCCTCTGGCGCGATCACTTCGCTGGGATGGTGCGGCCCACGCGGGTTGTAGCGCGATGCCGGATCAGGCGCGCGCAGTGTGCCGTCGATGCACCACTGGTAGCGGGTGCCTGGTGGGCATTCAGGCAGTTGAGCGCGCCACCAGCCGTCGGCATCGCGCCGCGCCAGCACCCGGTGGGGTAGCTCGCCCTCCGCTGTGGCGCCGCCGTGCATCAGGGCGACTTCCTGGGCTGCGGGCGCCCACAGAGCGAAGAGTCGGCCACCTTCATGGGTCGGCGTCTCGCCGAAGGGCATGGGATGGCGTGTGCTCATGCCACGTTCGGCCGGGTGTCGTCCGTAGCCGCCGGGGTGAGGGTGGGGGCGGTGAATACGGCCATTGAATGAGGCTGCAGAATCCATTGGCCCCCTGCATCCACATGAGGGGCGTCCTCGGCGTCGGCCGAGTGGATGCAGGCATCGCGCGTGTCCAGCCGCAGTTTCCAGGCGCGGCCCTCGGGCTCTGCGGGCAGCGTGAAATGGGCTTCCTCGTTCGATGCGTTGAACAGCAGCATCACCGACTCTTCGTTTGCCCGGCGGCTTTCCATGAAGGCGGCCACGCAACGCACAGTCGGATCGTTCCACTCCTCGGCGCTCATGGGCAGGCCCCATACGCTCTTCCACTCCACCGTGACCAGGGCAGCCTCGCCGGCGCGGTGGTGCGGCCATTCGCTCAGCCGTACCACCGGTAGCGAGCGCCGCAGCGCGATCAATTCGGCGGTGAAGTGCTGCAGCTCCTGGGCGAAGGGCTCCTGCGCACGCTGCCAGTCGTACCAGGAGATTTCGGAGTCCTGGCAGTAGCCATTGTTGTTGCCGCCCTGCGTGCGGGCCAGCTCGTCGCCGCCCAGAAGCAGCGGTGTGCCGTGCGAGAGGAACAGGGTGGTGAGCAGGTTGCGCGTCTGCCGGGCGCGCAGGTCGATGATGGCAGGGTCGTCGCTATCGCCTTCGGCCCCACAGTTCCAGCTGCGGTTGTGGTTCTCGCCGTCATTGCCGCCTTCCTGGTTGGCCTCGTTGTGCTTTTCGTTGTAGCTGACGAGGTCTGCAAGCGTGAAGCCGTCATGCACGGTTACCAAATTGACGCTGGCCGTCGGCCGGCGGCGGCGCGGCTCCAGCATGTCGGCCGAACCGCAGAGGCTGGCCGCCAGGCCCGGCAGGCTGGAATCGGCCTGGGCCCAGTAGTCGCGCACCGCGTCGCGGTAGCGGCCGTTCCATTCCATCCAGCCGGTGGGGAAGCCGCCGAGCTGATATCCATAGGGTCCCAGGTCCCACGGTTCGGCGATGAGCTTGACGCGAGACAGCACCGGGTCCTGTGCAATGGCTGCGAAGAAGGGCGCGCGCCAGGTGTACGCGCCGGCCGCATCGCGGCCCAGTGCGGAGGCCAGGTCGAACCGGAAACCGTCCACATGCATTTCCGTGACCCAGTAGCGCAGGCTGTCGAGCACCAGCCTCAGGGCGGGCGCATGGCTCGTGTCCACCGTGTTGCCGGTTCCGGTGTAGTCCACGTAGAAGCGCGCTGATTCATCAGACAGACGGTAATAGGCGCTGTTGTCGATGCCCTTCAGGCTTAGCGTGGGCCCCAGGTGGTTGCCTTCGCCGGTGTGGTTGTAGACCACGTCGAGGATCACCTCTAGCCCTTCGGCGTGCAAGGCCTTCACCATGCGCTTGAACTCGTCGACCCCGCCGTCGGTGGCGCCGCGCGCAGCGTAGCGCGGATCGGGCGCGAAGAAGGCCACGGTGTTGTAGCCCCAATAGTTGGCGAGACCCAGCTCCACCAGGCGCTGGTCATCGATGAAAGCCTGCACAGGTAGCAGCTCAACGCTGGTCACGCCGATCTTCTTGAAGTGGGCTATGGCGGCCGGCGAGGCGAGGCCTGCATAGGTGCCGCGATCCGCCTCGGCCACGCCCTGCATCGTCTGGGTGAAGCCTTTGACGTGCACTTCGTAGAACACGGTTTCCTGGGCTGGCACGCGCGGCGGCCGGTCATCGCCCCAATCGAATTTGGAGCGCACCACAACGGCCTTGGGGGCCGTCGATCCGTTGTCCACGTCGCCCTTCACGAGGTCTTCGTCTTCTTGGCCCACCGCATAACCGAATTGGTCGATGCTACCGACGATCCTGCGGTCCAGCGCGCGGGCGTAGGGGTCGATCAGCAGCTTGGCGGGGTTGCAGCGCTTGCCGGATTCGGGCTCGTACGGGCCATGAACGCGCAGGCCATAACGCTGTCCGGGCTTGAGGCCCGCTACGTAGCCGTGCCAGATGTCGTCCGTCAGGGCCGGCAGGGGAATGCGCTGGATCTCCCGGTCGCCGTCGGCATAGAGACAGATCTCCACGCGATCCGCTACGCTGGAATAGATGGCGAAGTTCACGCCGTTGCGATCGGTGGATGCGCCCAGGGGCCAAGGTTGGCCGGGTTCGACGGTGTAGTGGGCCGCGCGGGCGCGGCGGCCGTTTTTTCCGGCCCCCATGGCAGCTCCGGTATCGGTACGCATCGTCATCAAGCGATCAGTTCGGCGTCGGCCGGGCAGGCAGGGATGGAGGTGGGCAGCGGCAGGCGGCCGGGCTCCGTGCCTTCCTTCGCGGCATCGCGTCGCTTGATGGGGAAGTAGCAGCGGGGCACTACGACGATGCCGCTGGGCGTGACCGGAAAGCGTTTGCGGTCGGCCTCCAGATCGAAACCGATGCGCTCACCGGGAGGAATGTCGTTGTCCTGGTCGATGATGGCGCGGCGCACCTGCGCGCCGTGGCCAATGCGCGAGCGCTCCATCACGATGCAATGCTCCAGCCGTGCGTTGCGCTCGACCAGCACCGACCGGCGCAGCATGGCGTGGTCGAGCATGGCGCCATCCACGATGCTGCCGGAGCCCACCACCGAGCGGCGGATCACCCCTTCTTCGATCTGTGCCGACTCGGCCTGGTCGGGGCTGGCGTAGATGGGCCACTGGCGGTTGGTCATGCGAAAGCGCGGCGTGGCACCCAGGGTATCGAAGTGGGCGTCGAAGTAAGCGTCGATGGTGCCGACGTCGCGCCAGTAGGCATGTTCCTCGTAGGGCTCGGTGCCGGGGATCTCGTTGGTGGTGAAGTCGTAGGCCATCAGGCGGTGAGACTTGAGCATGGTGGGGAGGATGTCGCGGCCGAAGTCGCTGTGGCCGGTGGCGTGCGCCTTCTTGAGTTCCTCCAGCAGCACGTCGGCATTGAAGAGGTAGTTGCCCATGGAAGCGAGCGCATGCGTGCTGCTGCCCGGCATGGGTTCGGTCGTGGCGGGCTTTTCGACGAAATCGCGGATGCGGTGGTTGGCGTCGATGTCCACGATGCCGAACTGATTGCTCTGCGACAGCGGGACCGGCAGGGTGGCCACGCTCACATGGGCGTTGTTGGCGATGTGGAAGTCCACCATCTGGCGCACGTCCATGCGGTAGATGTGATCGGCGCCGAACACGGCCACGATGTCGGGCTGGAACGACTCGATCAGGTGGATGTTCTGGTAGACCGAATCGGCCGTGCCCTGGAACCACTCGGGGCCGTTGCGCATCTGCGGCGGCACCACGGTCACGAAGTGCTCGGGGATGAAGCGCGTCATGGTCCACGACTGGCGGATGTGCTCGATCAGCGACTGCGACTTGTACTGCACCAGCAGGTAGATCGAGTAGATCTCGGAATTGACGAGATTGGAGAGCACGAAGTCCACGATGCGGTGCTTGCCGTTGAACGGAACGGCAGGCTTGCAGCGTTCGGCAGTCAGGGGGTGCAGGCGAGATCCTTCGCCTCCGGCCATCACGATGGCGAGAACATTGCGTGTGCGAGACATGGCGAAACTCCTGTGAGATCAGGCCCGGACGGGACGGTTAGACAATAAAAGCGTGGCAAGCGGCGGCACCGTGAGAGTGACGCTCCAGGATTCGTGGGACAGCGGCTCAGCCGTCACGCCGCCGGCGTTGCCCATGCCGCTGCCGCCGTAGCAGTGGGCGTCGCTGTTGAGCAGCTCGTGCCAGTGGCCGCCCGCCGGTACCTGGACCTGCTGGCCGTGGAAGGGGCGAGGGGTGAGGTTGTGGATGGCCAGCACGATCTCGCCGCCGTGCTGGCGCAGGAAGGCGAGCACCGTCGCATCGGGCTGGGAGAGCTGCGCCCAGCGGAAAGCCGACCGGTCGAAGTCGGTGGCGTGCAGCGCTGGCAGGGCGCGGTAGGTGCGGTTCAGGTCCGCCACCCAGCGCGCGACGCCCTGATGGCCGGATTTCGCCCAGAGGTGCCAGTCGAGCGTGCGCTCGTGGTGCCATTCCTCGACCTGCGCGAATTCGCCGCCCATGAAGAGCAGCTTCTTGCCCGGATGCGACCACATCATTCCGTAGAGGGTGCGCAGGCCGGCGAAGCGCTGCCATTCGTCACCCGGCTGGCGCATGAGCAGGCTGTGCTTGCCATAAACGACTTCGTCGTGCGAGAGCGCCAGCACGAAGTTCTCGTCGAAGGCGTAGGCCGCGGAGAAGCGAATGTCGTCGCCGTGCCAGGCGCGGTGGATGTGCTGGCGCTCCATGTAGCGCAGCGTGTCGTTCATCCAGCCCATGTTCCACTTCATGCCGAAGCCCAGGCCGCCGTCGTGCACGGGGCGCGAGACGCCGCTCCACGAGGTGGACTCTTCCGCGATGACGTGCACATCCGGGAAGGCGGCATACACCGCCGTATTCAGGTCCTGCAGGAAGCGCACGGCCTCCCAGTTCTGGTTGCCGCCGTCCGCATTGGGAATCCACTCGCCGGGCTTGCGCGAGAAGTCCAGATACAGCATGGACGACACGGCATCCACGCGGATCGCGTCGAAGTGGTACTTCTCCAGCCAGAAGAGCGCATTGCCGATCAGGAAGTCGCGCACCTCGTAGCGGCCGTAATTGAAGATCAGGCTGTTCCACTCGGGGTGGAATCCGCGGCGCGGGTCTTCGTGCTCGTAGAGCGCCGTGCCGTCGAAGCGGGCGAGGCCATGGGCGTCGGAGGGGAAGTGCGATGCCACCCAGTCCACCACCACCCCGATGCCGTGCTGGTGCAGCGTGTCCACCAGGGCCATCAGGTCCTGCGGCTCGCCGTAACGCGCCGTAGGGGAGAAGTACCCGGTGGTCTGGTAGCCCCAGGAGCCGTAGAAGGGGTGCTCCGTCACCGGCATGAGCTCCACATGCGTGAAGCCCATGGTTTCGCAGTGGGCCGCCAGGCGGTGGGCGACTTCGCGGTAGTTCAGGAAACTGCCGTCTTCATGCCGCTGCCAGGAGCCCAGATGCACTTCATAGATCGAAATGGCCGAATCCTGGCTCTGGCTCTGGCTCTGGCTCTGGCTCTGGCGCTTCGCGCGCGACTGCATCCAGGCCTGGTCGCTCCAGGCGTAGTCCAGGTGCCAGATCTGCGAGGCGGTGCCCGGGGCGAGCTCGGAGCGGGTAGCGTAGGGGTCGGCCTTGTCGAGGGACTGCCCGTCTGCCGTGTGGATGCGGTACTTGTAGAAGTCGCCGTGCCGGGCGCCTGCCACTTTGGCGGTCCAGCGGCCCGAGCCGTCGGCCAGTCGCTCCATGGGGTGCGGCTGCCAGCGGCTGAACGAGCCGATCACATCGACATGGATGGCGTTGGGCGCCCAGACCGCGAACGTGGTGCCCTCTGGCGCGGCGTGCGCGCCCAGGCTTTCAAATTGGCGCAAGTGCGATGAGACACCGACGGATGGCGGTGTCTGCGAGGAAGGGCGGTTTGTTTGGGCCAACATAGATGCTGTGTCGCATCCTCTGTTGCAGCGCACAACTGACCTGCAAGATCGTGCCGCCAGGCTCCGTAGGTGCCGGACTACGGTAGCGAAGACCGTCCGGTCTCGTCAGCAGAACGACAGCTAAATCAGCGGTGGAACTCCTGCTGCCGCCCTTCTGCAGCGACGTGTTCCGCCGCGGCTCAGCACCGGCTGGATGGGGCGCTTTGGAGTCTCACCACTCGGCGAAGCTGCCGTCCTTGTGGCGCCACACCGGGTTGCGCCAGCGGTGGCCCTGCTGGGCGCGTTCGCGCACGTAGTCTTCGTTGACCTCGATGCCCAGGTCCGGGCCGCGCGGGATGGCGACCATGCCGTCCTGGTAGGCGAATACCTCTGGATTGGAGAGGTAGTCCATCAGGTCGTTTTCCTGGTTGTAGTGGATGCCCAGGCTCTGCTCCTGGATAAAGGCGTTGTAGCAGACGGCATCGAGCTGCAGGTTGGCGGCCAGCGCGATGGGGCCGAGAGGGCAGTGCAGCGCCAGGGCCACGTCGTAGGCCTCGGCCATCGAGGCGATCTTGCGTGTTTCGGTGATGCCGCCGGAGTGCGACGGGTCGGGCTGGATGATGTCGGCATAGCCCTCCTGCAGCACGCGCTTGAAGTCCCAGCGCGAAAAGAGCCGCTCGCCCAGCGCGATGGGGGTGGAGGAGATGCGCGCGATCTCTTTCAGCGCCTCATGGTGCTCGCTGAGCACGGGCTCTTCGATGAACATGAGCTTGTAGGGCTCCAGCTCCTTGATGAGCACCTTGGCCATAGGGCGGTGGACGCGCCCGTGGAAGTCTACGCCGATACCCACGTGGGGCCCCACGGCTTCGCGCACGGCCGCCACGTTCTGCAGGCAGCGTTCGACCTTGTCGAAGCTGTCCACGAACTGCATCTCTTCGGTGCCGTTCATCTTCACGGCGGTGAAGCCCCGGTCCACCGCATCGCGGGCCTGGCGCGCGGTTTCGGCCGGGCGGTCACCGCCGATCCAGCTATAGACGCGGATCTTGTCGCGCACGTTGCCGCCCAGCAGGTCGGACACAGGCACGCCCAGTGCCTTGCCCTTGATGTCCCAGAGCGCCTGGTCGATGCCGGCCAGAGCGCTCATGTGCACGCCGCCGCCCCGGTAGAAGCCGCCGCGGTAGAGCACTGTCCAGTGATCTTCGATGTTGCGTGGGTCCTTGCCTATCAGGTAGTCGGCCAGCTCTTCCACTGCCGCGGCCACGGTTTGGGCGCGGCCTTCGAGCACGGGCTCGCCCCAGCCGACGATGCCTTCGTCGGTCTCGATTTTCAGAAAGCACCAGCGCGGTGGCACCAGGAACGTGGTCAGTCGGGTGATCTTCATGGTGGGGGATGTGTCAGGAAACGGAGGCGGCATTGGAGGTTGGCGGCGCGGGCGCTTGCGTGGCCTGCCCGCAGGTGCGGGCCATGCCGTAGGCCTCATGCCATGCCTGGATGAAAGCCTCCGCCTTGCGGGTCACGTCGGCGGCACTGTTGCCGGGTCGGTAGAGGGCGGAGCCCAGGCCGAAGCCGCTGGCCCCGGCTGCGGCATAGACCGCGATGCTTTCGGGGGCGATGCCGCCGACAGGCGCCAGCGCTACGCTGGGCGGGATCACGGCCCGCCAGGCTTTCAGCACGGCCGGAGGCAGGGCTTCTGCCGGAAAGAGCTTGAGCAGGCTGGCGCCGGCGGCGAGCGCCGCGTAGGCTTCGGTCAGGGTGGCCACGCCGGGCGCGCAGGCCAGGCCCGCGGCGCGGGCAGCGCGAATCACGGCCGGGTCGCTGTGCGGCATGACGATGATCTGTCCGCCGGCCTCGGCCACCTCGGCGCAGGCCTGGGCTGACAGCACGGTGCCCGCGCCCACCGCACAGTCGGCCGGCAGGGCGTTGCGCAGTGCGCGGATGCTGGCCAGGGGCTCAGGCGAGTTGAGCGGCACTTCGATGATGCGGAAGCCCGCGTCGTACAGGGCCTGGCCGACGGGCTCGGCCTCATGGGGCTGGATGCCTCGCAGGATGGCGATGAGGCCGCAGCGTTGCATGGCGTGGAACAGGGTGTGGTCAATGGTGGTCATGCGGCAAGGCTCTCTGCGGATGAAGGTTGCGGCGCGCCTGGGGACAGCAGGCCAGCGGCCTGGGCGATCTGCCAGAGCCCGGTGGGCGTAGCCTGGGCGGCGATGGCGGGATCGGCGAAGCCCTGCAGCCGCAGGGCGAGGGCGTAGCGGCGGCACAGGTCCGGCTCACCGCACAGCAGCGGCTGGACGGGCGCTGAGCCACCGCCACCGGGCGGGTGCACGCGGGCAAGTGCGGCGATCTCGTGGCCGATGAGCAGGCCCGAGAGGTAGTCGGCCTGGGCGCTGGCGGGCAGCACGCCGGTGAGGCCCAGCGTGCGCGTGCTGAAGATATGCGAGAGCAGGCCCAGGCCGGCATCGCTGCCGCTCGCCACCTGCACGCCCCGCACGAAGGCTGAGTCGTCCGGCGCGCCTGGTGCTGCTGCTGCGGCCATGGTCTTGCCCAGGATGGTGTGGCCGCGCAGGGCGGCGAAGACCTCCCCGGTCATGAAGGTGTGGAAGCCCTCGATCCTGCCGCGCTGCGCCACCACCCACTTGCTGTGGGAGCCGGGCAGGCCGACCAGCCAGGGGCCGCCGTTCTCGGCGGGCCGCAGGGCCAGCACGCCCAGCACCTGGGTTTCCTCGCCGCGCATCACGTTGGGCAGGTTGCCGGGCTGCAGCAGGCCGGGCACGATGTGCAGCGGCTGGCCGCCGGGGCGCTCCACGCGGGTCAGGCCCTGGGCCAGCGCGCCGAGTGATGTGGGCGTGTGCAGGTAGCGCGCCTCGCGCCAGCCCTGGGCGCTGCCCACCATGCCGCAGGCCAGCAGGGGCAGGGCGGCGTTGGTGGCGAGCCAGTCGCCGCAGGTGTCCTGCAGGGCGCGCTCGAAGGCGGCCTCGGGGCTGGCGTCGGCGCCGGCGGGCGCCGGGGGCAGGTGCATGATGCCCCAGGGGCGGTGGCGCAGTTCCAGCACGCGGGCCCCGTCGCCCAGGCGGTAGGCGCGCAGCGAGCTGGTGCCCCAGTCGAGCGCGACGAGGCGGGTGCCCTGGAGGTCGGCGGCGGAGTCGTTCATGGCTTGCAGCTCAGCGGGCCCAGCGCAGCACCAGCGGATCGAGCCGGCGCGCGATGTCGATCAGGCCGCGGCGCACCTCGGGGCGCATGGGCGGGAACGGGTGGCGGCCGGCCTCGCAGGCGATCACGCCGCCGGCCTTCATGAGCGCCTTGGCGGTGAGGATGCCGCCCTGGCGGTTCTCGTGGTTGATGAGCGGCAGCCAGCGCTGGTAGAGCGCGAAGGCCTGGTCCATGTCGCCTGCGCGGTGGGCCTCGATGATGGGGCGGATGCCGTCCGGGAAGGCGCCGCCCGTCATGGCGCCCGTGGCGCCCGCGTCCAGGTCGGCCAGCAGGGTGATGGCCTCTTCGCCGTCCCACGGGCCTTCGATGGCGTCGCCTCCCAGGCGGATCAGCTCGCGCAGCTTGCTGGCGGCGCCGGGGGTCTCGATCTTGAAATACGCCAGGTGTTCTATCTCCTGCGCCATGCGGGCCAGGAACGGGGCCGAGAGCACCGTGCCGCTGGCCGGCGCGTCCTGCACCATGATGGGAATGTCGATCGCGTCGGACACGCGGGCGTAGAACTCGTGGATCTGCGCCTCGGGCACGCGGAAGGTGGCGCCGTGGTAGGGCGGCATCACCATGACCATGGCGGCGCCCATGTCCTGCGCGGCGCGGCTGCGCTCGGCGCACACGCGAGTGCCGTAGTGGGTGGTGGTGACGATCACCGGCACGCGGCCCGCGACATGCTCCAGCGAGGTCCGCGTGAGCGTCTCGCGCTCGGCATCCGATAGAGAGAACTGCTCGGAGAAGTTGGCCAGGATGCACAGCCCGTCCACGCCGGCATCGATCATGAAATCCAGGCAGCGCTTCTGGCTCTCCAGATCAAGGCTGCCGTCTTCGTTGAAAGTGGTCGGCACGACAGGGAAGATGCCGCGGTAGCGGGGATTTTGGGCAGAGTGTGTTGCTGGCATAAGGTCACGAATTCAAGAGTTGTTCAGGTCCGCCGGGCGCTTCGCTTTGCGCGCGGCCAGCCCGACTGGCGCGGCCCAAAGCCAGTGCAGCCGAGCAAGGGCCGCCCTGCAGCGACGGCTGCGTCCCCCTGCCCGCAACGCGCAGCGTTGCGAGAGCCGGGGGAAGGCGTGCAGCGCCTCAGAGGGGTGTTCATCAGTCAATGCGAATGGCGGGGCACGGCGGCGCCCCGGCAGCCGACCAGGAAGTCGAAGTCGCAGCCCTCATCGGCCTGCAACACATGGTCCACGTAGAGCCTCTGATAGCCGCCACGCCCCCCTTTGTCTTCGCCTCGCAGCGTGGTCAGACGCTCGGCCAGCTCTTCGTCGCTGATATCCAGGTGCAGGCGGCCGTTTTCACAGTCGAGTTCGATGAAGTCGCCATCGCGGACGGCGGCCAGCGGTCCCAGTGCGGCAGCCTCGGGCGCCACGTGCAACACCACGGTGCCATAGGCCGTGCCGCTCATGCGGGCGTCGGAGATGCGCACCATGTCCTTCACCCCCTGACGCAACAGCTTCGGCGGCAGGCCCATGTTGCCTACCTCGGCCATTCCCGGGTAGCCCTTGGGGCCGCAGTTCTTCATCACCATCACGCAGCTGGCGTCGATGTCCAGGTTCTCATCGACGATGCGTTCCTTGTAGTGCTCCAGGTTCTCGAACACCACGGCGCGGCCCCGGTGCTTGAGCAACTCGGGTGTGGCGGCCGAGGGCTTGAGCACCGCTCCGCGCGGCGCCAGGTTGCCGCGCAGGATGCAGATGCCGCCATCCGTGATCAGCGGGTTGTCGAGCGGGCGGATGACCTCGTCGTTGTACTGGGGGGCCTCGCGCACGTTGTCCCACAGGCTCTTGCCGTTGACGGTGAGCGCATCGGGGGCGGGCAGCAGGCCGTTCTCGCCCAGGCGGCGCAGCACGGCGGGCAGGCCGCCGGCGTAGTAGAACTCTTCCATCAGGAAGCGGCCCGAGGGCTGCAGGTCCACCAGCGTGGGCGTTCCGCGGCCGATGCGCGTCCAGTCTTCGAGTTCGAGTTCCACGCCAATGCGCCCCGCGATAGCCTTGAGGTGGATCACCGCATTGGTCGAGCCGCCGATGGCCGCGTTGGTGCGTATGGCGTTCTCGAACGCGCCGCGCGTGAGGATCTTCGACAGCGTGAGCCCTTCGTGCGCCATTTCCACGATGCGGCGGCCCGACATGTGGGCCAGCACATAGCGGCGTGCGTCCACCGCCGGGATGGCCGCGTTGTGGGGCAGCGAGGTGCCCAGCGACTCGGCCATGCAGGCCATGGTGCTGGCCGTTCCCATCGTGTTGCAGGTGCCGGCCGAGCGCGACATTCCGGCCTCGGCCGCGAAGAACTGGTGCTCATTGATCTCGCCGGCCTTGAGCGATTCATGCAGG
>JBHIWE010000123.1:0-13104 GCA_041987645.1 Acidovorax sp. | reverse complement strand
GCCCATCGACCGCGAGCAGATCCACTCGCTCATCAACACCATGGATGACGTGGCCGACCTGATCCAGGACTCGGCCGAAACCATGGCGCTCTACGATGTGCGCCACATGACGGAAGAGATCACCCGCCTGACCGATCTCAGCCTCAAGTGCTGCGAGCGCCTGCGCGACGCCGTCAAGCTCCTCGACAAGATCGCGGAGCCGTCCGTGGCTGAGGCCGCGCTCAAGACCTGCGAGGAGATCGACCGGCTGGAAAGCGATGCCGACCGCGTGATGCGCAGCGCGTTGAGCAAGCTTTTTCGCGAAGAGCCGGACGTGCGCGAGGTCATCAAGCTCAAGGCCATCTACGAGCTGCTCGAGACCATCACCGACAAGTGCGAAGACGTGGCGAATCTGATCGAGGGCATCATCCTCGAGAACTCCTGACGCGCAGCGGTCGTCCCCTCTAGCTCCCAACAGCTTTCCATGGCAACCGTACAAACCGCCCTCTGGGTCGTGGTCCTGCTCGTCGCGCTGGCCATCCTGTTCGACTTTATGAATGGGTTCCACGACGCGGCCAATTCCATCGCCACCGTCGTTTCCACCGGCGTGCTCAAGCCCGGCCAGGCCGTGGTCTTCGCCGCTTTCTTCAATTTCGTCGCCATTTTCATCTTCCACCTGAGCGTGGCGGCCACCATCGGCAAGGGCATCGTGCAGCCGGGCGTGGTCGATACGCACGTGGTCTTCGGCGCGCTCGTCGGTGCCATCAGCTGGAACCTCATCACTTGGTATTACGGCATTCCCAGCAGCTCCTCGCATGCGCTCATCGGTGGCATCGTGGGCGCCGTGATGGCCAAGGCCGGCGCGGGTGCGCTGGTGTCCGCCGGCATCCTGAAGACCGTGGCCTTCATCTTCGTGTCGCCGCTGCTGGGCTTCTTGCTGGGCTCGCTCATGATGGTGGCCGTCGCATGGATCTGCCGCCGCGCGCGTCCGGGCAAGGTGGACAAGTGGTTCCGCCGGCTGCAGCTGCTCTCGGCCGGCGCATACAGTCTGGGCCATGGGGGTAACGATGCGCAGAAGACCATCGGCATCATCTGGCTGCTGCTGATCGCCACCGGCTACGCCTCCGCTTCGGACGCCTCTCCGCCCACCTGGGCCATCGTTGCCTGCTATGCGGCCATCGGGCTGGGCACCATGTTTGGCGGCTGGCGCATCGTGAAGACCATGGGGCAGAAGATCACCAAGCTCAAGCCCGTGGGCGGCTTCTGCGCCGAAACCGGCGGAGCGCTGACCCTGTTCCTGGCCACGGCGCTGGGCATTCCGGTCTCCACCACCCACACCATCACCGGCGCCATCGTCGGCGTGGGCTCCACGCAGCGCGCCAGCGCGGTGCGCTGGGGCGTGGCGGGCAACATCGTCTGGGCGTGGGTCCTGACGATTCCGGCCAGCGCCTTTGTCGCGGCCATTGCCTACTGGGTCAGCCTTCAGCTCTATTGAGCTGTCCCAGCGCCGGGCGGTAGAGGCCGGGCGCCCTGCCGCGGGGCGCTCCTTATTTCATAGCTGCCTGCGTCCGATCTGCGAGCGCTTGCAGCGAAAAACTCCCTGAGCCGGGGCCGGGGCACGGTGTGAACTTCCGGCTTCCGCTCCCGGCGCTGCCCCGGCAACATGAGCAGCGCACACACCGGGGAGGTGCCGCACGCCGAGCACTCCGGTCGCCGCTCGTCGTTGCGCGACAGCCTGCGGGGCCTTGCCAGCCAGTCAAGGCTTCGCTCCATCGCCCGGCACCTCGGCGCCAGCACGCAGCCCGTTCTCGCCCCGGGCAGTTTCATGATCTGCGGTTCGATGCCGTGGCCTTGCGCGCCCTCGGAGGCCGCTTCACCCGAGCCGCCGCACCGGTACCGGCGCCCTCTTAGCCAGCCGCTCGACGGCCACACCGTACGGCTGGCCCGGTGCCTGCGGACCTGCGGCTGCTCACCGGCCGGCCGCCGCAGGGTGGGGCGCTATGCAAGGCCGAATCCCGGCAGGAATGGATTGCAGGCCCTTGATTTGCGCAGGCGTATTGCTATGGTTTACGTAGCGTCCGGCGTCGGATCGCCTGCCGGCCCCTTCGGCTGGGGAATGGCCACGGTGGGCAGGGCCTGCGCGCTCGCCATCGTGGGGGGCGGCACACTGGTCGATGCCGGGGGCGAGAGCGCCATGCCGGCTTCGCGCAGCGATTCGAGAATGGAGAACAGCAGTTCGCTCTTCACCCCGCCGGCGTTGCGCGGGTTGCTCACGTAGCCAATGGCCAGGAAGGTGAGGGTACCGCTGACGATGTCTTCCAGCTGCACCACGGGCGCGGGATTGTCCAGAATGCCCTCGTGCGCAGTGAACGCGGCCAGGATCAGGTCGCCCATGCGCCGGGCGTCCACATCCAGCGGAGCAGGCAGGCGCAGGAGCACGCGGCCGGGGGCGCCGGTGAGCGTCATGTTCCGCACGGTCTTGGTGATGAATTCCGAGTTGGGGACGATCACGGTGGAACGGTCGCCCAGCTGGATTTCGGTGGCACGCACGTTCACCCGGCGCACGTCGCCCTCCGTCGTGCCGAGCACCACCCAGTCGCCCACCTTCACGGGCCGCTCGGCCAGCAGGATCAGGCCCGAGATGAAGTTCTGCACGATGGCTTGCAGCCCGAAGCCGATACCCACCGACAGTGCGCTGGCCACCCAGGCGATGCGTTCCACGCTGATGCCCAGGCCTGCCAGCGCCACGGCGATGACGACCACGCCACCCACGTAGCCCAGCAGCGTGGTGATGGAGCTGCGCATGCCCGGCTCCAGCGAGGTGCTGGGAAAGTACCGGTCGCTGAGCCAGCGCTTGAAGACGCGGATGGTGAGAAAGCCGGCGAGCAGTACGGCCATCGCCGTGAACATGGCCTGCGGCGCGATGACCACGCTGCCCACCTTCAGGCTGTGGTCGGCATTGGTGCCGCGGCGGAAGACTTCGTCCGGGCCGGTGCCGAAGGGTGCCAGCAGGGCAATCACCATGTAGAAGAAGAGCGCCACGCGCAGCACGCCCGAGGTGACCACGGCGACCTGGTCGAGCAAATTGGCATCCACGCCCAGGCCGCGGTGCAGGCGGCCGCCGAAGCCGCTCTTGGACGACAGCAGCGCCTCGCACACGTCGTCCACCACCTGGAAGGCGAGGTAGGTGGTGGCGAAGACCACGCCGGTCCACACCATCTGCCGCGCCAGGGTGCCGGCCAGCGCCACGTAGCCCACGGCCACCATCAGCGCAATGGCGAGCGTGGCCAGGTTGGCGCAGGCGACGACCAGGCCGACCCAGACCGGGCGGGGCTCGGCTGCCGGTGCATCTGCATCTGCGGCATTCCCACCGTCAGCGTCGCCGGCAGCAGGGGCGGCGGCGGGCGCCGAGGGGGTGCGCAGATGGCGCAGCGCCAGCGCCATCAGGGCCGCCACCAGCAAGGCCGACACCACGTGGACGGACACCTCGGCGGCCAGGCTGGCGCCGATGATGCTGTTGATGTCCGTTACCAGCGCGCTCAGCGCCGCGACGATGCCGATGCACCATGGGTAGGGGCTCAGGCGCGTGGCCAGACCGTCGGAGATGCCGGTCAGCCGCCAGGAGCTGCGCTTTCGCAGGAGCAGCGCATGGCCGAGCGAGATGAGCACCGCGGCGAACACGGCCGAGCGCACGCTGCTGTCGGCCAGCGACTCCACGGAATCCGAGAGCGGGGCGCCGGCTTCCAGCGCGCTCCAGAACCATTGCGCGGCCAGGCCGATGAGCAGGGTGTGGACCAGCACCGACGCCGCCGCCAGCAGCGAGCGCCGCAGCCGCCCACCCGGCAGGCGCGACGGCACCAGGCGGATCAGCAAGCGCTCGGCCAGCCAGGTGCCGGCGACCGCGAGCAGCAGCGCCCCCGCCAGGCTTGCGAGGAAAGTGCCGCGGCTTTCGGACTGCATCGCGGCGCGCACGGCGGTACGCACTTCGTTCGCCAGGGACTCGAGACGGACGGCATCGCCCGGCAGGGCATTGCGCAGGTTGCGCCAGAACACGCGGCCCAGCGGTGAGTCGATGCGGTGGGTCAGCGCCGCCTGGAACTGCTCGCGGCGCTGGCGGATGAGATCGGCGCCGCGTTGTTCGGCATCCACCATGATGAGGCGCGCGAGCTTCAGTTCCGCATCGACGGCGGCGCGCTGCTTGGTCAGCGCGGCCCGCTGAGCGGCCACGTCGGGCGAGTCGGCCTGCGCGCCTTTTTCAGGCGCGGGCCCCAGGCCAGCCAGGCGCGAGTCGATGTCGGCCAGATCGGCGGCGCGGCTGGTAGCCAGCTGCTCGGCTGCGGTGCCGATGGCGTTGACTTCACCCAGCAGCTTGCGTCCGTCGTCGTCTTCGGCGAGCTTTTGCGGGATGGCGTCCAACTGCTTGCGCAGCACATCGACGCTGGGCGGCATGGGCGTGTCGACAGGGTTGCCGTCATCGTCGTTGCCCGTCTGTGCTTGTGTGCTGCTGCCGTTGCCGCTGCTGGACCCGCCGGGCTGGGCATGGGCCGGGCCGCCGCCCAGCCCGAGGAAGGCGATGGCCAGCAGCAGGCAGGCCAGGAGCTGGGTGAGGAATGGGGTGGGGGGGCGTGCGGTGGGAATTCCGCCGCAGGCGGTGCGGCAGGGAATGCGGGTCGGACGGGGCGAAATCATCCCCGGATTGTGCGATGCCTTGGGGCCGTGGTGGCATGCCGGCGAGCACGGAGCCTTGGCTGCCGCCCGCTCGCCAGCGGAAGGCCGCCGGGCGCCTCGGGCTCGACTCAGTTCGCCGCCGGGCTGAACAGATCGACCCGGTCGGTGATGATGCCGTCCGTGCCCAGGTCGATCAGCCGCTGGGCGGCCCATTCGTCGTTGACCGTGTAGCTCAGCGTGCGCAGCCCGGCGCCCTGCGCGGCGGCGACCGTTTCGGCCGTCCAGAGGGCGTGGTTGCAGACAATGGCCACGCAGCCCAGCTGCTGTGCGGTATCGAGCCAGCCGTCGGGCAGCGTGTCGAGGAGCAGGCCGCGCGGCAGCGCGGGCACGGCGTCGCGGGCGCCGGCGAGGGCTGCGGGCTTGAACGAGGTGAGCAGCGGCGGCACCGCCTGGCCCTGCCAGAGCCGTGCGGCCTGGGCGGCGACGGCGCGGCCGGTGGCCTCTTCGGTGCCCGGCGTGGGCTTGATCTCGATGTTCAGCAAATAGCCGTTGGCGATGCAAAAGCGCGCCAGGCCCGCCAGCGATGCCGGCGGCTCGCCCGCCCAGGCGCGCGAGTGCCAGCCGCCGGCATCGAGCTGCGCCAGCTCGCTCCAGGGCCGTTCGCCGGCCGTGCCGGTGCCGTTGGTCGTGCGCGCCAGCGTGGCGTCGTGCAGCAGGAAGGGCACGCCGTCGGCGCTGAGCTTGGCGTCGCACTCGAACATCCGGAAGCCGTACGAGGCACCCAGCCGGAAGGCCGCGAGCGTGTTCTCCGGGGCGAGCTTGCCGGCGCCGCGGTGGGCGATCCAGCGGGGATAGGGCCAGGCGGGCGCGGCCGGGCGGGCGGCAGGGGCGGGGGCGTCGTCGTGCATCAGGTGGATTGTGCCGGTGGCGTTGGCTGTGGCTTAGCGCCGCTTGCCGCTGGCCGCGTCGAACCAGTGCAGGCGGTCAGGGCGCGGGGCCACGCGCAGCGTGTCGCCGGGCTGCGGGTGCAGCGTGCCTTCTTCCACGCGCACGATGAGCTGCTCGTCGCCCAGGCGGGCATAGACGAGGCGTTCGGCGCCCAGCAGCTCCACGCTGTCCACGCGCACCTCCCAGCCGTCGGCGGCCGTGACGTCCAGGTGTTCGGGGCGCACGCCCAGCACCGCGCCGGCCTGGCAGCCCGGTGCGTTCTTGAGCAGGTTCATGGGTGGCGAGCCGATGAAGCTCGCCACGAAGGTCGATGCGGGTGCGTGATACACCTCTTCGGGCGTGCCGAACTGCTCCATCACGCCGCCGTTCATCACGATCATGCGCTGGGCCAGCGTCATGGCCTCGACCTGGTCGTGGGTGACAAAGAGGCTGGTGATGCCCAGCTCGCGGTGCAGTTTCTGGATTTCCAGGCGGGTCTGCGCGCGCAGCTTGGCGTCGAGGTTGGAGAGCGGCTCGTCGAACAGGAACACCTGCGGCTGGCGCACGATGGCGCGGCCCATGGCCACGCGCTGGCGCTGGCCGCCGGAGAGTTCGCGGGGCTTTCTCTCCAGCAGGTGGCCGAGTTCGAGGATCTTGGCGGCCTTGTCCACACGGGCGCGGATCTCGTCCTTGGGCACCTTGGCGATCTTCAGGCCATAGGCCATGTTCTCGAAGTTCGTCATGTGCGGGTAGAGCGCGTAGTTCTGGAACACCATGGCGATGTCGCGCTGGGCGGGCTCCAGGTCGTTGACCACGCGGTCGCCGATGGCGATCTCGCCGCCGGAGATTTCCTCCAGGCCCGCGACCATGCGCAGCAGGGTGGACTTGCCGCAGCCCGAGGGGCCGACGATGACGATGAATTCGCCGTCGGCGATTTCGGCGTTGACGCCGTGGATGACCTGGTTGGCCTTGGGGCCGTGGCCGTAGCGCTTGATGACGTTGCGCAGGGAAAGAGATGCCATTTTGCTATTGAATCCGTAGCTGTATGCGTTGATGGAATGGGCGCTGCAAGGGGTTTTGGGTGGATTACTTCTCGGTATCCACCAGCCCCTTGACGAACCATTTCTGCATGAGGATGACCACCAGCGCGGGTGGCAGCATGGCCAGCAGGGCGGTGGCCATGACGATGTTCCATTCGTTCTGACCGTCGCCGCCGGCGATCATGCGTTTGATGCCGATGACCACCGGGTACATGTCCTCGCTGGTGGTGGCCAGCAGCGGCCAGAGGTACTGGTTCCAGCCGTAGATGAACTGGATCACGAACAGCGCCGCGATGGAAGTGCGCGAGAGCGGCACCAGCACGTCCTTGAAGAAGCGCATCGGCCCGGCGCCGTCCATGCGCGCGGCCTCGACCGTGAGGAAGAACTGCCGGAAGAGGAAGGTGGCCGTGGCCGAGGCGATCAGTGGCACCGTGAGGCCCGCATAGCTGTTGAGCATCCCCAGGTCGGAGACGACCTGGTAGGTCGGTCCGATGCGCACTTCCACCGGCAGCATCAGGGTGATGAAGATCAGCCAGAAGCACAGGCCCTTGAACGGGAAGCGGAAGTACACGATGGCGAAGGCCGACATCAGAGAAATGGCGATCTTGCCGACCGTGATGACCATGGCCGAGACGAAGCTCACCCACATCATGCGGGCCACGGGCGCGGTGGAGCCGGCGCCCTGGTCGCGCCCGAAGAGCGCGGCCTTGTAGGTTTCCCAGAAGTGCGAACCGGGCAGCAGGGGCATGGGCGCCTGCACGATCTCCTGCGCGGTGTGGGTGGAGGCGACGAAGGCCAGGTACAGGGGGAAGGCGACGATGACGACGCCCAGCACCATGATGAAGTGCGCGAGGATGCCGCGCGTGAGGCTGCGTTCGACCATGTCAGTACTGAACCTTCTTTTCGACGTAGCGGAATTGCACGACGGTGAGCGCGACCACGATCAGCATCAGCACCACCGACTGCGCAGCTGAGCCGCCCAGGTCCATGGCCTTGAAGCCGTCGTAATACACCTTGTAGACGAGGATGGCGGTGTCCTTGCCGGGGCCGCCCTGGGTGGCGGCATCGACGATGGCGAAGGTGTCGAAGAACGCATAGACCACGTTGATCACCAGCAGGAAGAACGTCGTGGGCGAAAGCAGGGGGAACTGCACCGTCCAGAAGCGGCGCAGGGGGCCCGCGCCGTCGATGGCAGCGGCCTCGATCAGCGATTTGGGAATCGACTGCAGCCCGGCCAGGAAGAAGAGGAAGTTGTAGGAGATCTGCTTCCAGACCGAGGCCATCACGATCAGCGCCATGGCCTGCCCGGAATTGAGCAGGTGGTTCCAGTCGATGCCGAAGTGGCCCAGCGCGTAGGAGACCACGCCCAGCGAGGGCGAGAACATGAACACCCACAGCACGGCGGCCACGGCGGGCGCCACGGCGTAGGGCAGGATCAGCAGGGTCTTGTAGAACATCGCGCCCTTGACCACGCGGTCGGCGAACACCGCCAGCAGCAGCGACAGCACGATGCCGCTGGTCGCCACCAGCACCGAGAAGAAGGCGGTGGTCTTGAACGAATCGATGTAACCGGGGTCTTCGAAGAGGCGCCGGAAGTTCTCAAGCCCCACCCATTCGGTGGAAGTGCCGAAGGCGTCCTGCAGCTGCAGTGACTGCACCAGGGCCTGGCTGGCCGGCCAGAAGAAGAAGACCACGATGACCGCCATCTGCGGTGCGATCAGCAGCCACGGCAGCCAGGCGGATTTGAATCGGACGCGTTTTTCCATGATGTCTGCGAAAGGCCCTCGCGAGGGCCGCACGCTGCGATCCTTGCAGGGTGAAGGGTTGAACGACAAAAAACCCTCCCCGCACACGCGGGGAGGGTTGGGGCGAGAAGGCAGCTGCGACCTGGTGCCGGACGTGCCGGCGGCCGGCCGCAGCCCGCGGCATCAGCTCTTGTTGGCCTTCTGGAACCGTTCGAGCTGCTCGTTGCCGCGCTTGACGATGTTCTGCAGCGCTTCCTGGGGCGTCTTCTTGCCGGACCAGACCTGTTCGAGTTCTTCGTCCTCGATGGCGCGGATCTGCACGTAGTTGCCCAGGCGGATGCCGCGGCTCTTGTCGGTCACCTTGCGGATCATCTGCGTGACGGCCACGTCGGTGCCCGGGTGCTGCTTGTAGAAGCCGGACTTTTCGGTCAGGTCATAGGCGGCCAGGGTGACGGGCAGGTAGCCGGTGCGCTGGTGGCTGGCGGCCTGCACTTCGGGGCGCGAGATGAACTTGAAGAACTCGGCCACGCCCTTGTATTCGGCGGGCTTCTTGCCGGACATCACCCACAGGCTGGCACCGCCGATGACGGTGTTCTGCGGTGCGCCGGGCACGTCGGGGTAGTAGGGCAGGGGCGCGAGGCCGTAGGCGAACTTGGCGTTCTTGGCCACGTTGCCGTAGAAGCCGGACGAGGTGTTGATCATGGCGCACTCGCCCGAGACGAAGCTGGCTTCAGGGACGTTGCCGCGGCCCTTGTAGACGAACAGGCCCTGCTTGGCCATGTTGGCCAGGTTCTCGATGTGGCGCACGTGCAGCGGCGAATCGACCTTCAGGCGCGCGTCCATGCCCTGCAGTCCGTTGGACTTGCTCGCGAACTCCACGTTGTGCCAGGCCGAGAAGCTCTCCAGCTGCGTCCAGCCCTGCCAGGCGGTGGTGAACGGGCACTTGTGGCCGGCGGCCTTGAGCTTGGCGGCGGCGGCGACCACTTCGGGCCAGGTGGCGGGCGCCTTGTCGGTGGGCAGGCCGGCGGCCTTGAAGGCGTCCTTGTTGTAATAGAAGATGGTGGTGGAGCTGTTGAACGGGAAGCTCAGCATCTGGCCGTTAGGAGCCGTGTAATAGCCCGCGACGGCCGGGATGTAGGCCTTGGGATCGAACGGTGCGCCCGCGTCCTGCATGACCTTGCCCACGGGCACGATCGCGCCCTTGCTGGCCATCATGGTGGCGGTGCCCACCTCGAACACCTGCAGGATGTGCGGCGCGTTGCCGGCGCGGAAGGCGGCGATCGAGGCTGTCATCGATTCGTCGTAAGTGCCCTTGTAGGTGGGCACGATCTTGTAGTCCTTCTGGCTCTCGTTGAACTGCTTGGCCAGATCGTTCACCCATTCGCCGTTGACGGCGGTCATCGAGTGCCACCACTGGATCTCGGTCTGGGCTTGTGCAGACAGGCATGCCGACGCGGCGAGGGCGGCGGTCAGTGCCAGGTGCTTGAATTGCATGAAAACTCCTGCGTAGGGGATGGTGCGGGAAGGCACGGATCAGCCATCGTATAGCGCACTCCGTGACGTCCCCGTGACGTTGTGACATGCCACGGCCGGCGGTTCAACGGGGGAAACCCGTCGCGGACGGCCTTTGCAGTCGTGTCGGTGACGTGTCGGTATTGTGACAAGTCACGGTGTGGCCCAGGGCCTGCCACTCCCCAGGGCGGCCGAATACTGTGCTGCCCTAAGGGAATTGGTGCGATGCACAATGATTTGGCCAGCCCGGTTCGGCTCTGCGGCGTTGGCGGCGCGGGCCAGCGGGGCCGCGGTGGGCCTGCAGCCTGAGCGGGGCGCGTCCCCTGCGCCTGCCTTCGGGCCGTCGCCGCCCTTGTCCCTCCGTCTTTCTTCCCTTCTTCCTTCTTTTTCCTCATCGCCATGGCCAAAACCTCTCTGGACAAAAGCAAGATCAAGTTCCTGTTGCTCGAAGGCATCCACCCGTCTGCGGTAGAGGTGCTGCGCGGCGCGGGCTATACGCAGGTTGAGCTGGTGTCCGGGGCGCTGCCGGACGAGGAGCTCCAGCGCAAGATCGCCGATGTGCACTTCCTGGGCATCCGCTCGCGCACGCAGCTGACGGCCGAGGTCTTGGCTCAGGCCCACAAGCTGGTGGCCGTGGGGGCCTTCTGCATCGGCACCAACCAGATCGACCTGGATGCGGCCCGCGAGCGCGGCGTGGCCGTCTTCAATGCGCCGTACTCCAACACCCGCTCGGTGGCCGAGCTGGTGCTGGCCGAAGCCATCCTGCTGCTGCGCGGCGTGCCCGAAAAGAGCGCCGTGGCGCACCGCGGCGGCTGGCTCAAGAGCGCCGAGAACGCCTACGAGATCCGCGGCAAGACGCTGGGCATCGTGGGCTACGGCTCCATCGGCACGCAGCTGTCGGTGCTGGCCGAGGCGCTGGGCATGCACGTCGTCTTCCATGACGTGATCAACAAGCTGCCGCTGGGCAATGCGCGCCAGGCGCCCTCACTGCAGGCGCTGCTGGCGCAGAGCGACATCGTGACCCTGCACGTGCCCGAGCTGCCCTCCACCCAGTGGATGATCGGCGCGGCCGAGATTGCGGCGATGAAGCACGGCGCCATCCTGCTCAACGCCTCGCGCGGCACGGTGGTGGCGATCGAGCCGCTGGCTGAGGCGCTCAAGTCCGGCAAGCTGCTGGGCGCGGCCATCGACGTCTTCCCGGTCGAGCCGCGCACCAACAAGGACGAATTCGTGAGCCCCCTGCGCGGGCTGGACAACGTCATCCTCACGCCGCACATCGGCGGCTCCACTATGGAGGCGCAGGCCAACATCGGGCTGGAGGTCGCCGAGAAGCTGGTGAAGTACAGCGACAACGGCACCTCGATCACGTCGGTGAACTTTCCCGAGGTGGCGCTGCCCGCGCACCCGGGCAAGCACCGTATCCTGCACATTCACCGCAACGTGCCGGGCGTGCTCTCGGCCATCAACCAGGTGTTCGCCGACAACCACATCAACATCGCCGCGCAGTACCTGCAGACCAACGAGAAGATCGGCTACGTGGTGATCGACATCGACGCCCAGTCGTCCGATCTGGCGCTGGACAAGCTGGCCCAGGTGCCCGGCACCCTGCGCAGCCGGGTGCTTTTCTGAACGTGGGGCGGGGCCTTTTGCTATTTAAATAATAGCGCAGAGCGCACGCTATTGGCGGGCTGCAGGCCGATCCGGTCGAGCAGGGGGCGCCGCAAGCTCTGCGGGCGGGTGCCCACGGAGCCGCGTCGCAGCGCCTGGATGGCGGGTGACTTAAAATCCCGTCCCCTCCCCCAAGGCACAGCGGGCGTCCCACGAGCCCGACCCAGGTTGATCCCCATGAATGTTCCGATAGCGCTGGCCACCCTGCAGGCCCAGGTCGCCGAGCCCGCTCGCCTGCGCGAGATTCCCTACAACTACACCTCGTTTTCCGACCGGGAAATCGTCATCCGGCTGCTGGGCTCCGATGCCTGGGATGTGCTGGACCAGCTGCGCCGCGAGCGCCGCACAGGGCGCTCCGCGCGCATGCTGTATGAGGTGCTCGGCGACATCTGGGTCGTGCAGCGCAACCCCTACCTGCAGGACGACCTGCTGGATAACGAGGGCCGCCGCAAGATGCTGGTGGAGGCCCTGCAGCACCGCTTGGCCGAGATCGGCAAGCGCCGCACCCCGGGCGAAGACGAGGAGCGCGACCGCCTGGTCGGCCAGCTGGTCGAAGCCGCCCGCCGCGCCATCGCCGAGTTCGACGCCACCTTCGCCCTGGCCGCCCAGCTGCGCCGCCAGGTGCAAAAGCGCCTGGGCCGTCATACGGCCAAGGACAACATCAAGTTCGACGGCCTCTCGCGCGTCTCGCACGTGACCGACGCCACCGACTGGCGCGTCGAATACCCGTTCGTGGTGCTCACCCCCGACTCCGAGGCCGAGATGGCCGCGCTGGTCAAGGCCTGCATCGAACTCGAGCTGACCATCATCCCGCGTGGCGGCGGCACCGGCTACACCGGCGGCGCCATTCCGCTGACCTGGCGCAGCGCGGTCATCAACACCGAGAAGCTCGAAGCCATGACCGAGGTGGAGATGCGCCGCCTGCCAGGCATCGAGGGCGAGGTGGGCACCATCTGGACCGAGGCCGGCGTGGTCACCCAGCGCGTGGCCGATGCGGCCGAGCGCGCGGGCTTCGTCTTCGCGGTCGATCCGACCAGCGCCGAGGCGTCCTGCATCGGCGGCAACATCGCCATGAACGCGGGTGGCAAGAAGGCCGTGCTATGGGGCACGGCGCTGGACAACCTGGTCAGCTGGCGCATGGTGACGCCCGAGGCGCAGTGGCTCGAAGTCACGCGCCTCGATCACAACATGGGCAAGATCCATGATGTGGAGACGGCCACCTTCGAGCTGCAGTATTTCGAGGCCGACGGTAGGACGCCGATCCGTACCGAGCGGCTGGCCATCCCCGGCCGCACCTTCCGCAAGGAAGGCCTGGGCAAGGACGTGACGGACAAGTTCCTCTCCGGCCTGCCCGGCATCCAGAAGGAAGGCTGCGACGGCCTGATCACCAGCGCGCGCTGGGTGGTGCACCGCATGCCGGCGCACACGCGCACCGTGTGCCTCGAATTCTTCGGCAACGCCAAGGACGCGGTGCCCTCGATCGTCGAGATCAAGGACTTCATGTTCGCCGAACAGAAGCGTTCTGGCGTGCTGCTGGCCGGCCTGGAGCATCTGGACGACCGGTA
>JBHIWE010000122.1:0-13113 GCA_041987645.1 Acidovorax sp. | reverse complement strand
CTTCAACGAAGGCTTTGGCCGAAACAAACCCCGTCATGGATGCATAGCCGACGTGCTTGTCCTTGCCGTTGGAATTCATCAGTTTGTTGAATTCGCGCGACACGCCGAGCTTGTTGGAGAACGGCGCCGGCATCGTCTGGGTGACGATGATGCCAGTCGCGTCCTTGCCGAACTGATTGACCAGGAGATTGGTGTCCGCCACCGACAGCAGCAGCAGTTGTGCTGCTACTCCGGTCTTCTTAAACTCGCGAATGAATTCGATCGTCGCCTTGCCGGCCGTCGTCAAAATGACCGCTTGCGGTCGCGCGAGAGCAATTGTTTGCGCCGCAACTGCGGCGTCCCGAGCGTCCGTCGCAATCGCCGCACTCGCTATCGGGGCTACTTGTCGGTCCTTCATAGCCGCCTGCACGCCCGCAAGCCCCTCCTGTCCGAAAGCGTTGTTCAGGTATGCGACGGCGATGGACTTGATCCCTGTCGTCGTCAAATGCTGAACCATTTTTTCTGTTTCACTACCGTACGAAGCCATCACGGTGAACAGATACCGGTTCGGCGTGCGGCGCAGGCTGTCTGCTCCCGTGAACGGCGCAAACTATGGCACACGGTGTTGCTCCAGTAGCGGCAGCACACCGGTGACATTGGCCGTTCCCAGGTTCCCGACCAGCGCGAATACCTTGTCCTCACCAATCAATTTTTCGGTATTGGCCAGTGATCGTTGGGGAACATACCCGTCGTCCATTAGCACGAGCTTCAACCGGCGGCCGAAGACCCCGCCACGGCGGTTCACCTCGTCGATGTACGCCTTGAAACCTTCGCTGAAATCGTTGCCGATTTCTGCAAGCGGCCCGGTCAGCGACACACTCTGACCGATCAGGACGGTCTGTGCTGTTACGCCAGTCTCTGCTCGCGCAAGCCCGGTCCCCAACAGCGTCACACAAAGCGCGGCAATAACCTGCACAGTTTGCAGGGTTGCCCGCACGTTTGGCAGCCGAAGCTGAAGCCCGGACCGAGGATCGCTCAACGCGTTTGTGAATTTCGATTTGCTCAGGTTCATGGCTATCTCTTTTTGGCTGTTTAAAAATTTTGTCAACTCACTTCATGGTGATCACGATCCCGAGCCCACTTCTTGTTCAAAGTCGGCACCATTGCCTGCAACCTGACCCCAGTCGGCGAAGCTCTTGTAGTGCTCGCGCCACGTGGCCAGCAGTTCCTCGCGCGGCAGATCGGCGTAGGCGCCGCGGTCCTGCACATACTCCATGTGACGTCGGCCGCTGACATCAAATTCATGAAAGACCGAATCGGCGCTGCCGTCGAACTCCAACGGGTGGATACCGGCTTTCTCGCACAAGGAGCGGTTGAAAGCGGGCGTTGCCTTGAGCCACTGGCCGTCGACCCACAGCTCGGTGTAGCCATGAAAGACAAACAAGTCGGTGCCCATCAGGTCTTGCAGGCGTTTGCTGGTCAGGTGGTTGCGAACGTCGGCATAGCCCACCCGTGCCGGCACGCCCAGCACACGGGCAGCCGCTGCCAGCAACGCCGCCTTGGGCACGCAAAAGCCACGCCCAGCCTCGATCACGTGGCTGCCCTTCAAGCCCTCGACCGTGGTGTCAAAGTAGTAGGGGTCGTAGAGAAACTCGTCGCGCACGGCGTAATAGAGCTTGACCGCGATCTCGCGCGGCGTCAGGCCGGGGTCGGCCACCCGGCGCGCGAACGCGATCACCGCCGGGTGATCGCTGTCCACGTAGCGGCCGGGCGCGAGATAAGCCGACGGATCGTTCGTGTTTGTGGTTTGCGTCGTCGCGTCCATGTCATTCATCCTTGGCGCTCAGGCACTTCGGCGGCTTGGCCAGGGCAAAGCCGTTGAAGGGTTTGGAGCGATCCGTCGGCTTCAGCTTCCAGGTCTGACGGGCATTGGGCACACCGCCATCGACGCGGATGAAGGAGCCGGTGATGTAGGCCGCCGCCTCGGACAGCAGGAACACGATGGCCGCCGATACTTCGGCCTCGGTGCCATAGCGCTGCAGCGGCACACTCTTCATCAAAATGCGGAACTTGGCCTGCATCTCGGGTTCGTAGGTGTCAAAGCCGCTGCTGGCCACAAAGCCCGGCGCCACCGCGTTGACGCGCACGCCCGACTCGCCCCATTCGCAGGCCGCCGTTTCGGTGAACGACAGCATGCCGGCGCGCGCGGCGCCGCTGTGTCCCATGGTGGGCATGCCCATCCACATGTCGGCGATGATGTTGACGATGGAGCCGCCGTGCGCCTCCATCCACTGCGTGTAGACCTCGCGGGAGACTAGAAAGCCTCCGGTCAGGTTGCTGCGCACCACCGCCTCCCAGCCCTTGAGGCTGATGTCCTTGACCGGCTGCGGGTACTGGCCGCCGGCGTTGTTGACCAGGCCATCGATCCGGCCGTGCTGCGCAATCACGTCGGCAACCAGGTCCTTGACGCCCGGCTCGTCGCGGATGTCGCAGACATGGATGCTGGCTTTGCCACCCGCCGCTTCGATCTCGGCCTGCACCGCCTGCAGCTTCTCGATCTTGCGGCCCACCAGCGCCACGCTGGCGCCCAGGTTGGACAACTCGTGCGCAGTGCAGCGGCCGATGCCGCTGCCACCGCCGGTGACGATCACCGTCTGACCGGCAAAGAGGCCGGGGCGAAACACGGATTTGTAAACAGATTGGCTCATGGATTTGTCTCCTTCGTAATGAGCTCAGGCACGCAGCATGAAATTGCCGTGGCCAAGGGCGATGGGCTTATCGGGGCTGGATTGCCATGCCTGGATGCGCAGATTCGCCACACGCTGGCCCAGCTTGACCATCACGACGTTGGCATAGGTGTCCTGCGGACGGCCCGAGCGCAGGTAATCAATGTTGAAATCGATGGTCTTGGGCAAGTCCCGGCTGTCCATGTGCCACAGCAGGTAGAACAATCCGGCGCACTCCAGAAACCCCCCGGTGGCTCCGCCATGCAGAGCCGGCAGGATGGGGTTGCCTATCAGTTTTTCCTGGAATGGTAGGACGCAGGTGAACTCCTCGCCCTTGACATCGATGCGCAAGTCCAGAAAACGCGCAAAGGGCACCGCCCGGATCACTTCGCTCCAGTCACCCTGGGCGCGCGCATGGTCAATTTGTTCGGTCCATTTCATCGTGGCACATCCTCGTTGCGCAATACCGGTCGCCCGGAAGTAAACATGTAAATGCCGACGGCGGTGGCAATTGGGTCGTCCGGCTTGTCGTGGTAAGCAGCGCCTCGGACGAACGCCAGTTCTGCAGTCAGCTTGTAGCAAACGGCCCCTCCCAGAATCGCACGCCCGGGCGTGGCGGGCTTGAGGTAGTCGATGCGCAAGTCCAGCGTGGCCATCGGCCGTATCTCCGGCAGCTTGACGAAGATCGCGAATCCGAGCGCGGCGTCGAGCAGCGCAGTGATGACTCCGCCATGCAAAACCCTGGTCTGCGGATCGCCCACCAGTGCTTCCTGGTACTCGACTTTGAGCACGCACCAGTCGGTGTGCACCGCGTGCGGCAGGAAGCCCAGTTCGCGGTTATACGGCGACACATGGGCGAACTTTTGCCATCGCTTGGCGATTTCTTCTTCTTTGATGATGTGTGTTTCTGTCATCTCGACATGTCTCCAGACAAGGTGAGGGTGGGCTCTTCGCTGGCCGCCGTCACCGGATACCAGCGGGTCGCGGCTGGCGTTTCTTCATGGCGCACATGGCCGGCACGCTGCAGCCACAGCAGGTGCGCCAGGGTTTCGCCCATGGCCAGGTAAGCATGCAGCGGGTCGCTCTGCGCGCCATAAACGGCGTAGCCGAGTTCGGTGGCATTCATGCCCCCCTCGCCCAGACGCGCCAAGAACTTGCGCAGTGCCCTCTGGTGGTGCGCCACCAGTCCATGCGCGCGCTCGACCCCGGCGTGGTAGACGCCGTGGTGGGCTGGCAAGACGTACTCGATGTCCAGTCCCGCAATGGTGCGCAGGCTATCCAGGTAACGTGGCAGCGGATCGGTTTCGCCATAGGGCCAGACACCAATGTTGGGTGTGATGCGCTCGAGCAACTGGTCGCCCGTGAGCAGCAATTTCAGCTTGGGCTCGTACAAGCAGATTTGGGCAATGCTGTGTCCACCAAGCACCAGCACGTCGAAAGCATGATCGCCGATGTGCAAGGTCTGGCCGGCTTCGAGCGGCTCGACGCGAGTCGGCACGGCACAGGCCATATTGCTTTGCAACACCCCGCCCACCACCTGATGCGCATCTTCCGGCGCCACCCCATGGCGGCACATGAAGTCGATACAGTAAGCGCGGTCATCGATGCTGACCACGTGCGTCTGCCGCGCCACCGCCACCTCCTCCTCGCGCATCAGGATCGGAGCCCCGGTGCGCTCGTGCAGCCACACCGCCAGCCCGAGGTGGTCGGGGTGGTGGTGCGAGACGATGATGCGCGTCAAGCCAGCCGCCAGCGGGCCTTCCAATGCGCGCAGCCACAAGGCCCGCGCCGCCTCGCAATCGGCACCCGTGTCGAATAGGCACCAACCCTCGCTGTCGCGAATCAGGTAGATGTTGACGTGGTCGATGCCATAATCCACCGGCAGCGTGAACATCAGGATGCCGGGCAGGACCTCCTTCAGAGGCAGCTCGACCAACCCGTCAATGACTGAAGTAGCTCGAGAGGTGCTCATGTTCACAACCGTTTCGCCACTTCTTCGAGCATGACCTCGGTGGCACCGCCACCGATAGCTTGGACGCGTGCGTCGCGCACCATACGCTCGATCGCGGCCTCGCGCATGTAGCCGAAGCCGCCGTGGAACTGCTGGCAGTCATAGACCACATCGTTGACCAGCTCGCCGCACAGCGCCTTGACCATCGACACCTCCTTGACGCAGTCGCGCCCCTGCGCGTCCAGCCAGGCCGCGTGGTAAACCAACTGGCGGGCCGCCGCCACCTGCGCTGCCCGCATGGCCATGCGCTGGCGAATCGCCTGCTTGTCCCACAGCGTGGCGCCGAAGGCCTTGCGCTCGCGCACATAGGCCAGCGTCAGCTCGATCGCGCGTGCGGCCTCGCCCATCACCTGCGCACCTAGCACCATGCGCTCGTTCTGGAAGTTGCGCATGATCTGGTAGAAGCCCTTGTTCTCTTCGCCCAGCAGGTTGGCGGACGGCACGCGGCAGTCCTCGAACACCAGCTCGGCGGTGTCGCTGCACAGCCAGCCGCTCTTGTTGAGCGCACGCCCGACCCGAAAACCCGGGGTGCCCTTCTCGACGATGAAGATCGAGATACCGCGCGAACCCTTGGCGCTCGGATCGGTCTTGGCGGCGACAAAGTACACGTCGCCATGCACGCCGTTGGTGATGAACATCTTGCTTCCGTTGATGACCCAGTGCTCACCGTCGCGCACCGCGCGTGTGCGGATGCCGGCCACGTCGGAGCCGGCATCGGGCTCGGTGACAGCCACAGCGCAGATCTTCTCGCCACCGATGATGGGCGGCAGGTAGCGTGCGAGCTGCTCTGGCGTGCCAAAGTTGGCCAGGTGCGGCGAGGCCATGTCGGTGTGCACCATCACCGTCACGGCGAAGCCGCCGTAAGTGGAACGGCCGAGTTCTTCGGCCAGGATGGCGCTGTACACGGTGTCGAGTTTCGAGCCGCCGTACTTTTCGTCGTAGCGTATGCCCAGATAGCCCAGTTCGCCCATCTTGCGCAGCAGCGCGCGCGGCACCATGCCCTGATCTTCCCAGAGCGCGGCGTGCGGCACTACTTCCTGCTCGACAAAGCGGCGCAGGTTGTCCCGGAACTGCCGGTGTTGCTCGTCAAAATAAATCGGCTCGTTCATTGCTTTTCCTCGGATTCGATTGTTTCCATGATCGCCAGCACATCACCACCGCGCACCGCGTCGCCGACGCGGCAACGCAGCTCGGCCACACGTCCCGGCGCTACCGCGCTCAGCGTATGCACCATCTTCATAGCTTCCATCTGCACCAGCGTGTCGCCCGCGTTCACACTCATGCCTACACTGACCTGCACCTGCGTCACCAGACCGGGCATGGGGGCGAGCAGGAGATTGCCGCCCAGCTCATCGGCACCCGCCGCGCCCTTGAGTGCGCGCTGCCAGCGATCGAGCCGGCGCCAGGCCCACGTGCCGCTCGGGCCAGAGAGCCACACGCGTTCGCCTTGCTTGGCGTGCTGCTCCACCGCCACCGTGAAGCGAACCGTCAGGCCGTCGCGCTGCAACGCCAGGGTGTCGCCGGCCAACACCGCCGCCAGGGTCAACTCCCGATCGCCGACGCACACACGCCAGCTGTCACCCTGCGGCGAGACGCTGACTTCATGCACGCAGCGCTGCTCGTCTTCGAGCAGCACCTGTGTGCTGCCAGTGCCACTCCCAGCGCCGGCCGCGCGCCAGGCCCCGAGCGACTGCCAGGCCGAGCGCCCGGCCGTCGCCTGTTTGATCAGCACGCCGTGCAAGGCGGCAGCCGCGATGGCCAGCCCATCGTCCGTGCGCGGCTGCCAGCCTGTGGGAAAGGCGCGTTCGATGTAATGTGTGGTGAGTACTTGCGCGAAGTGGTCATGGCGCAGCAGATCGGCCAGAAAACCGAGGTTGCTGTGCACGCCGAGCAGCACCGTGTCGTCCAATGCCGTGGCGAGCCGCCGTGCGGCGGTCGGCCGGTCGTCGGCATGGGCAATTACCTTGGCCAGCATGGAGTCGTAATAAAGCGTAACGTAACTGCCGTTGCGCACGCCGCTGTCGACCCGAACGCCCTCGCCGCGCGGCTCGCGGTAGTCGATCAGGGCGCCGATCTCGGGCGCAAAACCCGCCGCCGGATTCTCCGCGCAGACACGCGCCTCGATCGCGCAGCCGCGCTGCGTCAGGTCCGGCTGGGCGAAGCCGAGCGGCTCACCAGTGGCCACCCGCAGCTGCCATTCGACCAAATCGATACCGACCGTCAACTCGGTCACCGGGTGCTCGACCTGCAGCCGGGTGTTCATTTCCAGGAAGAAGGTGTCGCCGCTGCGGCTGTCGTGGATGAACTCGATGGTGCCGGTGCTGTCGTAGCCGATGGCGTGCCCGATCGTCAGCGCGTGCGAAAACAGGGCCTCGCGCACGGCGGGAGGCAGGTGTGGCGCGGGCGCTTCCTCAATCACTTTCTGGTGGTTGCGCTGGATCGAACATTCGCGCTCGAACAAATGGACCAGATGCCCGTGCTTGTCGCCCAGCAACTGCACTTCGAGGTGGCGTGGCTCGTCGAGGTAGCGTTCCAGCAGCACGCGGTCGTCGCCGAACGAAGCCTTCGCTTCGCGTCGCACGGTATCCAGCGCGGCCGAGAAGTCAGCCGCGCTGCGCACCACCCGCATGCCCTTGCCGCCGCCGCCGGCCGAGGCCTTGATCAGCACCGGGTAGCCGATGCCCCCGGCCGCCGCCTGCAAGACCGCAGAGTCCTGGTCGTCGGCGTGGTAGCCCGGCACCACCGGCACGCCGGCTCCGAGCGCGATGCGCTTGGATTCGATCTTCGAGCCCATGCGCCGGATCGCTTCGCGCGAGGGGCCCACAAAAATGAGCCCGACGGCTTCGCAGGCGTCAATCAGGGCCAGGCTTTCCGACAAAAAGCCGTAGCCCGGATGGATGGCCTGCGCACCGGCGGCACGCGCCGCGGCCACGATGGCAGCGGCATCAAGGTAGCTGCGCGCGGCCTCCGGTGCTCCGATGCGCACGGCCGTATCGCACAGGGCCACGTGCAGCGCCTCGCGGTCGGCGTCGGAATAGACCGCCACCGTGCGCAAGCCCATGCGGCGCGCGGTGCGGGCGATGCGGCAGGCGATCTCCCCGCGATTGGCAATCAGGAGGGTGTTAAACATCAGTCGCACGCCTTCATGCCAACACTCAGACCTGCCGCCACACCGGCAGCCGCTTGCCAAAAAAGGCTGCAATGCCGTCGCGCCCTTCTTCGGTTTCCCAGGCGTCGGCCAGCTTGTCAGCGGTGTAGATCATGTTGGTGGGCAGATCGTGCGCCTGCACATAGGCCACCAGCTTCTTGGTGGCCGCCACCGCGCCGGGCGCGCACTGCAGCAGGTCGGCGAGTTCGCGTTCAATGGCCGCGTCGAGCTGATCGGCCGCCACCACTTCTGAGAGCAGGCCCAGGCGCTGCGCCTCTGCCGCGCTCATGCGGCGCGCCGTCAGAAAGGTGCGCCGGGCGTTGGCTTCACCCATGCGCGCCACAACGTAGGGCGCGATGTTGGCCGGCAGCAGGCCCAGGCGCACCTCGGTCAGCGAGTAGATGCCGGTATCGACCGCGATCGTGATGTCACAGACCGAGATCATGCCGACGCCGCCGCCATACGCGGGGCCATTGATGCGGCCAATGACGGGCATAGGCAGCTCGTTCAAGGCGCGCAGCATGAGCGCCAGATCGCCGCTTTCGCCCACGCGCTCGGTCCGGCTCTTTTTCATGTTGTCCTGCATCCAGCCCAGGTCACCACCGGCGCAAAAGGTCTTGCCGGTGCCGGTGAGCACCACCGCGCGCACGCCCGGCGCTACGGCCAGCCAATCGACGGCACGGCGCAGCTCGCTGATCAGGGTGGCGTTGAGCGCGTTATGAGTGTCGGGGCGGTTGAGCGTGAGGCGGGCTACGCCGCGCGCGTCGACGACCAGTTGCAGGGTCTCGTAGGTGGGGGTGTTCATAGAGGTTCTCTTACATGCGGTAAACAGGGGTTGCCGTACTCGGCAACGCACGGCGCGCCGCCAGCGCCAGCGCCAGGCCCAGCACGTCGCGCGAGGCCGAGGGTTCGATCAGACCGTCGTCCCACAGCCGGGAGGTGGCGTAATAGGGATCGCTCTGGCGCGCGTACTGCTCGCGTACCTTGCGTTCGATATCCAGCAGCCGCGCCTCATCAGCCGGGCCGCGCAGGTTGGAACGCGCCAGCTCGACCATCACGTTGCTAGCAATGTCGGCGCTCATCGTGGCAACTCTGGCACTGGGCCAGGCGAACAGGAATTCGGGCTCAAAGCCGCGGCCGCACATGCCGTAGTTGCCGGCGCCATAAGAGCCGCCAACCACCAACGTGAGCTTGGGCACGCGCGCGCAGGCCATGGCATACACCATCTTGGCGCTGTGCTTTGCAATACCGCCACGCTCGGCCTCGGTGCCAACCATGAAGCCGGGGATGTTCTGCAAAAACAGCAGCGGTACTCCGCGCTGGTTGGCCAGTTCGATGAAATGCGCGCCCTTCAGAGCCGACTCGGCCAGCAGCGCGCCGTTGTTGGCGAGGATGGCGACCGGCTGGCCGTGGATCGCGCCAAAGCCGGTCACCAGCGTATCTCCCCACAACGGTTTGAACTCGTGGAAAGCGCTGCCGTCGAGCAGCCGCGCAATGATTTCGCGCGCGTCGTAGGGCTGTTTGGGGTCGACCGGTACGACGCCATCGAGCTCAATCGGGTCGTAACGTGGTGCGCTGGGCGGCAGCGGCGGCACCATGGGCGGCTCGGGCGGCAGGCTGGCGACGATCTGACGCAGCATGGCCAGCGCCTGATGCTCGTCCTCGGCCAGGTGGTCGCTGACACCGGAGACACGGCTGTGCATCTCCGCGCCGCCCAGGGTTTCGCCGTCGACCACTTCGTTGATCGCGATCTTGACGATGGACGGGCCACCCAGATGAATGCGTGCGTTACCGCGCACCATCACCACTTCGTCCGACAGCGCGGGAATGTAGGCGCCGCCCGCGGTGCAACCGCCGAACACGGCCGAGAGCTGCGGCAGGCCAGCCTGCGACATGCGGCACTGGCGGTGGAAGCTGTTGCCGAAGTGGTCCTTGTCGGGAAACACGCGGTCCTGCTCCGGCAAAAAGGCGCCGCCGCAATCCACCAGGTACAGGCAGGGCAGGCGCAGGCGCTGGGCAATCTCCTGCGCCCGTATGTGTTTTTTGACGGTTTCATGGAAGAACGAGCCGCCCTTGACGGTGGCATCGTTGGCAATGAACATGCAGGGCCGCCCGGCCACCATCCCGACGCCGGTGACGATGCCCGCACCCGGCACCTCGTTGCCATACTGATCCCAGGCCGCCAGCGGCGAGAGTTCCAGGAAGGCGCTACCGTCATCGACGATGAAGTCGATGCGCTCGCGCACCAGCAGCTTGCCGCGCTCGCGGTGGCGCTGGATGTGCGCGTCGCGCCCGCCGGTGGCCACCTCGGCCAGGCGTGCGCGCAGAAGAGCGATCTGGCCCGCGTGGTGTGCAAGGTTGTCGCGGAAGCCCGGACCTTGCACATCGACCAGCGTTTGAATCACGGACATCCTGTTTCGTCCTTTGAAGCGCGGTCAGACCGCGGCGTAGCCACCATCGACCACCAACTCGGCACCTATGACGGTGGACGACTCATCGGAGGCCCCGGAACAGCACCACCGCCGACACTTCCTGATGCTGCACCGCCCGCCCAATTGGAGTGGTGCCGAGCAGCGATTTGTGATCGGCCGGATCGCTCAACAAGTCCTTGGTCATCGGCGTCTCGATGGCGCCAAGGTGAACCGAATTGACACGAATATTGAAAGGGGCGAGATAGGGCGCGCTGGCCATACTGAACAGCCGTACCTCGCCCTTGGAAGCCCCATAGGCACAGGGTGCGCCTAACGGCCGTAGATAGACTGGATGTTGATGATCGAGCCACCACCTGCCTGCTTCATCGTCGGCACCCCCGTCCGCGTGCCGAAAAAGGGGTAGCGCACGTCGACGTTGAACATGCGGTCCCACTCCGCCGCGCTGACGAACGCCCGCCGCGACGGTTTCGCCAATCCCGGCGTTCATGTCCGCGACAGGCAGCTCGCAGTGGACCTGGCCCATGCCCATCGCACTGCCCGTCACCAGAATGACCTTGTCCTGTACTCGACCAATGACCTTCTCCTTGTCATGTGATTCAGCGCACCGCCCCACAAATCTCTTGCATTCGCTGGCCGGCGCGAAATCCCTTGAGCGAGCCGCTGTGCATCACACGGCCCGACAGGGTGCGGCCGATGACGCGTTCGGCCAGAAGGGACGCCTCGATCAGCGCCTCTAAATCGATGCCGGTCTCGATGCCCAGTTCCTGGCACATGAACACCATGTCTTCGGTGCAGATATTGCCGGCCGCGCCACCGTGCGTGTGACCCGCGAACGGACAGCCGCCCAGACCGGCGACCGAACTGTCGAACAGCCGCACGCCCATTTGCAAGGCGGCATAAACGTTGGCACCGCCGACGCCGCGCGTGTCGTGCAGGTGCAGGCCGATCTGAGCCTCCGGCACGATCGCGCGCACCGCGCCGACGCGGCGCTTGATCTCCTCGGGATTTGCCCAGCCCATGGTGTCGGCCAAGTAGACCGCCGGCAGCGGCACACGCCGGTCGGCGCAGGCATCGACCAGCCAGCGGACCTGATCGGTGAGGACCGACAGCGGCACGGCGCCACCGAGATTGCAGCCAAAGGCCGTGATCACGTAGGCCTTTTCCACCGGAATGCCCAGGGCGATGTAGCGGTCCAGCCAGCCAAGCTGGCGTTCACGCATCTCGGCCACGCTGCAATTGTTGTTGCGCTGCGAAAACGGCTCGGTCGTGTAGAACATCAGCTTGCCGTCCAGATCCACCTGTTCACAGGCGCGCGCCCGCTCGAAGCCGTTGTCGTTGAGCCAAAGCGCCGTGTAGCGGGTTCCAGGGCGCTTGATGATGGCGGCGAACAATTCGGACGTGTCGGCCATCTGCGGCACCGCGCGCGCACTGACAAAGGACGCAACCTGGATCTGCCTCAGACCCGAGAGGCTCAAAGCGTCAATCAGCGCGGCGCGGTCCGCCCGCGGATAGGTTTTTGGCTCCATCTGGAAGCCCTCGCGCGGTCCCTCCTCATGGAACTCGACGGAGGTAGGCAAGTTGCTCATCGCTTGTACTTCCTTCGATCAAGCTGGGCTGACTTCGGCCAGCACTTGGTGGCGCTCAACCATGTCGCCGACCCGGCAGCGCAGGCTGCTCAGGCTGCCTTCGAATGGCGCCATGACGTGCAGCTCCATCTTCATCGATTCGAGCACGATCACGGTCTGGCCGATGGAAACCTTCTCACCGACCGCCGACTTGACCGCCACCACCTTGCCCATCATTGGCGCGCCCAATTGACCGCTGGCGGCAGCGTCACCGGCGCCCCCCCCCAGATAGGGTCGTGCCGTGAACAAGCTGCTGCCCAACGCGCTGGCGAGCTCGGCCTGCCACGCGTCGCCCCGGATCGTCAGTTCCAGCGCCCGCCCACCACATTGCAGCAGGAAGCGTCCGCCCGCGAGCGGCTGCAGCGTAGCGCGCACCTTTTGCTCGCCAATGACCAGCGCACTGCTGCCCTGGTCATCGCGCATCGAAAACCGCACGGGCCACTCCGCCGCGCCCGCCTTCAACACAAGGACCGGCTGGGGTGCGGCCTGAATCGGCCCACTGCTCAGGCGCCAGCCCGTGAAACCGTCCCAGAGGGTCCAGCAGCCCAGCGCGGACGACTCGGCACGCCGTTGCGCCAGCCAGTGCAGCGCGGCCGCAGCCAGGTGCTCCAGCGGCGGCGCGGTGGGCGCCACCACGCCGCGCTGCGCGTGGCGCTCGTCGATCAGGCGGGTGTGAAAGGTGGCATCGCGGGTCTCCGGCCATTCCAGCAGTTCATGCAGGAATTCCAGGTTGGTGACCAGGCCGATCACCGTGCTTTCGCGCAATCCGGCCACCAGCGCCCGGCGCGCCGACTCGCGGTCGGCACCATGGGCGATGAGCTTGGCGATCATCGAGTCGTAGTGCGGCGAGATGTCGTCGCCGCTGTCCACCCCGGACTCGATGCGCACGCCCGCGCGCGAAAAATCGACCACCTGCAGCCGCCCGGTGGCCGGCAAAAAGCCCGCGGCGGCGTCTTCCGCGCACAGCCGGGCCTCGAAGGCATGGCCGCTGCACTGCACGTCGGCCTGCGTCAGGGGCAAGATACCGGTGTCGGCAATGCGCAGTTGCAGTTCGACCAGATCAAGGCCGGTGACTTCTTCGGTCACCGGGTGCTCGACCTGCAATCGCGGATTGACCTCCAGGAAGTAGTGCGCGTCACCGGCAACAACGAACTCCACGGTACCCAGGCCGCTGTAGTTCACGCCGGCGGCC
>JBHIWE010000121.1:0-13177 GCA_041987645.1 Acidovorax sp. | reverse complement strand
CAGGTCCGGAAGGAAGCAGCCGTAACGAGTTCTCGCCCGGGTCGCTCAGCCGGCCTTCCACCGGAACATGCGGGCGAGGGTCGATGACGAGCGACATGTTCGGCGCCGATGCGCCGGATCCGGCGGAAGACGCCATCCCCGAGCCCCCTGCCCCCGAAGGCCCCGGCCAGCAAGGAGAACGGCGAGGTCACTGCCTTGAGAACCATATTACCCAGCACGCGCCAAATGACAGCGCTCAAACGGAATTCCGGGTCATTGAGTGAGCCGCTGATCGGAAGATCGACATCAATCACGCCGTTGCCGTCCGCCAGCAGGGCCGCCGCCAGCCGCACGGGCAGGCTGGCCGGCGCCCCCTCCACGGGATCGCCGAAGACCAGTTGCCGCAGCACGACGCGGTTGCTGGCAGTGAGCTGGCCATCCGGCCGCACGCGGTAGTTCACGTCCACGGCCAATTTGCCGCGCTCAATGGCATGACCGGCGTACTTGACGCTGTAGGGCGAAAGCGGCGGCAGCTCCAGATCGCGCATGCGCCCCTGTATGTCGAGGGCGAGTGGGCGGGCCAGTAGATTGAGCTTGCCGCTGATGTCGACGGAAGCCGTACCTTCGGCCTTGCCACGCAATTGCAGATCGGCCATCTGCGGTTCCTCGCTCGGCGCCGAGGTACTGGCCGATGCAAAGGCTCCCAGGCGGCCGGCCAACTCGCTCAGGTCAGTGGAGTAGTTCGGCTTCACGAAGCGGTCGGAAAACGCCACGCTGCCGCCGGTCAGTGTGATGGGTCCAAAACTGATGCGTGGTGCAGCAGCGGCGACCGAAGAACCCTCGGCATACGATTTCTTCGGCACGTCTTGGAGACCACTCCCGCCATTCGCGGGGCCGGGCATGGGCTGGAGCAGATCCTGAAGGTTGAGGCGGCCATTCTCCTGCAGGACCGCACGGGCAAAGAAGTCGCTGAGCGCGGTCTCGCGCACTTGCAGCGACCAGGGCTTATCAGGGGCGGTCTTCAGCTGCAGGCCGCGCAGTCCAAGAGTCTTCCAGCGCAGGAGGTCATCGGCGCCAGGCGAGCCACAGGGCTCTTCGCCGTCCAGCCAGGCGCCGCGCGGGCCGCTGCATGCCGCGGTGCCCCTCTCCGTCACGCGCACTTCGTCGATGGACAGATCGCCCCGCAAGGCCGTGACCGATCCACCCGAGGCCCCCTGCGCATGGTGCAAGTCACCCGCGAAGCTGCCCTCGGCACGCGCGATGCGCACCTTGAGGCGATCGGCGACATAGGGCTCCAGGGCCTGCAGCGGCAGGTGGACGGCCTGCAACTTGCCCTGCAGTTCCAGAGGTCGCAGGCGCAAAGTGCCGTCGTAGCTCAGCCGGCCGGGCTCGAATCGCCCCGAACCTATCCGGGCCGACAGGCTAAAGGGGGATGGCGCCACTGCGCCGCCACCCGGCAGGGGCGGCGGCGACAGTCCACGCACGCGCATCTGCAACGACGACAGCTGCACCGACACCGCGCCCCCCGCGGCAGCCTGATCACGGAAGACTAGCGAGCCGCCCTCCACGGCGGCATCGTCGACGCGCAGCTGCCAGGGGTTCGCGGCCGTCGGCTGGGGCGCATCGCCGCTCGGTGCCGCGGAAGCAATGGGCGCAGCCGGCTGGCGCCACGCCTCGAACATCCAGCGGCCCTGCGCATCGCGCGAGACTACGGCCCGAGGCTCCGATACCTTCAGCACCCCCACCGAGGCCATGCGCTGCGGCCAGTGCACCCACGCGTCCGTCGCCTCGACCCGGCGGACCTCCAACTGTCGTCCGAATGCGGATCGACTGGTGTCCGCAGCGCTGCCCAAGACACACGGTGCGGCGGCGGATGCGTCGTTGCCGCAATCCAAAGCCAACCCGTTGACGGCCAGCCGCGCCACCCGGGCCACCATCGCCGGGCCCTTCCACGCCAGCCCCAGGTCAGCATCCACGGTGCCGCCCAAGCGGGCCCGCAGATAGGAACGCAAATAGGGAGCGGCCGGCTCCAGCGGAAGCCCCGCCACGGACACTGCGGCATGCCCGGCGCCGCTGCGGGCCTCTCCGGCCAGCGCCAGGCGCGCATCCTTGCCAGGAAGAACGGCACTGGCCCGGAACCGCACCGGGCGCTGCAGGGGCCAAGTCAGATCGGAAGTGAGCAGCTGCACGTGACGGGCTTCCCAACGGGGCGCATTCATGCTCCGGTCCGTCCAGCCGACGCGGCCGTTCGCCACGGCGACGCGCTGGATGGCCAGCGTCCAGGCAGCGCCACCGGCGGCCGAAGACGTGGGGACTGGGGGGCCGGCCATCGGCTCGGCCGGTACGGGCCGCGACGGGCCCGGCCACTCCAGCCGCCCATCGACGGCCCGGCGCAATTCCGCTCGCAGCCCGTCCCACTCGACCGATTCCAAGACCACCTTGCGCTGCAGAGGCTGTACATCCTGCAAATGCAAGCGCAGCGCATCGAAACCGATCACTTCACGGGCTTCGCCGTCGAGCACCTGGCCTTCGTGAATGGCGACACTGCCCGTCAGCTTGGCAGAAGCCTGATGCGCCTGCTCGAAAACGATGCGCAGATCGGCATCGAGCCGCCCTGACTGGAGCCGCAGCGGCATGCCGCGGGGCCCGTGCGCTGCAAACGCTGCCAGATCCAGCTGCCGCACCTGCAGCCGCACGGCGGCCCGGTGCGGGGCCGCGAATGGCGTGGCTTCGGCCGTGGTCTCGAAAGGGCTGCCGTTCAAGAGAAAAGCCAGCCGCGGCTTGACGACGACGTCACGGTGGCCCGCCAGGGTGCTCAGAAACGGCACCGTGAGTTCCAGCGCCTGCACCGACTGCACCCGTCCGGCGAAATCGTCCGTCCATTCCATGGAGCCATCGTGGAGGCTGATGTTGTAGAGCGCGAAGCGGGCGGGCTCCCGAGGCGCTGCCGGCTCCGTCGGCACCGCATCGGGCAGCAGATGCCGGACCAGATCGTCGATGTCGGAACGGCCATCGGCCATTCGGGTCACGCGCAGCATGGGCGCGTCGATCTCCAAGGCGTCCACCACGGGAGCCCATCGTCCCAGGGATCTCCACGCTGCATCTATATAGATACGTTTGATATGTGCCTGGGGAGCCGTGCCTGTGGACGAGGCGATAGCCACGTCATGCAGGCTGAGTTCCAACGACCAGGGGCGGAAGTCCACCCGCCCCACGGTGACCGCCCGTCCCAGCGCCTCAGAGCCCCGCCGCTCCAGTTGCGCCTTGAGCGCCCAGGGCACCCCCCACGCCGCCGCCAGGCACAGCAGACCCACCACCACGGCCATGCAGAGGACGAGCGAAGTAGCGCGGCGCACGCGCTCAGAACGAAGAAATGAAGGCACGGGCACAAGGGAAGTCGCTGAAGAAACCCGGGATTCCATCAGAGATAACACCCTGCAAAATGTAAGCAAACGCAAAAAAGAAAGCCCGGCGCCGAAAGATTCGACACCGGGCTTGACGGCGGACACAACGGTCGCTTGCCATCGGTTTGCGTCACCGAGAGAAAGGTCGGCTTCGCGGGAGGCAAGGTATTGCCTCCAGGGTGGGCCTTATGAAACTTTTCGAACCTGGACGGGGCACTGCATGCCGCTCGAAAAGGCCGTGGAGCTCCACTTGGCGGGGCCTGAAGCACTCAGGCACGCTCAGAGTAATCCATTCGCGACTTCGCCCGCAATCGGTTTTTTCATCAAAAAGTCACAGGCGATGCAAACAGTTTTCTCGACTTTTTGACGGACCTCGGAGGCTTCGCTCCGCTCGGCTTTCAACCGTTGCTCGCACCCTTAAAGCTGTTTTTTTAAACAGCTTTTTTAGACTTTTTTAGTCTAAAGAATTGATTCGTTAGTATTGACCTAGCATTTAGGCGCCCCATAGAATCCGCCAGCCCAAAAAATGGGCAGGGTCCCCACCCTCATGTCCCGCTGCCGAATCCGGCTAAGTCAGTTCGCTGCCCCTGTGCGCCACTTGCGCCCGGCACGAATTTGATGGCGAACCAATCCAGGCGAGAAGCCTGGCAGGCGCTGCTTCCCCGCGAAGCGCGCTTCATAGGTCTCTCGACTCAGAAAGGAAAAGCTAATGACAGCGTCAGGAACATTGGTGGCCGGTGTGCGAACGTTCGCATCCGATGTCGCCGACGGCTTTCTTGAAATCACCCACAGCGGGTTCGCCCTTCTCGGGCTGACCGTTGCCTTCGCGGCCATCACCCTCACCGCACGCCCCGATCTGCGAGAAGCGGGAGAAGAGCAACTGCGGGGCTGGCTGCAGGCGCGCCAAGTGGCCGTGCTCGGCGCGCCGATCGAGCCGGCCGCCAGCGAGCGCGCCACGGCCAGCAACCCCAAGGATCTGCCCAAGGAGCAGGCAGCGGTGGCTTACTGGCTCAGCAAGAAATACCGCGTGGCGCCCGAGCCGCTGGCGGTGCTGGTGTCCGAGGCCTACGAGATCGGTGCGCGCTCCAAGCTCGACCCGACGCTGATCCTCTCCATCATGGCGGTGGAGTCGAGCTTCAACCCCTTCGCGCAGAGCTCCGTCGGCGCGCAGGGACTGATGCAGGTAATGACCCGCATCCACACGGACAAGTACGACAATTTCGGCGGCCACTTCGCGGCCTTCGATCCGGTAGCGAACATGCGGGTCGGCGTCAAGGTGCTGCAGGAATGCATCACGCGTGCCGGTTCGATCGAAGGCGGCCTGCGCTACTACGTGGGCGCGGCCAATCTGCCCGATGACGGCGGCTATGCGGCCAAGGTACTGGCCGAGCATTTGCGCCTGCGCCAGGTGGCCAACGGCCGCTCGGTGCCTGTGATGCCCGTGCAGCCCGCACCATCACCGATCCTGTCCACCAAGGCGACCACATCCCCTGCGCCCGCCGTGGGCGCCGCCGCTGCGGCGACGAAGACCAACGGGGAAAGCGCCACCGACAAGGTCGCACTGCTGTCCAGCGCCGCCAGTTGAGCCGGCGCTCCCTGCGCAGCCCTGCTGCCGCGCGATGCCCCGGGGATCACCCCGGCACCCCACTCCAGTTACACTAGCGGGGTACGCGACTGGCGATAGGCGCGGTGACCTTTGCAGGCACTGCCGCTGACGTGGAATCCTGCAGGAGGCACTCTCCTGTGAACCACTGGGAAGCGTGCCGCAGTGAATTTGCTTTCCTGCGTTCCGCCGTTCGCCTGGGCAGCCCTTGTTTCAAGGGACACAAGTTCATAGGACTGCCACGCCATGTACCAACGCAATATTCTTGTCGAACAAGCCGATCCCGAAGTGTGGGCCGCCATCCAGGCCGAGAACGTCCGCCAGGAAGAGCACATCGAGCTGATCGCCAGCGAAAACTACGCCTCGCCCGCCGTGATGGCTGCGCAGGGCTCCCAGCTCACCAACAAGTACGCCGAAGGCTATCCGGGCAAGCGCTACTACGGTGGCTGCGAGAACGTGGACGTGATCGAGCAGCTCGCTATCGACCGCGTGAAGAAGCTCTTCGGCGCCGATGCCGCCAACGTGCAGCCCAACTCCGGCTCGCAGGCCAACCAGGCCGTGCTGCTGGCCTTCCTCAAGCCCGGCGACACCATTCTCGGCATGAGCCTGGCCGAAGGCGGCCACCTGACGCACGGCATGCCCCTCAACATGAGCGGCAAGTGGTTCAACATCGTCTCCTACGGCCTGAACGAGAAGGAAGAGATCGACTACGACGCACTGGAAGCCAAAGCCCGCGAAAGCAAGCCCAAGCTGATCATCGCCGGCGCGTCGGCCTATGCCCTGCGCATCGACTTCGAGCGCTTCGCCAAGATCGCCAAGGAAGTCGGCGCGATCTTCTGGGTGGACATCGCCCACTACGCAGGCCTGGTGGTCGCGGGCGAATACCCGAACCCGGTGCCCTTCGCCGATGTGGTCACCTCCACCACGCACAAGAGCCTGCGCGGCCCGCGTGGCGGCATCATCCTGATGAAGGCTGAGCATGAGAAGGCGATCAACTCCGCCATCTTCCCTGGCCTGCAAGGCGGCCCGCTGGAACACGTCATCGCCGCCAAGGCCGTGGCCTTCAAGGAAGCGCTGACGCCCGAATTCAAGGCCTACCAGCAGCAAGTCGTGAAGAACGCCAAGGTCTTTGCCGAGACGCTGATCGAGCGCGGCCTGCGCATCATCAGCGGCCGCACCGAAAGCCACGTCATGCTGGTGGACCTGCGCTCCAAGGGCATCACCGGCAAGGTGGCCGAAGCGGCCCTGGGTCTGGCCCACATCACGATCAACAAGAACTCCATTCCGAACGACCCGGAAAAGCCGATGGTGACCAGCGGCATCCGCGTGGGCACGCCTGCCATCACCACCCGTGGCTTCAAGGAAGAGGAAACGCGCCTGACCGCCAACCTGGTGGCCGACGTGCTGGAGAACCCGCACGACGAAGCCAACCTGGCCGCCGTGCGCGCCAAGGTGCATGCGCTGACCAGCCGCTTCCCGGTCTACCGTTGAAGCGCGGCCGCCCTGCTCCGCACCACCGCTGCCGGCGCCAACCCGCCGGCAGCGCAGCGCGATGAAATGCCCTTTCTGCAGCCATCCTGAAACCCAGGTGGTTGAAACCCGCGTGGCCGAGGACGGCGAGTTCGTGCGGCGCAGGCGCCAGTGCGGCGCCTGCGAAAAGCGCTTCACCACCTATGAGAAGCCGGAAGTCAACTTTCCGACGGTGGTGAAGAAGGACGGGCGCCGGGTGGACTACGACCGCAGCAAGCTGATCGGCTCCTTCACGCTGGCGCTGCGCAAGCGCCCGGTGAGCACGACGCAGATCGACAGCGCCATCGAGCGCATCGAGGAAAAGCTGCTGAACCTGGGCCAGCGCGAGATCTTCTCCAGCCGCATCGGCGAGCTGGTGATGCGCGAATTGAAGAAGCTCGACAAGGTGGCTTACATCCGCTTCGCCAGCGTCTATCGCAGCTTCGAGGACATCGACGAGTTCCGCGCGCTGGTCGATGAGGTGCGCAAGTAGCCTCTGCGGCCTGCCCCGTCCCAGGGCGGATTTGCTATTAAATTAATAGCTTGAAGCGCTTGATCTGCGAGCGCCAAGGGCACATTGGCCCAACAAACTTCCTCTTGACTTCGTGCAGACAGGCCGGCCGGCGCCATGCCGAGCGGCCCCGCCTGCCTGCGCGCATCGGGCCGTCAGAGCAGCGATGCCTTGATCGGCGGCACTTCCTGCACCACGTCGCCGCACTGGGCGCGGTGGCGCAGGGCGTGGTCCATCAGCACCAGAGCGAGCAGCGCTTCCGCGATGGGCGCGGCGCGAATGCCCACACAGGGATCGTGGCGGCCCTTAGTGATGACTTCCGTGCTCTGGCCGTGGATGTCGATGGACTCGCGCGGGCTGATGATGGAGCTGGTGGGCTTGATGGCGATCGAGGCCTCGATGTCCTGCCCGCTGCTGATGCCACCCAGGATGCCCCCGGCATTGTTGCCAATGAAGCCCTGCGGCGTGAGCGAATCACCGTGCGTGGTGCCGCGCTGGACCACGCTGGCGAAGCCGGCGCCGATCTCCACCGCCTTGACGGCGTTCAGGCCCATGAGCGCATGGGCGATGTCGGCGTCGAGCTTGTCGTAGAGCGGCTCGCCCAGGCCCACCGGCACGCCCGTGGCCTGCACGCGGATGCGTGCGCCGCACGAATCGCCCGACTTGCGCAGCGCATCCATGTAGTCCTCGTAGGCCGATACGTCGGCCACCGGCGCGAAGAAAGGGTTGTGAGGCACGTGGTCCCAGTTCTCGAACGGGATCTCCAGCTCGCCGATCTGCGTCATGCAGGCGCGAAAGCGCGTGCCGTATTTTTCGGCCAGCCACTTCTTGGCGACGGCGCCGGCTGCCACGGTGGGCGCGGTGAGCCGGGCCGACGAGCGGCCGCCGCCGCGCGGATCGCGAATGCCGTACTTGTGCCAGTAGGTGTAGTCGGCATGACCCGGGCGGAAGCTCTGGGCAATGTTCGAGTAGTCCTTGCTGCGCTGGTCAGTGTTGCGGATCAGCAGGGCGATGGGCGTGCCCGTGGTGCGGCCTTCGTAGACGCCAGAGAGAATCTCCACCGCATCGGGTTCGGCGCGCTGGGTGACGTGGCGGCTGGTGCCGGGACGGCGGCGGTCCAGATCGCGCTGGATGTCGGCCTCGGTGAGCGCCATGCCGGGCGGACACCCGTCGATCACGCAGCCGATGGCCGGGCCGTGGGATTCACCGAAGTTGGTGACTGCGAATAGGGTGCCGAGTGTGTTGCCGCTCATGGGCGGCGATTATCCCAGAGCCATGCGGCGCTCCGGGCCATCAAGGCCGCCTGTACGAACGCCAGAGCATGCTCACTGGGCGCTGCCGCTACGCCACCTCGGCCCCGATCGTCGAAAGGCCGCGGAGCAGGCCAGGCCAGCAGACGCCGTGGAGCCGGCTTTGCCGGGCCACCAGCGTCGTCCCCCTTCCCGCGCAAGGCGCGAGAGAAGGGGGAAGCCGCCAGCGGCTCAGGGGGTTGCCTGCTTTTCCTCAGGCCAGTCGCGGATATAGGCCTTGAGCATCTGGTTCTCGAAGTTCTGGCTATCCACCACGGCCTTCGCCACGTCGTAGAAGCTGATGACGCCCATCAGCATGCGGCGGTCCATCACCGGCATGTAGCGCGCATGGCGGCCCAGCATCATGCGGCGGACTTCGTCCATGTCGGTTTCCAGCGTGCAGGTGAGCGGCGCATCGTCCATGGCCGAGCGCACCAGCATCGTGCCCAGGTTGCCGCCGTTCTTGACGATGGCCTGGATCACCTCGCGGAAGGTGAGCATGCCCACCAGGTCGCCATGCTCCATGACGACCAGCGAACCGATGTCCTTCTCGGACATCACCTGCGCCGCCGCGGCCAGCGGCTCGTCCGCCGTGACGGTGTAGAGGGTGTTGCCTTTGACGCGAAGGATGTCGCTGACTTTCATGGGTGTCTCCAGGGATGCAGGCCCGCGCGGATGGCGGATGGGTAGCGAAAGAATATAGCCCACAATAAACCGAGGCCAGACACAGAAGTACAGAAGGAGACACGAACACCATGCCCGGTTACTCAGACCCCGGCTTCGACACGCTCGCGCTGCACGCGGGCGCCGTGCCCGACCCCGCCACCGGCGCGCGCGCCGTGCCCATCCACCTGAGCACCTCATTCGTGTTCGAGTCGAGCGACCATGCCGCGTCGCTCTTCAACCTGGAGCGGCCGGGCCACGTCTACAGCCGCATCAGCAATCCGACCAACGCGGTGCTGGAGCAGCGCGTGGCGGCGCTTGAAGGCGGTGTGGGCGCCATTGCCGTGGCCAGCGGGCAGGCCGCGCTGCATCTGGCGATCTGCACGCTGATGGGCGCTGGCAGCCACATCGTGGCCAGCACGGCGCTCTATGGCGGCTCGCAGAACCTGCTGCACTACACGCTGGCGCGCTTCGGCATCGAGACCACCTTCGTGCGGCCCGGCGACATCGACGGCTGGCGCGCCGCCGTGCGCCCCCACACCAGGCTCTTCTTTGGCGAGACCGTGGGCAACCCCGGGCTCGACGTGCTGGACATTCCCACCGTGAGCGCCATCGCGCACGAAGCCGGTGTGCCGCTGCTGGTCGATTCCACCCTGACCTCGCCCTGGCTCATCAAGCCCTTCGAGCATGGCGCGGACCTGGTCTATCACTCGGCCACCAAGTTCCTCTCGGGCCACGGCACGGTGATCGGCGGCGTGGTGGTCGATGGCGGCAGCTTCGACTGGGAGGGTCCGCGCACGGCCGGCCGCTTCGCGGAGCTGACGGCGCCCTACGAGGGCTTCCACGGCATGGTGTTCAGCGAGGAATCCACCGTCGGCGCCTTCCTGCTGCGCGCGCGCCGCGAGGGCCTGCGCGACTTCGGCGCCTGCATGAGCCCGCACACCGCATGGCTGATCCTGCAAGGCATCGAGACGCTGCCGCTGCGGATGGAGCGCCACATGCGCAACACGCAGCGGGTGGTCGAATGCCTGGCGGCGCACCCGTTCGTCGCCCGCGTGGGCCACCCGATGCTGGAATCCCACCCCAGCCATGCGCTGGCGCAGCGGCTGCTGCCGCGCGGCGCAGGCTCGGTGTTCAGCTTCGACCTCAAGGGCAGCCGCGCCCAGGGCAAGGCCTTCATCAAGGCGCTGAAGGTCTTCAGCCACCTGGCCAACGTGGGCGACTGCCGCAGCCTGGTGATCCACCCGGCCAGCACCACCCACTTCCGTATGGGCGACGAGGCGCTGGCGCAGGCCGGCATCTCGCAGGGCACGATACGCCTGTCCATCGGGCTCGAAGATGCCGACGACCTCATCGACGACCTGAAACGGGCGCTCAAGGCGGCCGAGAAAGCGGGGGCCTGACGCCATGCTAGTCACCGTCAACGGCGCCGCCACCTATTGCTACACCGGCGGCAAACCCTTCGATGCGGCGCGGCCCACGGCCGTGCTGATCCACGGCGTGCTCAACGACCACAGCGTCTGGGGCTTCCAGAGCCGGCACCTGGCCCACCACGGCTGGAACGTGCTGGCCGTCGATCTGCCCGGCCACGGCCGCAGCGGCGGCGATGCGCCCGAAAGCGTGGAACAGGCGGCCGATTCCATGCTCGCCCTGCTGCGTGCGCTGGGCGTGGAGCGCGCCGCCCTCGTCGGCCACAGCTGGGGCTCGCTGATCGCGCTGGAAGCTGCGGCGCGTCTGGGCACGGCGGCCACGCACCTGGCGCTGGTGGGCACGGCCTATCCGATGAAGGTCTCGCCGGCGCTGATCGACGCCGCACTCCACGAGCCCGAAAAGGCGCTGCGCATGGTCAACGTGTTCTCGCGCAGCGGCCTGGCCTCGCCCTCGGGCGGCGGGTTCTGGACCTTCGGCGCCGGCATGGCGCTGGGCCGGCGCGTGCTGCGCAGCAATCCACAGGTCAACGTGTTCCATCGGGGCTTCGTGGCCTGCGATCGCTATGCGGGCGCGGAGGCGGCCATCGCCGCCCTCGCGTGCCCGGTGCTGTTCGCGCTGGGCCGTTCGGACCAGATGACGGCGCCGCGCGCCGCGCAGGGCCTGATCGCCGCAGCCCAGGCGCGCGGGCTTGCTGTAGCGGTGGAGATGCTGCCCGCAGGCCACAGCCAGATGACGGAAGCGCCCGAGGAAACGCTGGCTGCGCTGCGCAGTTTCCTAGGCGTTTAGGCGGCCAATAAGCCTGTAGCGCTTGATTCACCTTGGCATATAGCTATATTTTTAATAGCAATACCCCAGGAGAGATGGGCCTACCCTCAGCCCTGTGGTGCGCCCAGCAGCCGGCACAGCCCCGTCAGGTCGGCGACCGTGGCCGGCTGGGGGCCGGCATGCGGCCAGGGCTCGGCCTGCCGGTTGATCCACACGGCCTGCATGCCGGCCTGCAACGCACCGTGCGCATCCAGCAGCGCGTCGTCGCCCACATGCAGCACGGCGGCGGGTTCCACCTCCAGCCACTGCGCGGCGGCGTGGAAGATGCGCGCGTCGGGCTTGGCGATGCCGAATTCGCGCGCCTTGAGGCTGCCACGGAAGTAATGGTCCAGGCCGATCACCTCCAGATGCGCGTTGCCGTTGCTCACGGCCAGCAGCGGGTAACGCGCCGCCAGGAAGTCCAGGGCAGCGATGGCGTCGTCATACAGGTCCACGCGCTGGCGTTGAGCGAAGAACACCTCGAAGGCGCCATCCGCCAGGGCTTCGTCCTCACCGCAGCGCTGCAGCGCGGTGCGGATGCTTTCGCGGCGCAGCGCGCTCAAATCGTGCGACCAATCCGGGTGGGCCTGCAACACGCCGGAGCGGATGGCAGCAGCCGCCTGCGCATCGGCCAGCAGCGCAGCCGTGGCCGGCGCGCGCGGCTGAAGCCATTCGCGCAGCACGACCTCTGCCCGCCCGATGGCGGGCCAGACGGGCCAAAGAGTGTCGTCAAGATCCAGGGTGATGGCGCGAATGCGGGCGGTGTCGAGCATGGTGGTCGAGAATAGCGCAACCGTTCTGGTGCCACCTTCCCACATATCCATGACTTCAGCCCCACCCGCCCACGCAGACCGCAGCTCCAATACATCACCCGTCCGCACCGCCGTGCTGCTGTGCAATCTGGGCACGCCCGACGAGCCCACGGCGCCGGCGCTGCGCCGCTATCTGGCGCAGTTCCTGGGCGATCCGCGCGTGGTGGAGATCCCGCGCATCGCCTGGCTTCCCATCCTGCACGGCATCATCCTGCGCGTTCGGCCGGCCAAGTCGGCCGCCAAGTACGCCAGCATCTGGACCCCCGATGGCTCGCCCCTGGCGGTATGGACGCAGCGCCAGGCCACGATGCTGCGCGGCTGGCTGGGCGAAGCGGGCCAACGCGTGGCCGTGCGTCACGCCATGCGCTACGGCAAGCCCTCCATCGCCTCGCAGCTGCAGGCCCTGCAGGACGAAGGCGTGGACCGCGTGCTGGTGCTGCCGCTCTATCCGCAGTATTCAGCCACCACCACGGCCAGCGTGGTGGACGACGTGACCGATTGGGCCCGGCGCCAGAGGCGCTTTCCCGAGTTGCGCTTCATCAACAGCTACCACGACCACCCGGCCTACATCGACGCGCTGGCGCAGAGCGTGCGCGCCCACTGGGCGCGCGAAGGCGGCCCGGCCGAACAGCTGGTGATGAGCTTTCACGGCATTCCCGAACGCAATGTGCGCCTGGGCGACCCCTACCAGGCCGAATGCCAGACCACCGCACGCCTGCTGGCCGAGGCGCTGGATCTGCAGCCTGACCAATGGCGCCTGACCTTCCAGTCGCGCTTCGGCCCCGCGAAGTGGCTGGAGCCCTACACCGAGCCCACGCTCGTCGCCATGGCGCAGGCCGGCACACGCCGCGTCGACGTGATGTGCCCGGGCTTCACGGGCGATTGCCTGGAGACACTGGAAGAAATCAGCATGGAAGCGCGCGAAGCCTTCCTGCACGCCGGCGGGCAGGAATTCCGCTACATCCCCTGCATGAACGATGGCGCGCCGTGGATCACGGCGCTCAGCCAGATCGCGCAGCAGCACATGGGCGGCTGGGAAACGCGCTGAGCGCGACCTGCACGTTCGTTCCGGCAGTAGCGGGCGCCGCCCCCATTGCCCTCACCCCGCGCACGGGCTGGCCGCACGAGGCAGCAGCGCGGGTTGCCGCCCAGCCGCGCCGGCTCGCTCAGCC
>JBHIWE010000120.1:0-13289 GCA_041987645.1 Acidovorax sp. | reverse complement strand
TTAATACTTCAGCATCTCCAATAGATGATAAAAAGACATTGATTAAAAGGAGGAAGTATTAGTCATTATGTAGGAATGATAAATCAATATAAATGATTACTTCTCTACCTAAACATTAGTTCTTTTGAATATTATTTTGAAATTAATTCATTAATTTTATAAAATTTAATAAAATTTAATCAAATAATATTTATTAGTGTTAATGTTAATTTAGTATTAAATTAAAATAAATGTTAATAAATGAATATGAATATTAATTATTTTCAAATATTAGGGGTTTTGGGGTTTTGGGGTGTCGGCCTCCACCAAGCCCTTGCGGGCGATGGCGATCTGCTCCTTGCCCGCGTCGATGGCGGCCTGCTTGACGATCTCCCGGTCGGCCGGGGTCCAGCTGGTCCAGATGTCCTTGTTGACCACGAAGATCAGCGGGTCGTTCATGTAGTTCCACAGCGTGACGTACTTCTGCGCCACCGTGTAGAGCTTGGCCGCCATATAGACCGACAGCGGGTTCTCCTGCCCATCGACCGCGCCGCTGGCCATGGCGGGCTGGGCGTCGGCCCAGCTCATCTGCGTGGGGTTGGCGCCCAGGGCGGTGAAAGTGTCCAGGAACAGTGGCGAGCCGACCACGCGGATCTTCATGCCCTTCAGGTCCGCCGGGCTCTTGATGGGGCGCTTGGAGTTGGAGATCTCGCGGTAGCCGTTCTCGCCCCAGGCCAGCGGCACCACGCCGGCCTTGTCCAGCGTCTGGAAGATCGTCTTGCCGGCCTCGCCCTGTGTCACGGCATCGACGGCAGCGTAGTCGGGAAAGAAGAAGGGCAGTGAGAACAGGTTGAGCTGCTTGACCTGCGGCGACCAGTTGATCGTCGAGCCGATGGCCATGTCGATCACGCCCTGGCGCAGCGCGCTGAATTCGCGCGTCTGGTCGCCCTGGATCAGCGACACGCCCGGATAGAGCTTGATGTTGATGCGGCCTTGCGTGCGTTCGCGGACCTTGTTGACCCAGATCTCGCCCCCCTTGCCCCAGGGAAAGGCCGTGCCCAGCACCAGCGACATGCGGTATTCGCTCTTGTAGTTGGTCTGGGCCAGTGCGGGCGTGGCGCTGAAGGCCAGGGCCGCAGCGGCCGCCATGGCAGAGGTGAGAAAGGTGCGCAGTTTCATGGTTTCAGTCTCCTGGTTGTACGAATCGGGATTCCGTCAGTAGCCCAGCCGGGCAGGCAGCCACAGAGCGAGCTGCGGGAAGGCGATGACCAGCAGCATGACGAGCCCCATGGCCAGCAGCATGGGGCCGACCCAGCGCACGGTGGATTCCATGCGCACGCCGGCGATGCGGCACGACACCATCAGGTTCACAGCCAGCGGCGGCGTGAATTGGCCCAGCGCCACCTTGAGCGTGAGGATCACGCCGAACCATACCGGGTCCCAACGGTAGTGGTTCATGATGGGCAGCAGCAGCGGCACGAAGATCAGGAAGATCGAGATGCCGTCCAGGAACATGCCCACGGTGATCAGCAGCAGGATCAGCAGCGCCAGCACGCCGTATTCGCCCAGGCCCGAATGCACGATGGCGTTGGCCACCGGGTCGATCACGCCCAGCGTGGACAGCGAGAACGCGAAGATGCCCGCGAGCGACACCACCAGCAGGATCACGGCCGACAGCTCGCCCGCTTCGCGCAGGATGGGGAACAGATCGCGCCAGGTGATGGTGCGGTGGATGCACATGCCCACGAAGAGCCCGTAGAAGACGGCCACCACGGCGGCCTCGGTGGGCGTGAACCAGCCCGCGCGCATGCCGCCCAGGATCAGCACCGGCGCGGCCAGGCCCCAGGAGGCTTCGCGCAGGCTCTGCCAGAACGGCGGGCGCGGCATGGAGGCTTCCAGCGCTCCCATCCTGTGGCGGCGCGCCAGCCACACGGCGGGCACGATCAGCGCCACGCCGGCCAGCACGCCCGGCACCATGCCGGCCGCGAACAGGGCCGGCACCGAGGCGCCCGGCACCAGCACCGAATAGATGATGAAGGCGACCGAGGGCGGAATCAGGATGTCGGTGGCCGCAGCCGCACCCACCACGCTGGCCGAGAAGCTGCCTGGGTAGCCCGCGCGGCTCATGGCTGCGATCATCACGCCGCCCACGGCCGCCGCGTTGGCCGGCCCCGAGCCCGAGATGCCGCCCAGGAACATGGCCACGGCGATCGCCACCAGCGGCAGCATGCCGGGGCCGCGGCCCACGATGGCGACGGCGAAGTTGACTAGGCGCAGCGCCACGCCCGAGCGATCGAAGATCGAGCCCACCAGCACGAACATGGGAATGGCCAGCAGCGGGTACTTGCCCAGGCCGGCATAGAAGTTCTGCGGCACGGCCAGCAGGCCGAACCACTGCGCGTCCTGGTTGGCCAGCGCGATGGCGGCGGCGCCCGCCAGGCCCAGGGCCGCGCCGATGGGCACTCCCACGAACATCAGCGCCAGGAAGGCCACGAAGAGCAAGGTGGCGATCATGGCTGGCGCTCCTGCGGCACGCCCGGCGTGCCCGGCGCCGCGTCGGCATCGGTGAAGAACGTATCGGGCTGACTGCCCCGGCGGATGTAGAGGCCTATCGCGCGCCAGGTGATCAGCAGCGAAAGGATGGGCAGCCAGATCGAATACCACCATTGCGGCACGCCGATGCCGGGCGAGGTCTCCTCGAAGCGGAAGTCGTCATAGACCACGCGCACGCTGAGCACCGCGATTACGCCAAACAGCACCGCCACCAGGGCTGCCCCGAACTGTGCGAGGAACCGGCGCCGCGCGGGCGAGCCGCGCTCGGCGAACCATTCGATGCGGATGTGGCGGTCGCGCGCCACCGCGGCGGAGCCGGCCACCAGCGCCAGCACGATCATCAGGAAGACGGAGATCTCCTCCGTCCACGCGAAAGAAGAGTTGGTGAAGTAGCGCACCAGCACATTGGCGAAGGTGATGAGTGCGAGCAGCGCCATCACGATCACGGTGAGCCAGTCTTCGATGCGGAGGGACCGGGGCGGTTCGTTGGCGTCGTTGCCGGGGGGGCGAGCGGTGGCGTCCGGCGCGGAGCCGGGCGATGGGTGGGCGGACATGGGTCGAGAAGGAAGCGGGAGAAAGGCGAAAAAAGGGGGCGCTTGAGGGAATCGGCAGAAAGGCAGCCAGGGCGCGCACGGGTGCGGCGGCAGCGGGGCGCCTGCCGGCTTCGTGCGCCACAGGCTTGGCGGGGACCGCCCCTGGGCGCGGTGGCGCCCCGAACCATTTTGCAACCAAAGGTGCGTGCGCCGTCGTGGGGTGTTCCCGCAGCGCAGCAAAGGAGCCGCAGGGTGCGGACCACCTGGGACGGCCCCCCGCAGTGCCCATAATGCGCGCCATGGAAACCAAGTGGCTCGAGGACTTCGTCAGCCTGGCGGAAACACGCAGTTTCAGCCGTTCGGCGCAATTGCGGCATGTGACGCAGCCGGCCTTTTCGCGCCGCATCCAGGCGCTCGAAGCCTGGGCGGGCACCGATCTGGTGGACCGCAGCTCCTACCCCACCCGGCTCACCCCGGCGGGCAAGACGCTCTACGACCAGGCGCTGGAGATGCTGCAGGCGCTGCAGAACACCCGCGCCATGCTGCGCGCCCATACCAGCGCCGGGCAGGACATGGTGGAGTTCGCCGTTCCGCACACGCTGGCATTCACCTTCTTTCCCGCCTGGGTGTCCAGCCTGCGCGAGAAGTTCGGCCCGCTCAAGAGCCGGCTCATCGCGCTCAACGTCCACGATGCCGTGATGCGGCTGGTCGAAGGCGGCTGCGATCTGCTCATCGCCTACCACCACCCCTCGCAGCCGCTGCAGCTCGATGCCAACCGCTACGAGATGGTGACCCTGGGGCAGGAGGTGCTCTCGCCCTACGCCAAGGCCGGGCCCGATGGCCAGCCCTTGTTCGCGCTGCCCGGCCGTCCCGGCCAGCCACTGCCCTACCTGGGCTATGCGCCTGGCGCTTACCTGGGTCGGGTGACCGAGCTGATCCTCAAGCAGTCCGGCACGGCCATCCATCTCGATCGCGTCTATGAAACCGACATGGCCGAGGGCCTGAAGGCCATGGCGCTGGAGGGCCACGGCGTGGCCTTCCTACCGCACAGCGCCGTGAAGAAGGAGTTGCGCTCGCGCCGCCTGGTCAGCGCCGCGCCGCCGGGCGTGGAAGACCTGCAGATGGTGATGGAGGTGCGCGCCTACCGCGAGAAGCCTTCGGCCAAAGACGGGGCCAAGGGAACGGCCGAGGCGCTCTGGAGCTACCTTCTGCAGCAGAGCACCGAAACGGTGCACTCTCCGGTCTGAGCCTTTCCGCAGGCCAGGCAGGGGACGAAGGCGCCTTCCGCATGGGCAGGGTTATGCAAGGGTTAACCCGAGTTATGTGTTTCTCGCATAAAGTGGCGCCCAATTGGCATTGGTCACCGGGCCAGCGGCGCAATTACAGTCTGCGGCGTACGGGCTGCATGGCATTTGTCGCGGTGCTGCCCGGGTGGCATCACAGTATCTGGCGCAGAGCTTGCTTGGATTGTGGGTGGGCTGGGTGGCGCGGCGTCTTCGGGCGTTCACTGCGCGCTCCCGGAATGCCTCGCCGAACAGGCTGGGAGAGTGCCGGTCGCATGAGCGCCGGGCATCCCTGTTGACGGGGGTGGTTTATGCGGTGTGCATGCTGCAGTCCGGCGCCTAGAATGAAAGTCTCAGTTTTTTGTATCGCAAGTTAAGGAGATATGCATGAAGAAACATCTGTTGGCCCTGGCCATTACCGCTCTCGCGGCGGGCAGCGCGTTCGCACAGGCCAATGACACCCTGGCCAAGATCAAGGCTTCCGGCACGATCACCGAAGGCGTGCGTGAATCCTCCGGCCTCTCCTTTACGCTGGGCGACGGCAAGTACACGGGCTTCCACTACGACGTGTGCGCCCGCGTGATCTCCGATATCCAGAAGCATCTGGGCCTGGCCAAGCTGGAAACCAAGTACCAGCCCGTGACCTCGCAGAACCGCATTCCGCTGGTGCAGAACGGCACCGTGGACATCGAGTGCGGTTCCACGACCAACAACCAGGCTCGCCAGAAGGACGTGGCCTTCGCCGTGACCACCTACGTGGAAGAAGTGCGCATCGCCACCAAGGCCAACTCCGGCATCACCGGCATCAAGGACCTGAACGGCAAGACCATCGCCACGACGACCGGCACGACCTCCGTGCAGACGCTGCGCAAGAACAAGCGCGCTGATGGCCTGACCTTCAAGGAAGTGTTCGGCAAGGACCACTCCGACAGCTTCCTGCTGCTCGAATCGGGCCGCGCTGATGCCTTCATCATGGACGGCTCCATCCTGGCCTCCAACATCGCCAAGTCCAAGGCACCTGCCGACTACAAGATCGTCGGCGAAGTCCTGAGCGTGGAGCCCATCGGCATCATGATCCGCAAGGACGACCCCGCCTTCAAGAAGGTGGTGGACGACAGCCTGAAAGCGATGATGAAGTCGGGCGAGATCGCCAAGCTCTACGACAAGTGGTTCATGCAGCCCATCCCGCCGAACAACGTGAAGGTCGGTCTGCCCGCCAGCGATGCCACCAAGGACGCCTGGGCCCACCCGAACGACAAGCCGATGGAAGACTACAAGCTGAAGGACTGAAGCACCCAGGTGCGGCTCTCCCCGGAAAACGCCCACATGAGTGGGCGTTTTTTGTAAGCCGGCCACTGCGGGACGACCTGCGGGCCACCGGGATGCCTGATACGACAAACGATTAGAAAAGAAGGATTTCCCATGGGATCGAATTGGGATTGGCAGGTGTTCCTGCAGGACCCGGGTGGCGAATACCCGACGTACCTGCAGTGGATGCTCTCGGCCTGGGGCTGGACAGTGTCCGTCTCGCTGCTGGCATTGGTGATCGCCCTGATCGCCGGCTCCCTCATCGGCACGATTCGCACGTTGCCGGACAACAAGTTCCTCGTTGGTTTCGGTAATGCGTGGGTGGAACTGTTCCGCAACATCCCGCTGCTGGTGCAGATCTTCCTCTGGTACCACGTGCTGCCGGCGATCTTCCCGGTGCTCAAGGGTTTTTCCAGCTTCATCCTCGTGGTGCTGGCGCTGGGCTTCTTCACCTCCGCGCGTATCGCCGAGCAGGTACGCGCCGGCATCCAGGCGCTGCCGCGCGGCCAGCGCTACGCCGGCATGGCCATGGGCTTTACCACGCTGCAGTACTACCGCTATGTGCTGCTGCCCATGGCGTTCCGCATCATCATTCCGCCGCTGACCAGCGAGACGATGAACATCTTCAAGAACTCGTCCGTGGCGTTCGCCGTGTCGGTGACCGAGCTGACCATGTTCGCCATGCAGGCGCAGGAAGAAACCTCGCGCGGCATCGAGGTGTACCTGGCGGTGACGGGCCTCTACGTCATCTCCGCATTCGCGATCAACCGCATCATGGCCTTCATCGAGAAGCGCTCACGGGTGCCGGGCTTCATCGTCTCCAGCGGCGCAGGTGGAGGCCACTGACATGATGAATCTCGATTTTTCCTTCTACAGCTGGGACATCATCAGCAAGTTCGTGCTGAAGGGTTTCTACTTCAGCATCATGCTCACCGTGGTGGCCACGCTGGGCGGCATCCTGTTCGGCACCGTGCTGGCGCTGATGCGCCTGTCGGGCAAGAAGTGGCTGGACGTGCCGGCCACCATCTACGTCAACGGCATGCGCAGCATTCCGCTGGTGATGGTGATCCTCTGGTTCTTCCTGCTGGTGCCCTTCATCGTCGGGCGGCCCATCGGCGCCGAGATGTCGGCGGTGATCACCTTCATCGCGTTCGAGGCGGCCTATTTCAGCGAGATCATGCGCGCGGGCATCCAGTCCATCTCGCGCGGGCAGGTCTTCGCAGGCCAGGCGCTGGGCATGACCTACGGGCAGAACATGAAGCTCGTGATCCTGCCGCAGGCGTTCCGCAACATGCTGCCGGTGCTGCTCACCCAGACCATCATCCTGTTCCAGGACACCTCGCTCGTCTATGCCATCGGCGCCTACGACATGCTCAAGGGCTTCGAAACGGCTGGCAAGAACTACGGCCGACCCATCGAGGCCTACCTGCTGGCCGCCGTCGTCTATTTCGTGATGTGCTTTGCGCTGTCGTGGGTCGTCAAGCGCCTGCACCGCAAGATCGCCATCATCCGATGATCGCCCGGGCGGCATGAACCAACAGATCCACCGACTTCGACGAATGAACGACGAACGACTCCCTCGACGAGTCAGTGAGTGAGGAATAAAGCAAATGATTGAACTCAAGAACGTTTCCAAGTGGTATGGCAGCTTCCAGGTGCTCAACGACTGCTCCACCACCATCAAGAAGGGTGAAGTGGTCGTGGTCTGCGGCCCTTCGGGTTCCGGCAAGTCCACGCTGATCAAGACCGTGAACGCGCTGGAGCCGGTGCAAAAGGGCGAGATCTGGGTCAACGGCGTGCCCGTGCACGATCCCAAGACCAATCTGCCCAAGCTCCGCAGCCAGGTCGGCATGGTGTTCCAGCACTTCGAGCTGTTTCCTCACCTGTCGGTCACCGACAACCTGACCATCGCCCAGATCAAGGTGCTGGGCCGCAGTGCGGACGATGCCAAGAAGCGCGGCCTGAAGATGCTCGACCGCGTGGGCCTGCTGGCGCACAAGGACAAGTTCCCCGGCCAACTCTCGGGCGGCCAGCAGCAGCGCGTAGCCATCGCCCGTGCGCTGTCGATGGACCCCATCGTGATGCTGTTCGACGAACCCACGTCGGCGCTGGACCCCGAAATGGTGGGCGAAGTGCTGGACGTGATGGTCGCGCTGGCCAACGAAGGCATGACCATGATGTGCGTGACCCACGAAATGGGCTTTGCCCGCAAGGTGGGCCACCGCGTGATCTTCATGGACGTGGGCGGCAAGATCCTGGAGGACTGCACGAAGCAAGAATTCTTCGGCAACCCCGACGCTCGCCAGCCGCGCACCAAGGACTTCCTCAACAAGATCCTGCAGCACTGATCCGGCAGAAGTGCAGGGCACGGGCCGGCGGCGGCCACAGCCGCCGCGCCGGCGCTCTCACGGAAAAAGCAAAGGCGCCTTCGGGCGCCTTTGCTTTTGGGCGGCCAGAATGGGGGCGCCGTCTCTCCCATTGCACGAGCCCATCACCTCCTAGCCATGCCTGACCACCGCCCCCCCGCAAGCCCCCCAGCCGCCGCAACGCGCGGGCCGGGGCTGCCCGCCGAATGGCAGGTGGTGCAGTGGCACAGCGATGCGCCACCCCAGCCGGCCTGGGGCGAGCCTTGCAACGGCTGCGGACTGTGTTGCCTGGCGGAGCCTTGCCCGGTGGGCATGCTGGTGTCGCGGCGCCGCAATGGCCCTTGTAGCGCTTTGCGCTGGGACGAGCAGGGTGGGCGCTATCGCTGTGGGCTGCTGACCGATACGGCCGGCGTTACGGGCTGGCGCAACGCGTGGTGGCTGCGAGGTGCGCGTGCGGTAGCGCGCCGGTGGATCGCCGCGGGGCAGGGCTGCGATGCGCTGCCGCTGCGGGCGGAGCCACCCGGCGCCGCGTAGCCAACATTTTGCTATCGAATTAATAGCTGTAGGCCCCGATTCTGATTGCGCCGCGGGCCTCTGGAACGCTCCGTTCGGGACGATGCGGCTGTGCTGAATCACAGGGCAGCGCTGTCTGATACCTGTGCCGCCGCCATCGGTGGGTCGGTGCGCAGCCGTGGCCGCGGTGCTGGAGCGGTGACGGTTTCGCCTGACTCCATTGCGCCTTGCAGCGCCCGTGATGGCGCCAGGCACGGCAGCCCGATGGGCGACACGAGGGGCTTGAGCGGCGCCGCCGGTCCGCCATCGGTAACCTGCAGGGCTGCTGGCCGGGTTGGCGCAGGCTGCGCAGCGGTGGAGTCTTCGATCGGACGGGCCGGTGCATCGGTCGTCTCCGCAGCGGAGCGCGTGGACGTGATCTGCGCCGTGTACATCAGGGCTGATGGGGCGTGCTTGACGAGCGGGCGCGCGCTGGCGAGCGGAGGCGTCTGCAGCAGCCGCTGCCCTGGCGCCATGGAGCGGGCGAAGCGGGCGTTGAAGCGTATGCGTTCGAAGGCGATCCGGCAGGCCAGGTGATCAAGCAGGGTCAGCCCCGACATGTCGGCACCGGTCAGCCGCTGCGAGGGCGATGGCCCGACGAGGTGACCGCCATCCTCAGCCTGTGTCACTGCGCAGCCCGGTTCACGGCCGGGTGTTGATCCCGCCGCCTGGCTCTGCGCGTTCCCCGCAGACACCCGCAATGCGCCCAGGCAGGCCATCCCAGCCGGCATGCGGGCGCTCAGCGGCTGGGACCTGTCGGTAGGGCGAGACTCGGCCGTGAGGGGGGTGACGTCGGCGAAAGCGGTTCTCAGGCCGAATCGGCCAGGCTCTGCCGTGGCGGGTTGCAAGAGCGCGGCCAGGCCTACGGCCGCAAACACAGACAGCGCTGCTCCCAGGCCGCGTCGGGCAGCGCGGGGCAGAGGCCCCTCCAGGCCGCGCAGGAACCAGGGCGTGGCCATGACGAGGCCCAGCATCCAGAGCACATTGCCTCTCGCGGCGAGTGCCCCGGCGTTCAGACCGGATTCCCACAGCGACCACGCGAGCGTGAGGCTCAGCAGCACCGCGTGGGTGGGCAACGCGGCGGGATTGCCCTGTAGCAGCAGCAAGCCCGTGAGCACCAGCAGCAGCCCGGCGGGCAGGTAGTACCACGAGCCACCCAGTGCCATCAGCCAGACGCCGCCCATGCCGACCACCAGTCCGACGAGGACGAGCAGCAGCCCCATCGCGATGGGCGCAACACGTTGATGCGTCATGGAGCTTCCTTTCGGGAAACGGGTGGTTAAGGCGCTGGGTTGGGGGTTGCCGGAGAGGCCGGCATGCGGAAAAGGCGGGTCGGGCCGCCGGCTGGAGTGTGCGTGGCGTGCCGCGGATCGGAAGGTATGCGGCCCCTGCCGCAGCCACTGTCGGCGCCACGCGGCGCCCGGTGTAGGAAAGTGCCCTTGCGACCGCTGGTACTGATTCGGAGCGCCGCATATGCCCGCTATTTGCTATCGAAAAAATAGCGTTATGCGAAGGACTGGAGCGGGATTTCCGGTGATGAGACTCAAGAGGTCGGCTGCATGTGATGACGCTTGCGCGACAGCCGGTGCGGGTTTCCGGCGTAGGGGCTGCGGCCCGCATCGGCTGCAATGTACGCACTGCCGTTGTCAGCCACTCATCCAAGGATTCTTCTCCATGCAGCGTCGCCATCTCGTGCAACTCGCCGCCGCCAGCCTGGCCGCCCCCGCACTCGTCGCCCGCGCCCAGGCGCCGGCCTTTCCATCCAAGCCCATCAAGCTGCTGGTGGCCTTCCCGGCCGGCGGGCCCACCGACATCACCATGCGCATCCTGGCCGACGAAGCCGGCAAGCTGCTGGGCCAGCCCGTCATCATCGACAACAAGCCCGGCGCGGGCGGCACGCTGCCCGCCCAGGCGCTGCAGACCTCCGCGCCCGATGGCTACACCGTCGCGCAGATCCCGCTGGGCGTATTTCGCCTGCCCTACACCACCAAGATCAACTGGGACCCGGTCAAGGACATCAGCTACGTGCTGAACCTCACCGGCTACGCCTTCGGGGTGGTCGTGCCGGCCAGCTCGCCGTTCAAGAACTGGGCCGATTTCGTGGCCTATGCCAAGGCCAACCCCGGCAAGCTCAGCTACGGCTCCACCGGCACGCTGACCAGCCCGCACCTGACCATGGAGCTGATCGCGCAGCAGCTCGGCATCGAACTGCTGCATATTCCCTACAAGGGCAGCGCCGACCTGATGCAGGCCACGCTGGGCGGCCAGCTGATGGCTGCGGCCGATTCCACCGGCTTCGCGCCGCAGGTGGAGGCCGGCAAGCTGCGCGTGCTTAACACCTGGGGTGCCGAGCGGCTGGCCAAGTTTCCGGACGCGCCCACGCTCAAGGAACTGGGCATCGACCTGGTGCAGAACTCGCCCTTCGGCCTGGGCGCGCCGCGCGGCACGCCGCCCGAGGTGGTGAAGCGTCTGCACGATGCGTTCAAGCAGGCGATGGAGCAGGAAAGCTACCGGGCCGCGCTCGCCCGCTACGACATGGTGCCGATCTACATGGGAACGGCGACCTATCAGAAGTTCGCCGAAACCACCTTCGCGCGCGAGAAGGCGCTGGTGGCCAAGCTGGGCCTGGCCAAGGCCCCGTGACGGCAGCTGCCGCCACGCATGACCGCACCGGGCCTCATCGGGGCCGGTGCCCTTTGCGTGCCAGACGGCAGTGCGATCCGGCGCAGTAACGAATGCGATGGGCGCAGAGCCGTGGTGCCTCAGTCCAGGCCGAGGGCGCGGGCGTCTGCCAGGTGCGCGTCCCAGGCCGGAGCGGGGCGCGGCTCGGGCAGCTGAGTCAGATAGGTGCAGCCACGTGCGGCGCGCAGCAGCAGGGCGCCGCCGGTGGCAGCCTGTACGGCGGCCGTGCCGCGCCGTTCAGAGCGCAGGGAAACGGCAATCAGGGCCAGGCCGAGGCCGGCCACGATAAGGTTTTCGCCGGGCAGGGAAGGGCGGGAGCGGTCGAATGCCTGCCATTGTCTGAGAGTGTTGATCGGGTCCATACGGCACTCTAGCGCAGGATTGACGAGTTTGCCGCATGGCTTCGCATCAACGTGTAGCCAGCAGCCGTTTCGTCACCTCGGCAAAGCCCGCTCCGCGCTCGCTGCGCGTGACGTAGCGGGGCCGATATTGCAGCTGCGGCACGAAGCGCGCGATGTTCGCCACGCCGATGCTGTGCGGCAGGTGCTGGAACATGCGCTGGTCGTTGGTCGAGTCGCCGACATAGACCCAGCGGTCGATCTCGGCATCCAGGTCGCGCTGCAGCAGGGTGCGGACGATCCAGCGCGCGCCCTCCAGCTTGTCGTGGCGGCCGTACCAGCCGTTGATGTGGATGCTGCTGACCGTGGCGTTCATGCCGGCCGCGCGCATCAGCGCCACGCATTGCGCGATGCGCTCGGGCGGCAGGTGGGTGAATTCGCTGTGGTCGATGGCGATGTCGCACTCGCGCCCGGGCGAATCGGTGGCGCGCACGGCGCCGGGCACCTCGTGCTCGATGCGCTCCAGCACCGCCTGCATGCGCGCGAAATTCTCGGCGCGCGTCGCCGCGTCCTGCTGGTGGAGCTTGGCCAGCGGCGCCCCCGGCCCGCCGGGCACGAAGGCCAGCGCGCCGTTCTCGGCCACCACCGCATCGACGGGCCAGGTGGCAGCGAAGGTCTCGCTCCAGCCGGCTGGCCGGCCCGTCACGGGAATCACCACCAGGCCGGCCGCCTTGAGCGCAGCAAGCGCCGCCAGTGCATCGGGGGTGATGGCGCCTTCGGTCGTCAGCGTGTCGTCGATGTCGGTCAGCACGCCGGCGGGATGCCGCGGCGGGCTCCATTCGGCCAGCGGGCGCAGCGTGTCGCCAGCGTGTTCGGCAGCAGTCATGGGATGGGCCATCCGTCAGTGAGGGCTAGCGGAGGAACACCAGATAGCGCGCCGCCGCGAAGTTGAACGCCAGCCCGGCCACGCTGCCTGCCGCAACCCCCAGCATGGGCGCGAGCGGCCCCTGCAGCCACTGCAGCACGACCGAATAGGCCGCGTAGTTGACCAGCCCGCCCACCGTCATCGAGGCGAGGTACTTCGCATATTCGCGCCACCAGGGCAGGCCCTGGACGCCGGCCTCGGCCGCCTGCGTACGGAAGGCATGGCGGCGGTTGATCCACCAGGTGGTGGTCGCCGCCGCGAGGAACGACACCACCCGCGCCGCATACCAGCCCAGCCAGGGCGCGAGGGCATAGAGCACGGCCGTATCCACCAACAGGCCGACGACGCCGGCGATGGCGAACAGCAGCAGCTGGCGCGAGGGGGATGCTGTGTCAGACATCGGCCGGGCGGTCAGCCCGCGCTGCCCAGCGAGAGCCCGGCGTGCTCGCGCAGCGGGTGGAAGTGGATCTTGGGGAAGCGCTCCTGCGCCAGCCGCACGTCGTAGGGGCTGGTGCAGAGGTAGGCCAGCGTGTCGGCCGCGTCGTGGGCCAGGCGCAGCGGGTAGGCGTCGGTGAAGGCGCGCAGGTCGGCGGCGCTGTCGGCCGTGATCCAGCGGGCGCCGGTGTACTGGCAGTTCTCCAGGCGCACGTCGGCGTCGTATTCGGTCTTCAGGCGGTGCTGCACCACTTCGAACTGCAGCTGGCCGACGGCGCCCAGCAGCATCGCCCCGCCCACCTCGGGCCGGAAGACCTGGATGGCGCCTTCTTCAC
>JBHIWE010000119.1:0-13359 GCA_041987645.1 Acidovorax sp. | reverse complement strand
CCATCGTCGCGGGCATCGCCGGCGCCTGCATGGGCGCGGGTGTGGAGATCGCCAGCTGCTGCGACCTGCGCATTGCCGAGCCGTCCGCGCGCTTCGGGGCGCCCATCGCCCGGCTCGGCTTTCCGATGGCGCCGCGCGAGGCGCAGCTCGTGGCCGGCGCCGTGGGCGCCATGACGGCGCGCCAGATGCTGCTGGAGGCCGCCACCTTCGACGCGCACGACATGGCCCAGCGCGGCTTTCTCAGCTGCGTGGTGCCGGCCGCTGAACTGCAGGCCCAGGTGCTGGCCACGGCGCTGCGCATCGCCGCGCTGGCCCCCCAGGCTGCGCGGCTCAACAAGCGCACGCTGCGCGCGATCTCCGCTGGCGGCCTTGGAGAGAAACGGCCTGCAGCCCAGGATGGGAGCGCGCATTCAGCTATCGATTCCATAGCGGGAATCGGCTTTGACCCGTATGCCTATGCCGACAGCGCCGAGCACCGCGAAGGCATCGCCGCCTTCCTGGCAAAGCGCAAGCCGGTTTTCTGACCAGCCTCTTTCCCCTTCGTTCTCTTCTGGATTCTTCCTTCACCCTTTCCTTCGACACGTTTCGCCATGAGTGCCACCTCTTCCCGCCAGAACCTCTTCGCCGCGCTGCGCGCCGCCTTCCCCGCCGATCTGGACGCCGTCGCCATCGAGGCGCATGCGGCCGATGGCTCGCCGCTTCACTACACGTGGCGCGACTTGGAGCACGCCAGCGCCCGCATGGCCAACCTGCTTGCGTCGCTGCAGCTGCCCGAGGGCAGCCGCGTCGCCGTGCAGGTGGAAAAGTCGGTCGAAGCGCTGATGCTCTACCTGGCCACACTGCGCGCAGGCTACGTTTTCTTGCCGCTCAATACCGCCTACCAGAGCGCGGAGATCGAATACTTCGTCGGCAATGCCGAGCCGGCCGTTGTGGTCTGCACGCCGGGCAATTTCGGCTGGGTGTCGAAAATCGCCTTCACGGCCGGCACGCAGCATGTATTCACCCTGGGCGACGACCGCACCGGCAGCCTGCTGGACCGCGCCGCGCACCACGGCGACGAGCACACGCCCGTCGCGCGCACTGCCGATGACCTGGCCGCCATCCTCTACACCAGCGGCACCACCGGCCGCAGCAAGGGCGCGATGCTCACGCACGGCAACCTGCTGTCGAACGCGCAGGTGCTCAAGGACTACTGGGGCTGGACGGCCAGCGGCGGCCCCGAAGGCCGGGGCGACGTGCTGATCCACGCGCTGCCCATCTTCCACGTGCATGGCCTCTTCGTCGCCATCCACGGCGCGCTCATCAACGGCAGCAAGATGATCTGGCTGAACAAGTTCGATCCCAAGGCCGTCATCGCCGCGCTGCCGCGCGCCACCGTGTTCATGGGCGTGCCCACGCTCTACGTGCGCCTGCTGGCCGATGCCGGGCTCACCAAGGAAGCGGCGCGTTCCATGCGCCTTTTCATCTCCGGCTCCGCGCCGCTGCTGATCGAGACCTTCAAGGAATGGCAGCAGCGCACCGGCCACACCATCCTGGAACGCTACGGCATGAGCGAGACCATCATGCTCACCAGCAACCCCTATGCGGCCGATGCGCGCCACGGTGGGCAGGACGAGCGGCGCGGCGGCACGGTGGGCTTTCCGTTGCCCGGCGTGAGCCTGCGCGTGGTCGATGACGCGGGCCAGCCCGTGCCTGCCAGCGAGATCGGCAACATCCAGGTGCAGGGCCCGAACGTGTTCCAGGGCTACTGGCGCATGCCGGAGAAGACGGCGGAAGAATTCAGCATCGACGCGCAGGGCGGCCGCTGGTTCAAGACCGGCGACGTGGGCCGCGTGGACGAGCGTGGCTACGTCACCATCGTGGGCCGCAGCAAGGACCTGATCATCAGCGGCGGCTACAACGTCTATCCCGCCGAGATCGAGGGCTACATCAACGACATGCCCGGCGTGGCCGAAAGCGCCCTGGTCGGCGTGCCCCACCCGGACTTCGGCGAAGTGGGCGTGGCCGTGGTGATCGCCAAGCCCGGCGCGCAGCTCGATGGCGACGCCATCGTGGCGAAGCTCAAGACCCAGCTGGCCAACTTCAAGATTCCCAAGCGCTGCTTCGTCGCGACCGAACTGCCGCGCAACACCATGGGCAAGGTGCAGAAGAACCTGCTGCGCGAGCAGCACAAGGGCCTCTTCGCCTGAGGCCGGCGGCGCTCAGGCCCGCTTTCGCCCGCCGGCGCCAAAGAGGCACCAGGGTAGCGGCTGGCGCCGCCGGAACGTGGCTGCAGCAGCGATGCGGCCAGATGCTCGCCATCAGCCTCGGCGGGGCGACGTCCTGGGCCCACGCATGGCGCGCTCCGACCTGAGCACCCACTGAGGCGATGCCCCAGGCGTGGGTGTTTGATGCTCTTGTTTCTGTCGCGTGGAGCGCCCTTTCTGCAAGGGCTTCCCGCGGCTCCGGGCGGTGCCGTTGCGCCGGCCGGACCATCCGTTCAGCGCAGCACCAGCACCGGAATCTTCGAGTGCGTCAGCACGTACTGCGTTTCGCTGCCCAGCAGCAGGCGCTGCAGGCTTTTGCGCCCGCGCGAGGCCATGACGATCAGGTCGCAATGGTGCTTTGCGGCGGCGGCGATCACCGTTTCAGCGACCAGGTCGGACTTGCTGACCACGGGTTTGACCGTGACGCCGCGTGCGGCCCCCAGCGCCTTGACGCCATCGACCATTGCCTTGGCAGAGGCCGTCCATTGCCCCTCGATGCGCTTGACTTCGGCGTTGTCGATCGAGAGGCCACCCTCGAAATAGCTGCGCGGGTAGCGCGGCACGACGTGCAGGGCGACCACGGTGGCGCCGCACAGCGCCGCCAGGCCCAGTCCGTGTTCGATGGCCTTGTCCGAAAGCGGGGAGCCGTCGGTGGCGATCAGGATGCGTTGGTACATGGAACACCTCCTTGGATGGGCTTTGGCTGCATGCCTGGCCCGAGCTTGCAGCTTACGGAGCGGCGCCGGCCGCGGGCTTGATGCAGGTCAATGCGCGCGCGGGACAGGGGACCTAGCCTTGGCGGCATGTTGTCGTCCCTACCTCCCTCCGCGCCGCCGGAACCCGCCCGGGCCCAGGATGCCGCCGCCCTGATCGACGATCCGCAGGAGTGGCAGGCCTTCAGCCGGCCCGTGGGCGCTGAAGAGGACGCCTGCTGGGAGTCGCATGTCGTGCTCGAAGGCATGCACTGCGCGGCCTGCGCGCTCGCGATCGAAGCAGCCCTGCGCAGCGTGCCCGGCGTGGCCGAGGCCGATGTGAGCGCCGCCGCCCGGCGCGCCCGGGTGGTGTGGCATGCCGGTCAGGTGCAGCCTTCGCAGTGGATGGCGGCGGTGCTGCGCGCGGGCTATCGGGCGGTGCCCGCGCTCGACGCCTTCGCGCGCGAGCAGCGTCAGCGCGAGCAGCGCCGCGCCCTGTGGCGCTGGCTGGTGGCGGGCTTTTGCATGATGCAGGTGATGATGTATGCGTGGCCTGCCTATCACGCCATGCCGGGCGATCTCACCCCCGAGATGGAGCAGTTGCTGCGGTGGGCCTCGTGGGTCATCAGCCTGCCGGTGATGCTGTTCGCCTGCGGGCCGTTCTTTTCCAGCGCGCTGCGCGACGTGCGCCACGGCCGCATCAGCATGGACTTGCCGGTGGCTCTGGGCATTGGCATCAGCTTCGCGGTCAGCACGGCGGGCACCTTCGATGCGGCCGGCCCCTTCGGGCGCGAGGTGTACTACGACTCGCTGACGATGTTCGTCTTCTTCCTGCTCACCGGCCGTTGGCTGGAGCTGCGGCTGCGCAGCCGCACTGCCGGCGCGCTGGAGTCGGTCATGAACCGCCTGCCCGACAGCGTGTTGCGGCGTGGCGCCGATGGCGTCTTCGCGCGCATCGCCGCGCGCCGCCTGGCCCTGGGGGACATCGTGCGCGTGCTGCCTGGCGAGGCATTCCCGGGCGACGGCCGCATCGTGCGTGGCAGCACGCAGGCCGACGAAGCGCTGCTGACGGGAGAATCCACGCCCGTGCTGCGCGCCGAAGGCAGCCCCGTGGCGGCGGGCAGTCACAACCTGCTGGCCACGGTGGATGTGCTGATCGAGCGGCTGGGCCCGCAGACGCGGTTCGGCGAGATCGTGGCGCTCATGGAGAGCGCTGCACTGCAAAAGCCTCGCCTGGCCCAGCTGGCCGACCGCATCGCCCGGCCGTTCCTCCTGGCCGTTCTGCTGGCTGCGGGCCTGGCCGCCGCCTGGTGGTGGCCCACGGACCCCGGCCACGCGCTGATGGTGGCGGTGGCCGTGCTCATCGTCACCTGCCCGTGCGCGCTGTCGCTCGCCACGCCCGTGGCCATGCTCACGGCTGCCGGCACGCTTGCGCGCCAGGGCGTGCTGGTGCGCAACCTACAGGGGCTGGAAGCGCTGGCCGGGGTGGACACCATCGTCTTCGACAAGACCGGCACGCTGACCGAAGGCGGACTAGGGCTGGATGCCGTGCGGCCCATGCCCGGCAGCGGCCTGGACGCAGCCGGCGCGTTGGCGCTGGCGGGCTCGCTGGCACGGCATTCGCTGCATCCGGCATCGCAGGCCATCGTGCAGGCGGCGGGTACCCAGGCGATGGGCGCGGTGCCTGAGCTGGCCGACGTGCGGGAACTGCCCGGTAGCGGCCTGCAGGCGCGGGCGCCCGATGGCGCCGTGCTGCGGCTGGGCTCGGCGCGCTTCGCCGGCGTGGCGCCCGAGCCGGGTGAGGACAGCGGGCCTGTGGTGGTGCTGTCGCGCCAGATCGATCAGAGCGGGCAGGGCATGCCCGGCGTGCCGCAGTGCCTGGCGCGCTTCGCGCTCAGCGAGGCCCTGCGGCCCGATGCCGCCGCAGCCATCGCGCAATTGCGCGATGCAGGCGTGCAGGTGCTGCTACTGTCGGGCGATCGCGATGCCGCTGCGCAGCGCGTGGCAGCGCTGGCCGGCATTGCGGATGCGGCAGGCGACTGCGCGCCTCAGGACAAGTGGCTTCGGCTGCAGGCGCTGCAGGCGCAGGGCCGACACGTGGCGATGGTGGGCGATGGCCTCAACGACGGGCCCGTGCTGGCCGGGGCGCATGTCTCGTTCGCCTTTGGCCGCGCCGTGCCGCTGGCGCAGGCGCAATCGGATTTTGCGGTGCTGGGCGAGCGGCTCATCCGTGTGCCGCAGGCTTTGCTGCTGGCCCGGCGCACGATGCGCGTGGTGCGCCAGAACCTGGCCTGGGCCGCGGCGTACAACGCGCTGTGCGTGCCGCTCGCGGTGGCGGGCTGGATGCCTGCGTGGCTCGCGGGGCTGGGCATGGCGGCCAGCTCCCTGATGGTGGTGATGAACGCCGCACGGCTGGCGCGCTGGCCTTGCGAGGCCCAGACCTGGGCCGCCGCATCGGCCTCGGCAATGCCGCCAGCGCCCGCTGCGATGCTGGAGGCCGTGTGACATGGACATCCTCTACTTGCTGATCCCTCTCTCGGTGGTGCTGGTGCTGGCCGTGCTCGCGGGCCTGTGGTGGGCCGTAGACCGTGGCCAGTTCGAGAACGTGGAGCAAGAGGGCGAGCGCATCCTCGACGACGAGAAGCCCTGAGCGCTGCGGGCACGCCCGCACCGCCCGTGAGGTGCTTCGGCCGCGCCTGGATCAGTGCGTGCGCTCAGCCTGAATCGCCGCGCGCGCGGCCCCGCAGTGATGCCGCGCACCTTCCTGCAAGCCTTCTGAAACCCTGTTGATGTGCGTCAACGGCCCGGGGCGGTACCTGCAACACACTGGCCCCGCAATACAAGAGGTGCCCGATGGATTCTTCTCAAACCCGTGCTGCGCATTACGACGATTCGGTCGTGCGGCAGTTCTCGATCATGGCAGTGGTGTGGGGCGTGGTCGGCATGCTGGTGGGCGTGGTTATCGCCGCGCAGCTGGCCTGGCCCGAACTCAACTTAGGCATTCCGTGGCTCAGCTACGGCCGCTTGCGGCCGCTGCATACCAATGCGGTGATCTTCGCCTTCGGCGGTTGCGGCCTGTTCGCCACTAGCTACTACGTGGTGCAGCGCACCTGCCAGACGCGGCTCTTCGCCGGCCCGCTGGCCAAGTTCACGTTCTGGGGCTGGCAGCTGGTCATCCTGGCCGCGGCCATCAGCCTGCCGCTGGGCTACACCTCCGGCAAGGAATACGCCGAGCTGGAGTGGCCCATCGACATCCTGATCGCGGTGGTGTGGGTCTCCTACGCCATCGTGTTCTTCGGCACGGTGGGCAAGCGGCGCGTGCGCCACATCTACGTGGCCAACTGGTTCTTCGGCGCGTTCATCATCGCTGTGGCGCTGCTGCACATCGTCAACAGCGCCGCTGTGCCTGCAGGCTGGATGAAGAGCTATTCGGCCTATGCCGGTGTGCAGGACGCGATGGTGCAGTGGTGGTACGGCCATAACGCCGTGGGCTTCTACCTCACCACGGGCTTTTTGGGGATGATGTATTACTTCATCCCCAAGCAGGCCGGCCGCCCGGTGTACAGCTATCGCCTGTCCATCGTGCACTTCTGGGCGCTGATCTTCACCTACATGTGGGCCGGCCCCCACCATCTGCACTACACGGCGCTGCCGGACTGGACGCAGTCGGTCGGCATGGTGTTCTCGCTGATCCTGCTGGCCCCCAGCTGGGGCGGGATGATCAACGGGATCATGACCCTCTCGGGCGCCTGGCACAAGCTGCGCACCGATCCTATCCTGCGTTTCCTGATCGTGTCGCTCTCGTTTTACGGCATGTCGACGTTCGAGGGTCCGATGATGTCCATCAAGACCGTCAACGCGCTGAGCCACTACACCGACTGGACGATCGGCCACGTGCATTCCGGTGCGCTGGGCTGGGTGGGCCTCATCACCATGGGCTCGCTCTACTACCTGATTCCGCGCCTCTTCGGCAAGGACAAGATGCATTCGGTGCCCGCCATCGAGCTGCACTTCTGGATGGCCACCGTGGGCATCGTGCTCTACATCGCCGCCATGTGGATCGCCGGCGTCATGCAAGGCCTGATGTGGCGCGCCATCAACCCGGACGGCACGCTGACCTACACCTTCGTCGAAGGCGTGAAGGCGACCTATCCGTTCTACGTGATCCGCTTTGTGGGCGGCCTGATGTATCTGGGCGGCATGGCCGTGATGGCCTGGAACGTGTGGATGACGGCCGTCGGCGGGCGTTCGGTCAAGGTGGCCATCCCCATGGTCCAGCCGGCCCACGCCTGAGCTTGAAGGAGCGATTGAATGTCTGATACCCCCCGCACCGCATCTGCCGGCTTCACCCACGAAAAGGTGGAGACCAGCAACTTCCTGATGATCGTGCTGATCCTGCTCGTCGTGGCCGTGGGCGGCCTGGTCGAGATCGTGCCGCTCTTCTTCCAGAAGTCCACCACCGAGGCTGTGGACGGCGTCAAGCCCTATACCGCGGTGCAGTTGATCGGCCGCGACATCTATCTGCGTGAGGGCTGCTACAACTGTCACTCGCAGATGATCCGCCCCTTCCGCGCCGAGACGCTGCGCTATGGCCACTACTCCGTGGCGGGCGAGTTCGTCTACGACCACCCCTTCCAGTGGGGCAGCAAGCGCACGGGCCCCGACCTGCAGCGCGTGGGCGGCAAGTACAGCGACGAGTGGCACCGCATCCACCTGAACAACCCGCGCGACGTGGTGCCCGAATCGAACATGCCCGCCTACCCGTGGTTGGCGAAGACCCAGGTCGATCCCAGCGTGGTCGAACCCCGCATGAAGGCGCTGCGCATCGTGGGCGTGCCTTACACCGATGCGGAGATCGCCGGCGGAGCCGACGAGGTCAAGGGCAAGACCGAGCTGGACGCGCTTGTCGCCTACCTGCAGGTCATGGGCCGCGCGCTCAAGTAAGCCCGCGCCGCACACCGCAACCAAGGAGCCTGCTATGGATATCACCACCATGCGCATCGTGGCCACGCTGGCATCGCTGGCGTGCTTTCTGGGCATCTGGGTCTGGGCGTTCCTGCGCCGCAACCAGGCCCGCTTCGAAGAGGCGGCGCAGCTGCCCTTCGTGCAGGACTGACGGACTCACTGGCGGCCTTTCCGCCGGTCTTTCCGACCGATCGAATGGCCGCACGCACAAGAAACGAGAGAACCCATGAGCGATTTCACCAACCATTTCTGGTCCCTCTATGTGGCCGGGGTCACGCTGGCCGGCATCCTGGCCTGCGCCCTGCTGCTGTGGATCACCTCGCGCAAGAAGGTCGAGGCCACGGCCGACAACACCACCGGCCACGTCTGGGACGAAGACCTGCGCGAGATGAACAACCCGCTGCCGCGATGGTGGATGTGGCTGTTCATCATCACCATGGTCTTTGGCGTGGCCTATCTGGTGGCCTACCCGGGCCTGGGGGCCTTCTCCGGCCGTCTGGGCTGGACGCAGCGCGGCGAGTACGAGGCCGAGATGGCCAAGGCCGATGCCGAGCTGCAGCCGCTGTACGCCCGCTTCGCGCAAATGAAGCCTGAAGACATGGCGCGCGATCCGCAGGCCATGGCCATCGGCGAACGCCTCTTTCTCAATAACTGCGCGCAGTGCCACGGCTCCGATGCGCGCGGTAGCAAGGGCTTTCCCAACCTCACCGATGGCGACTGGCTGCATGGCGGCGCGCCCGAGCAGATCCACCAGACCATCCATGACGGCCGCATTGGCGTGATGCCGCCGATGGCCGCCGCCGTGGGATCGCCCGAGGACGTGCGCAACCTCGCGCAGTACGTGCTGAGCCTCTCTGGCAGCCCGCACGATTCGCTGCGCGCATCGCTGGGCAAGTCCAAGTTCACGGCCTGCGCGGCATGCCATGGCATGGATGGCAAGGGCAACACGGCGCTGGGCGCGCCCAACCTCACCGATGACATCTGGCTGCACGGCTGGGGTGAGGCCGCGATCACCGCGATGATCAACAACGGCAAGACCAACCAGATGCCAGCGCAGGCTGGCAAGCTCACCGACAGCCAGATCAACGTGCTGACGGCCTATGTCTGGGGTCTTTCGAACGGCAAGCCCGGCGCCGCCGTGCGCTGAGCGAGCCCCGAAGCACGTGTCACACGCAACCGCCGTGTCCACGTCCTGAGCCGGCGCCTCGGCGCCGGCTGCATTGCTTTCTCCTTTCCTTTTTTCCATGCGACTCGGAACCCATCCGGGCCCCTGCCACAGGCACCCACCATGAAGCCCGCCGAAGGCCCTCCGGCCAAGGTCATACCGATCACTCCCGTCCCCGCAGAAAGCCAGTCGCTCTACGAGGCGCAGCAGAAGATCTACCCGCGCGCGATCAGTGGCGTTTTCGCGCGCTGGCGCTGGCTCATGGTCGTGCTCACGCAGCTGGTGTTCTACGGCTTGCCGTGGCTGCAGTGGGGTGAGCGGCAGATGGTGCTGTTCGACCTGGGCGCACGCCGGTTCTACCTGTTTGGCCTGGTGCTCTATCCGCAGGACTTCATCTACCTCACCGGCCTGCTTGTCATCTCGGCGCTGTCGCTGTTCCTCTTCACTGCGGTGGCGGGGCGGCTGTGGTGCGGCTTCGCCTGTCCGCAAACGGTCTATACCGAGATCTTCATGTGGATCGAGCACCGTGTGGAAGGTGATCGCAGCGCACGCCTGCGGCTGGACCGCAGCGGCTGGACGGCAGAGAAGATCGCCAAGAAGAGCACCAAGCAGTTGCTGTGGATCGCCATCGCGGGCTGGACAGGCTTCAGCTTCGTGGGCTACTTCGTGCCCATCCGCCTGCTGGGGGCGGAGCTGTTGGCACTGCAGGGCTCGTGGCAGATCTTCTGGGTGGCGTTCTACGCCCTTGCCACGTACGGCAACGCCGGCTTCATGCGCGAGCAGGTGTGCAAGTACATGTGCCCCTATGCGCGCTTTCAGAGCGCCATGTTCGACAGCGACACGCTGATCGTGACCTATGACCAGGCCCGCGGCGAGCCGCGCGGCCCGCGCAACAAGTCGGTGGCCGACCCTCGGGCGCAGGGGCTCGGCGACTGCATCGACTGCACCCTGTGCGTGCAGGTCTGCCCGGTGGGGATCGACATCCGCAACGGCCTGCAGTACGAGTGCATCGGCTGCGGCCTGTGCGTGGATGCCTGCAATACCGTGATGGACAAGATGCGCTATGCGCCGGGCCTGATCCGCTTTTCGACCCAGAACGGCGTGGAGCGCCGCTGGAGCCAGCCGCAGATACTGCGTCGCGTGCTGCGCCCGCGCGTGCTGATCTACAGCGCGGTGCTGGTGCTGCTGTGCATCGGCATGCTGGCCAGCCTGGTGGGGCGCACGCCGCTCAAGGTGGACGTGGTGCGCGACCGCGCCGCGCTCTCGCGCATCGTGGCCGGCGGCCGGTTGGAGAACGTTTACCGTCTGCAGATCATGAATGCCACCGAGGGGCCCCAGCGCTACCGTATCGGCGCGCGAGGCCTGACAGGGCTGGAGGTCGCCTCCGAGCCCGAGGTGGAGGTGGGCCCGGCCGAGGCGCGCTGGGTGGCCGTGCGGCTGCAGGTGCCCTACGGCTCGGCCGAGCCGGGGTCGCACCCGGTGTATTTCGAGGTGCGCGCCCAGGGAGCAGCGGCGCAGGTGTCCGAAAAGTCGGTGTTTCTGGTGCCGCGCTGATGGCCGTGCCCCCAAGCGATCGTCAATAGGTACAAGGTTCTTGGTGAAGCGGACTGTGCGCCGCGAAGGAGTGTGAGCATGACCCCCATCGTTTCATCCGCCGGGCAGCCAGCCGGGCCCGTGTCCCAGCCCTGGTGGCGCTACGGCCATGTGTGGCTCATCATCGCGGGGCCGGCCATCGTGGTGGTCGCAGGCCTGGTGACGCTCTGGCTGGCACTGAGTCGACCCGATCCGGTGCTGGCAGAGGACTACTACCAGCGCGGGCTCGACATCAACAAGACGCTGCGCCAGGACGCCGCCGCCATGGTGCCGGCCCTCAAGGGCCGCAACCATGCGGCCACGCCTGTGCAGGATCGGCCCTGAGCACGTCTCGCGCGAAGGAGAAGACACCATGCTGAAACAGCGACTGATGTGGATCGCCTGGCCCGCCTTTTTGATGGCGGGCGTGATGGAGATGGTCGTCTTTGCCTGTGTGGATCCGCAGGCGCTGCACTGGGCCGACCAGCCGTTCCCGCTATCGCGCGAAGGGGTCTACACCCTGGCGTTCTTCGTGTTCTGGGCCATCATCATGCTGTCCGGCGCACTCACCACCTTGCTGTCGCTCTCGCCCTTCGAGATCAACCGTTGCCCGGTGCCGGAATGCGAGCGGCCCGCAGACTGCGCGAAATACCCGCGCTAGCACGGCAGCGCGCGCGCACCTGGCGCCCAGGGGGTGTCAGGCGGGGTGTCGCTTCAGTGGCAGGCCTGGTTCTGGCTGTTGACGATGCGCTTGAGCGCCTCGGTGTCGAGGATGCGCACATGGCGCTGCTTCACCTCGACGATGCCTTCCTCGACGAACTTCGAGAAGGTGCGGCTCACGGTCTCGAGCTTCAGGCCCAGGTAGCTGCCGATTTCCTCGCGCGTCATGCGCAGCACCAGTTCGGACTGCGAGAAGCCGCGGGCATGCAGACGCTGCACCAGGTTCAGCAGGAAGGCCGCCAACCGCTCCTCGGCGCGCATGCTGCCCAGCAGGAGCATCACGCCGTGCTCGCGCACGATCTCGCGGCTCATGATCTTGTGCACGTGGTTCTGCAGGGCCGTGACCTCGCGCGACAGTTCTTCGATGCGGTCGAAGGGCATGACGCAGACCTCGGCATCTTCCAGCGCGACGGCGTCGCAGCTATGGTGGTCGTTCACGATGCCGTCCAGGCCGATGATCTCGCCGGCCATCTGGAAGCCTGTCACCTGGTCGCGGCCGTCCTCCGTGGCCACGCAGGTCTTGAAGAAGCCGGTGCGGATGGCGAAGAGCGAAGTGAAGGCCTCGCCATTGCGGAACAGAGTTCCCCCGCGCTTGACCTTGCGGCGCACGGCGACGATCTCGTCGATCCGTTGCAGCTGCTGCTCGTTCAGGCCCATGGGCATGCACAGTTCGCGCAGGTTGCAGTTGGAGCAGGCCACTTTGATGGTTTGCGGATTCATATGCACGGAGCTCCTGTAGTGGCTTCGTCGCATCGGGCGAACCGGCGACGGTCGTGCGGTACGGCCCAGGGGCCTTATCGCACAAGAGGTTTCAATTCATTGACGTCTCTGCTGATTGTCTCAGCGCGCTCGCAGACATCGCTTGATGCACATCAAGGACGGCCGAGGGGCCCTGCGGCAAAGTTCGGAGCCGGACCCCAAGGAATTCCTCATGAATGCTGTCACTCCCGAGCTACTGCGTCGCTTCGACGTGCCAGGGCCACGCTACACCTCCTATCCGACGGCGGACCGGTTCGTCGAGGCATTCGGGCAGGACGAGTATGTCCTCGCGTTGCAGCAGCGGCGCGCCGGAGCGGCCTCGATGGCGCTTCCGCTCTCCCTTTATGTGCATATTCCGTTCTGCGAATCGCTCTGCTATTACTGCGCTTGCAACAAGATCATCACGCGCCACCCCGAGCGCGCCACCACCTACTTGCGCTATTTGAGCCGCGAGATTGACCTGCACACCGCGCAGTGCGGGGTGGGGCAGCCCGTAAGCCAGCTGCACCTGGGCGGGGGCAGCCCCACCTTCCTGCCGGATGCGGCGCTGCGCGAACTCATGGCCATTTTGCGGCGCAGCTTCGCGCTGGTGCCGGGCGGTGAATACTCGATCGAGGTGGATCCGCGCACCGTGACCGAGGAGCGCCTGGCCGTGCTGGCCGAGCTGGGCTTCAACCGCCTGAGCTTCGGCGTGCAGGACTTCGACCCCGAAGTGCAGAAGGCCGTCCACCGGGTACAGCCCTCCGCCCAGGTGTTCGGCCTCGTGGAGGCCGCCCGGCGCCTCGGCTTCGAGTCGATCAATGTCGATCTGATCTACGGCCTGCCCCGCCAGACGCCCGAGTCCTTCGACCGTACGCTGGAGCAGATCGCGCTGCTGCGGCCAGACCGCATCGCCCTCTACGCCTATGCCCACCTGCCGGAGCGCTTCAAGCCGCAGCGGCGCATCGTCACGGCCGAGCTGCCGCAGGCTTCGGCGAAGGTGTCCATGCTCTCGCGCTCGCTCCAGTCCTTGGGCGACGCAGGCTATGTGTATGTAGGCATGGACCATTTCGCTTTGCCGCACGATCCTTTGGCCGTGGCCAAGCGCCAGGGCCGGCTGCATCGCAATTTCCAAGGCTACAGCACCCAGCCCGACTGCGACCTGATTGGCCTGGGCGTCTCGGCCATCGGCCGCGTGGGTGCCACCTACAGCCAGAACGCCAAGACGCTGGACGAGTACTACGACTTCCTCGACCAGGGC
>JBHIWE010000118.1:0-13436 GCA_041987645.1 Acidovorax sp. | reverse complement strand
ACGCGCGAGCGTGGAGGGGCGGGCGGGCAGGGCGGCAGCACTGCGGGCGCTGGCGCCAGCGTCAGCACGCGCCATGCAGTGGGCCTGGGCATCAGCGCCTTCGAGATCGACCTCTTCGGCCGCCTGCGCGCTTCTTCCGATGCGGCGCTGGCGCGCTACCTGGCGAGCGAGCAGGGCCGGCTGGCGGCGCAGCTGGCCCTGGTGGGCGCGGTGGCCGATGCGTACTATGCCGAGCGGCTCGCACTGGAGCAGGCCCGCCTGGCAGAGCAGACCTTCGCGGACTGGACGCAGTCGCTGCAACTCGTGCAGCTGCGGGCCCGGGCCGGCCAGCGCGGCGGGCTGGATCTGGCCCAGGCCGAGGGCCAGGTCGCCACGGCCCGGGCGGACTGGCAGGCGCGCCAGCGGGCTCAGGCCCAGGCCGGCAATGCCCTGCAACTGCTGGTCGGCATGCCCTCGCTGCCAGCCGACCTGCCCGAAGGCCTGCCGCTGGCCGCGCCGGCGGTGATCACGCGGCTGCCGGCGGGCCTGCCTTCGGATCTGCTGCAGGTGCGGCCCGACATCGCCCAGGCCGAGCAACTGCTGCGGGCCGCCAATGCCGACATCGGCGCGGCGCGTGCCGCGTTCTTTCCGCAGCTCTCGCTGACCGCGTCGCTGGGCTTCGCGAGCCCAGCGCTCGGCGGGCTGTTCGACGGCGGCTCGCGCACCTGGCGTTTCGCGCCGCAGATCAGCCAGCCCCTGTTCCAGGCCGGGCGGCTGCGCGGCGAGCTGCGGCTTGCCGAGGTGCGCAAGTCCGAAGCCGTCGTCGCCTACGAGAAGGCCATCCAGAGCGCTTTCCGCGAGGTGGCGGACGGGCTGGCTGGCAGCGCCACCTACCAGCACCAGATCGCGGCCCAGTCGCAGGTGCTGCGCAGCGCCGAGCGGCGGCTGGCGCTGTCGGACCTGCGCTACCGCGCCGGGCTGGACGGGCGGCTGGAGTTGCTGGATGCTCAGCGCCAGGGCTATGCTGCCCGGCAGACGCTGCTGGAGCTGCGGCGCGCCGAGATCGGCAACGCCGTCGCGCTCTACAAGGCGCTGGGCGGCGGTCTTTCCGAGCAGGCCACGGGGCCTGAGCGCGGCCCGCTTGCGGGGCATGCGCCATGACGCAGCCGCTGCTGGCACAAGACACTGCGCTGCCCCAGGTGCCCGATCCCGGCCCGGGCTGGGCGTGGCGGTTTGGCCTGATCTTCGGCGGGCAGGCGTTCTCGCTGATCGGCTCGGCGCTCAGCCAGTTCGTGCTGCTGTGGTGGATCACGGACACCACGGGCAGCGTTGCCTCCCTGGCCTTCGCGGGCCTGGCGGCGCTGCTGCCCCAGGCGGTGCTGAGTCCGCTGGGCGGCACGCTGGCCGACCGCTGGAGCCGGCGCCTGTTGATGATCGCCGCCGACGCGGTGAGCGCGCTCTGCATGTGCGTGCTGATCGCGCTGTTCCTCTCCGGCCGCATCGAGCTCTGGCATGCCTATTCGATGATGGCGGTGCGCAGCGCCATGCAGGCCTTCCAGCTGCCGGCGGCATCGGCCAGCGTCGCCATGCTGGTGCCCCGGCATTTCCTGCCGCGTGCGGCAGGGCTCAATCAGATGATGCAGAGCCTCACGCTGGTGGCGGCTGCGCCGCTGGGCGCGCTGGCGGTCTCGCTGCTGCCCATGGGCTGGGCCCTGGGCATCGACGTGGTCACCGTGGTGCTCGGCATTACGCCGCTGCTATTGCTGCGCGTACCGCAGCCTCGCCGGGCGCCGGGCGCCCCCACCGGCATCGGACATGAGCTGCGCGAAGGCGTGCAGACGGTGTGGGGGTCGCCCGGTCTGTGGCGGCTCTACGCGCTGCTGGGGGCGGCCATGCTCGTTGTGATGCCCACGTTCACCTTGGTGCCGTTGCTGGTCAAGGTCCATTTCGGCGGAGGCCCGATGCAGGTGGCCTGGATGGAAGGCCTCGCCGGCGGGGGCATGGTGCTGGGCGGCCTGGTGGTGGCGGCTCTTGCGCCGCGCCGGCAGATGCCCTGGGTGCTGTGGGGGCTGGCGCTGTCGTGCCTTGCCATGGCGCTCACCGCGCTGGCGCCGAGCCGGCTGTTCGCCGTGGCCGTGCTGTGGTGGACGGTGAGCGGTATGGCCTTCGCGCTGGGCCATGCGCCACTCACTGCGCTGCTGCAGACCATCGTGCCCCACCAGCTGCAAGGGCGTGTGCTCTCGCTGTTGCACATGGTCGAAGGCCTGGCGTCGCCCGTGGGGCTCGCGCTGGCCTCGCCGCTGGGCGAATGGCTGGGCGTGCGCTGGCTGTTCGTGATCACGGGGGTGTTGGGCACCTTGGTCATCCTGGCCGGGTTTCTGTCCGCTCCGCTGATGCGGCTCGAGGACGGCGAGGCAGCGTGAGAGTGACGTGAAACCGCCTGCTAGCGGTTGTGCGCAGGCGGGAGTCGTGGAGAATGGCAACTATCGTCGGCAGCATTCCCGTGCCGGCTTCAGGCTCTTGCTGCGCCTTCCGGCAGCATGTCTTTCGCGGTCTCCTCACGCCCCTGCCAATGAACAGTCTGCGTCGTATGCTCAATGTCCTGGATCTTTTCCGTCCCGATCAGCCGGTGATCGACGTGGAAATCATCTGCAAGGAGCTGGGCTATACCTCGGCCAGTGCCTACCGCTATCTGCGCGAACTCGGCGATGTCGGCCTGCTGGTGCGCCTGTCGCGCGGCTATGCGCTCGGGCCGCGCATCATCGCGCTGGAGCACCAGATGAGCGCCTATGACCCGCTGCTGGTGCGCGGCCGCGATCTGGTGGACAAGCTGGTGGCCGAAACCGGGCTCGACGCACTCATCAGCGAGTGGTACGGCGACTCGGTGGTGACGGTGCTCGTGCAACGGGGCCCCGACGGCGGGCCGGTCGGCGGCGGCCGGGGGCGGCCGATCGACCTCTTTCACAGCGCCACGGCGAGGGTGGTGCTGGCCTATCTGCTGCCGCGCCAGATCCGCCGCATCTACGACGCCCATGCCTTCCGGCCGGAGCTGCAGCACCTGGGCCTGGAGTGGAAGCAGTTCTCCAAGAGCCTGCTGGCCATCCGCAAGCTGGGCTACTGCATCAGTGAAAGCGAGCTGCACCCCGGCCGCTCGGGCCTGGCGGCGCCCATCTTCGACGAGAAACAGCGCGTGCTGGGCAGCATCACGCTGGTGGGGCGCAGCGAGCGTTTCAAGGCCTTCCAGGAGTCCTTTCTCTGCAAGCTGGTCGTCGATGCGGCGGACGAGCTGACGGCGCGCCTCGCCCAGCAGTAGGGCGCGCGCCGCGATGGGGGCCCACGGCACTTCGCCGTGCGGCAGATGCCGAAATCGGCTACTGCCCTGCCCAACACGGGGATAGGCTGCTTCGCGAGAGGCCAGGAAAGTCGGGATGCCCCCGCGGGCCGCCTCGCCATGGCGGCCCCGCAAGAGCCCGGTGCGCCTTGCGCATCCACCGGGCTTTTCGAGGACTCCATCGTGCACCCCAGAAGAATCAGCCTGCGCCTGCAGGTGCTGCTTGCCACTTTCGCGCTGGTCGGCGCCGGCTTTCTCGCCACGGTGGCGCTGCTGACCCACCAGGCCAGCCAGGCTCAGCGCGACACGGCGCTGATGTACGCCGAACAACTGGCGCGTGCCGAGGCCGACCGGCTGGGCCGGCCCTTCAACCAGGCACTGCAGACCCTGCGGGTGACGGCCCAGTCGCTGGGCGGCCTGGTGGCCGCGCGCAAGCCGGACCGGGACATCGCCAACGCGCAGCTGCGCGCCGTGCTGGAGGGCAACCCCACGCTGCTCGGCCTTTCCACCACCTGGGAGCCCGATGCCTTCGATGGGCGCGATGCCGAGTTCGCCAACACTCCGGGCCATGACCGCAGCGGGCGCTTCGTGCCCTATTGGTACCGCAGCGGGGGCACTTTCCACCTGGAGCCCACGAAGGGCTACGACGAGCCGGGTGCGGGCGATTTCTACCTGGAGGCGGTTCGCACGGGCGAGGAAATGTTCTTCGACCCCTACGACTACGAGATCGGCGGCGCGAAGGTGCGGGTCACCAGCGTGTCCGTGCCGATCCGCGTGGACGGACGGGTCGCCGGCGTGGCGGGACTGGACATCGCCGTGGCCGACGTGCAGGCCGCGGTCGCGGCCATTCGCCTTTACGGCAGTGGCTATGCCACCCTGGTCTCGCATGCTGGCGAGATCATCGGCGACCCGCACCGCGAACTCCTGGGGCAGGACGTGGAGGCCGGCGGCATGCAGGCCGGCGCCAAGGCTGCCATCCAGGCCGGCCAGCCGCTCACCGTGCGCTGGACCGATCCCGCCACCGGCCGGGCCATGACCCGCATCTACGCGCCGCTGCGCGTGGGCGACATCCGCACCCCCTGGTCCCTGGCGGTGACGGTGCCTGATGACGAACTGCTCGCGCCCGTCGTCCGGCTGCGGCACGTGGCGCTGGGGCTGGCACTGGTGAGCCTGCTGGCGGTCATGGGGGGCCTCGCCTGGCTGCTGGACCGGCTGGTGCTGCGGCCCCTGGGCGGCGAGCCCGCCCGTGCCGTCGCGCTGGCGCAGAGCGTGGCCGCGGGCGACCTGACCACCGTGGTGCCTGTGCGCGCCGGCGACAGTGGGAGCCTGATGGCCGCTCTCGCCGCCATGCAGCAGCGCCTGACCGAGCTGGTGGCAGGCATGCGCGCACAGGCGCAGACCGTGTCGCTGACCTCCAGCCAGATCGCCGAGGGCAACCAGGACCTTTCCTCGCGCACCGAAGAGCAGGCCAGCGCCCTGCAGCAGACGGCAGCCTCGGTGGAGCAATGGAGCACGGCCGTGCGGCACAACGCCGACAGTGCGCGCCATGCGAGCGAACTGGCGGGCGAGACGGCGGAATTCGCCGTCGATGGCGGGCGGCTGGTGAGCGAGGTTGTCGCGACCATGGGTGACATCGACGCAGCCTCTCGCCGGATCGCCGACATCACCGGCGTCATCGACGGGCTGGCGTTCCAGACCAATCTGCTGGCGCTCAACGCGGCGGTGGAAGCTGCGCGGGCGGGCGAGCAGGGGCGGGGCTTTTCCGTGGTCGCGCAGGAGGTGAGGGCACTCGCGCAGCGCTCGGCGGTGGCGGCCCGGGACATCAAGGGCCTCATTGCCGCATCGGTGCGCCAGGCGGAGGCCGGCAGCCAGCGCGCTGCGCAGGCCGGCCAGGCCATGAACACCATGGTGCAGCGCATCCAGGAGGTCTCGCGGATCGCGCATGAAATCAGCACGGCGACGGCGCAGCAGAGTGTGGGCATCGGCGAGTTGAGCCAGGCCATCGGCACGATGGACCAGGTCACCCAGCAGAACGCAGCCCTGGTGGAGGAGGCGGCCGCAGCGACCGAAGCGCTGAAGGCGCAGGCCGGGCAGATGGAGCAGGCGGTGCTCGTTTTCAGGCTCTGAGGATCCTTCAGCGGGGGCGGCTTGCGGCCCCGCCGACCCCTTGCCGATTCGGGCTACCGAGCCGCAGCGATCTCCACGACCATCGACTGCACCCGAGGACGCTGGACTCCATTCCCGGCGGCGGCCCGACTCCGGGCTGCCAGGGATTGCCTGCAGCGCCTTCGCTTCCACCCTCATGCAATCGACTGAACGAAAAGGTATGGCTGTGACTGAAACCGAACTGGAAGCCCTGAATTTCCCCGATGCACCGCGCATGGTGTCCGCCGACTTCCCCGGCCCGAAATCGGCCGCCGCGCTGGAACTGTCGGCCCGCACCGAATCGATGGCGCGCGGCGCCGGCCGCGCCCCGGTGGTCATCGACCAGGCCCCGGGGCGTGACCTTCAAGGACCCGGATGGGAACACCTACATCGACCTGTCGGCCGGCGTGGGCGTGAGCAGCGTGGGCCGCTGCCACCCCAAGGTGGTGGAGGCGATCCGCGCCCAGGCCGGCGTGCTGGCTCATTCGATGGAAGTCAACAGCACCCGCCGCACCGAACTGGCCGCCAAGCTCTCGGAAATCATGCCCGAGGGTCTGCGCGGCGACTGCGTGACCTTCTTCACCCAGAGCGGCAGCGACGCGCTGGAAGCTGCTGTGAAGTTCGCCAAGCGCGTCACCGGCCGGCACCAGATCGTCGCTTTTCACGGCGGCTACCACGGCGTATGGAACGCGTCGGTGGCGCTCACCACCGGCACGGCCTACCGCAAGGGCTACGGGCCGTTCATGGGTGGCGTGATCCACGCCCCCTATCCCTATGCCTACCGCTTTCCGTTCGACACCACGCACAAGAGCGCCGAGCAGATCGCGGGCGAATACGTGGACTACCTGCTGAACACCCCCTACACGGCTGCCGACGACGTGGCCGCCGTGATCGTGGAGCCGGTGCAGGGCGAGGGCGGCTACGTTCCGCCGTCGCCTGAATTCCTGCAACTGCTGCGCAAGGCCTGCGACAAGAGTGGCGCGCTGTTGATCGTGGACGAGGTGCAGGCCGGCGCCGGCCGTACCGGCAAGATGTGGGCGGTGGAGCATTCGGGCGTCAAGCCCGACATGCTGACCTTCGGCAAGGGCGTGGGCGGCGACGTGCCCATGGCTGGCCTGGTGATGCGGTCCGACCTGGCCGCGAAGATCCCGGACGGCTCCGCGCCCAACACCTTCGCGGCGAACTCCGTCTCCGCTGCTGTGGCGCTGACCAACATCGCGCTGCTGCAGGACCCGGCGCTGGGCCTGATCGACCGCGCCCACGCGCTGGGCCTGGAAGCCCAGGATTACCTCCGCAAGCTGGGCAGCCCGTACATCGGCGAAGTGCGGGGCCGCGGCCTGATGATCGGCATCGAGCTGGTCGAAGACGCCGCCACCAAGGAGCCGCTGGGCCGCGAAAAGATGGGCCAGCTCGGGGTCGCCTCAGAAAACGGAAAATAAAGCACGCTAAGCCGGTTGCAGCGGTCGTAACGGCCTGAACTTGCCTGCGCCGATCTTGGCGCTGCTGCGCCACAGGTAATCGCCGGTCAGATTGATGTGCTCCCAGCCGAGCGGCGACAGATATTGCAACAGCGCGTCATCGACGGCATGGCCGTTGCCGCGCAGCGCATGTGCAGCCCGTTCCAGATAGACCGTGTTCCACAACACGACGGCCGCCGTCACCAGGTTTAGGCCGCTGGCTCGGTAGCGCTGCTGCTCGAAACTGCGGTCGCGGATTTCGCCAAGGCGGTTGAAGAACACGGCGCGGGCCAGCGCGTTGCGGGCTTCGCCCTTGTTCAACCCGGCATGCACGCGGCGGCGCAGTTCCACGCTTTGTAGCCAATCCAGGATGAACAACGTGCGTTCGATGCGGCCCAGCTCGCGCAACGCCACGGCCAGACCGTTCTGGCGCGGGTAGCTGCCGAGCTTGCGCAGCATCAGCGAGGCCGTCACTGTGCCCTGCTTGATCGAGGTGGCCAGCCGCAAGATTTCGTCCCAATGGGCACGAATCGCCTTGATGTTCAGCTTGTCACTGCTAATCATCGGCTTGAGTGCATCGTAATTGGTTTCGCCCTTGGGGATGAACAGCTTGGTGTCGCCCAAGTCGCGGATGCGCGGCGCGAAGCGGAAGCCCAGCAGGTGCATCAAGGCGAAGACGTGATCGGTGAAGCCCGCCGTGTCGGTGTAGTGTTCCTCGATGCGCAAGTCGGACTCGTGGTACAGCAGGCCGTCGAGCACATAGGTCGAATCGCGCACGCCGACATTGACCACCTTGGTGTGGAACGGCGCGTACTGGTCGGAGATATGGGTGTAGAAAGTCCGTCCTGGGCTGCTGCCATATTTTGGGTTGATGTGCCCGGTACTCTCGGCCTTGCTGCCGGTTCGGAAGTTCTGGCCGTCCGACGATGACGTGGTGCCGTCGCCCCAGTGCCCGGCGAACGGGTGCTGGAATTGGGCGTTGACCAATTCGGCCAATGCCGTCGAATAGGTTTCGTCGCGGGTATGCCAGGCTTGCAGCCAAGCCAACTTGGCGTAGGTCGTGCCGGGGCAGGACTCGGCCATCTTGGTCAGGCCCAGGTTGATCGCGTCGGCCAAGATGGTGGTCAGCAGCAAATTTTTGTCCTTGGCCAGATCGCCCGATTTCAGGTGTGTGAAGTGCCGGGTGAAGCCCGTCCACTCATCGACTTCAAGCAGCAGCTCGGTGATCTTGACGTGCGGCAGGATCATGGCCGTTTGGTCGATCAACGCCTGCGCGGTGTCCGGCACCGCCGCATCCAACGGCGTGATTTTCAGGCCCGACTCGGTGATGATGGCGTCCGGCAGGTTGTTGGCCGCCGCCATGCGGTTGACGGTGGCGAGCTGGGTTTCCAGCAGCGTCAGCCGCTCGTGCAGGTACTGATCGCAGTCGGTGGCCACGGCCAGCGGCAATTCACTGGACTGCTTGAGACTGGCGAACTTCGCAGGCGGCACCAGATAGTCCTCGAAATCCTTGAACTGGCGCGAACCCTGCACCCAGATGTCGCCCGAGCGCAGTGAGTTCTTCAGCTCCGATAGCGCGCACAGCTCGTAGTAGCGCCGGTCGATGCCGGCGTCGGTCATCACCAGCTTCTGCCAGCGCGGCTTAATGAAATCGGTCGGGGCATCGGCGGGCACCTTGCGGGCGTTGTCGGTGTTCATGCCGCGCAGCACCTCGATGGCATCGAGCACGTTCTTGGCAGCGGGCGCCGCCCGCAGCTTGAGCACAGCAAGAAATTCCGGCGCGTAACGGCGCAAAGTGGCGTAGCTCTCGCCGATGCGATGCAGAAAATCGAAGTCATCGGGCTGCGCGAGCTTCTGCGCCTCGGTGACGCTCTCGGCGAAAGCATCCCAGGACATGACGGCCTCGATGGCGGCGAACGGGTCGCGTCCCGACTGCTTGGCGTCGATCAGCGCCTGGCCGATGCGTCCGTACAGGCGCACCTTGGCGTTGATGGCCTTGCCGGACGCCTGGAACTGCTGCTGATGCTTATTCTTGGCGGCGTTGAACAGCTTGCCCAAGATGCGGTCGTGTAGGTCGATGATTTCGTCGGTGACGGTAGCCATGCCTTCAATGGCAAGCGCCACCAGGGTTGCGTAGCGGCGCTGTGGCTCGAACTTGGCCAAGTCGGCGGGCGTCATCTGACCGCCTTCGCGGGCGATCTTGAGCAGCCGGTTCTGGTGAACCAGACGCTCGATGCCCGAAGGCAGGTCGAGCGTCTGCCACGCTTTGAGGCGTTCGATGTGTTCCAGCATGTGCCGCGAGTTTGGCTTGACGGGCGACTGGCGCAGCCAAGCCAGCCAGGTCGTCTTGCCGTTATCGCGGCGCTTGAGCAGGTCGTCGAGGCGGCGGCGATGCGCCTCCGACAGCGGTTCGGCCAAGGCATCGTAGATGCGCCGGTTGGCACGGGTGATTGCCTCGGCGCTCGCCCGCTCGACGGCGTTGAGGGCAGGCAGAATGACCGACTGCCGCCGCAGATGTTCGATCAAGGCGCTGGCCAGCACGATGCCTTTGTCGGTCTGCATGGCCAGCTCGGTCAGCGTGTGCACGGCCTGCCGGTAGTGGCTCATGGTGAACGGCTGAAAGCCGAACAAGGCTTGCAGCTCGACCAGGTGCTCGCGCCGGGTCTGCTCCCGCTGCCCGTACTCGTCCCAGTTTTCGATGCCGACCTTGAGCTGGTCGGCGACCAGTTTCAGTAAAGGTAGGAACGGCGGCTGATCGACACCAAGAATGATGCCGGGGAAACGCAGGTAACAGAGCTGAACTGCAAAGCCCAAACGATTTGCAGGCCCGCGCCGCTGTCGGATGATCGAGAGGTCGCTATCGCTGAATGTGTAATGTCGGATCAGGTCGTCCTTGGAGTCCGGCAACGCCAGCAGGCTTTCCCGCTCGGCGGCGGACAGGATTGAACGACGTGGCATATTTACTGATCCGTTCTCAAGTATTGATACAGGGTCTCCCGGCTGACACCAAACTCGCGGGCCAGCTTCGCTTTTTGTTCGCCGGCGGCGGCCCGCTGCCGCAGATCGGCTACCTGTTCGGGCGACAGCGCTTTCTTGCGGCCCCGGTAGGCTCCGCGCTGTTTGGCGAGCGCGATGCCTTCCCTCTGCCGCTCGCGGATCAAGGCCCGCTCGAATTCGGCGAACGCCCCCATGACCGACAGCATTAGGTTCGCCATCGGCGAATCCTCGCCGGTGAAGGTCAGGCTTTCCTTGACGAACTCGATACGCACGCCGCGCTTGGTGAGCTTTTGCACGAGGCGGCGCAAGTCATCGAGGTTGCGCGCCAGGCGATCCATGCTATGAACCACCACGGTGTCGCCTTCGCGTACGAAGGCCAGCAGCGAATCAAGCTCGGGCCGCTGGGTGTCCTTGCCCGACGCCTTGTCGGTGAACACCTTGCCGACTTCGACGTGTTCAAGTTGCCGTTCCGGGTTCTGGTCGAAGCTGCTGACCCGGACGTAGCCGATGCGTTGACCCTGCAAGATGCCTCCCTGGGCGAAAATGTCAGGAAGAAATCTATGACCTTTTTCTGCATGTGTCAATAAATAACACAATCGACTCTATTCTGACGTTGTGATGTCATTTTCAGAAGACGACTGCACGGAATATCAGAAGTCAGCCGCACGACCTTCTCCGATGCCAATTAGGCAGGCCGCTCACGAATCCAAAATCGCAGGCCAATGTCGGCGTGCGAAACAACTCATGCTATGCGTTGCATCCCGGATGATTGCAATCTGATAAACCTTGCAAGATGCCACATGCCTCTATTCGTCGAGCGCCCGAGCATTTTTCACGCAGCGAGAGCAAGTGCCGCTTCAATTGCAACAGCGCTTCGACGCGATCTTCGGTCTGACGAATATGGGCATCCAGTAGTGTATTGACGTCGCCGCAGTCCTGAGCAGGGTTATCTCGTAGGCCCAGCAGTATCCTGATTTCGCTCAGCGTCATGTCAAGCGAACGGCAATGACGAATGAACTGCAAACGCTCGATGTGCACATCGCTGTACAACCGAAAGTTGCCACCGCTTCGCGCTGGCTTTGGCAGCAGCCCTTCCTTTTCGTAGTAGCGGATGGTCACGACCTCGCACCCAGAGCGCTTGGCTAGATCGCCAATTCTGATTTCCATGCCTCAATCTCCATTTATCACTTGACTCTATAGTAACTATAGAGTTTTTAATGGAGGTTGTACAGAAGATTTGAAGGAGTTATCCATGAGTGAATGCGCTTCAAAGGCGTGTGGCTGCTCGGCTGGGCCGATCATGCAACCCACGACACAAGCCCCGCCGACAACCGGATCGGCTCAAGCGGTGTACCGCATCGAGAACATGGATTGCCCCACGGAAGAGGCGCTGATCCGAGGCAAGCTGGTTGGGCTGGCGGGTGTGGTTGGTCTTGAGTTCAACCTGATGCAGCGTACCTTGACCGTGCAGCACGAATTGCCTTCGCTGTCTCCCGTTGAACAGGCACTGAAGGCCATCGGCATGCAAGCTGTGCGCATGGATGAGGCGTCGGCTGGGCAGACAACCAAGCTGTCCATTGCCAAGATGGATTGTCCGACAGAGGAAGCATTGATCCGCAACAAGCTCGGCACCGTGGCCGGGGTTACCGGTCTCGATTTCAACCTGATGCAGCGCACGTTGTCGGTACGCCATGCTGACGGGGTTCTGCCGGATGTGCTTGTGGCACTACAAGCGCTCGGATTCGAGGCGCAGGTCGAGGACAAGGCCATGGCCGCGTCGCCATCGGCGTCCCCTGTGACAACGCAGACCAACTGGTGGCCACTCGGTATTTCCCTCATCGCCGCATCAGCGGCCGAAGCGGTCTACTGGTTCCACAACGGCAATCATTGGTCGGTCGTCATTCTGGCGCTTGTAGCGGTCTTGACGGGAGGCCTGTCCACCTACAAGAAGGGCTGGATCGCGCTCAAGAACCGTAACCTCAACATGAACGCCCTGATGTCGATTGCTGTCACAGGTGCCATGTTCATCGGCCACTGGCCCGAAGCTGCGATGGTGATGGTGCTCTTCGCGCTGGCCGAGGTGATCGAGGCCAAGTCATTGGATCGCGCCCGCAACGCCATCCGTGGACTGCTCGACCTGACCCCGGAGCAGGCCACGGTGCAACAGCCTGACGGCACCTGGCGAGAGGCAAGCGCCAAGCAAATCGCCATTGGCAGCCGAGTCCGGGTCAGACCGGGTGGCAGTCGTGCTGCTGCGCACCAGTGCGCGCCTGCCGATTGGCCAGTTCTTCGCTGCCAGCTCACTGCTGGTGGCCATACTTGCCGTGGTCTTGGCAGGCAAGGGCATCGCAGGTCTGCAAGAAGCAGGGTTATTGCATACCAGCCCAATATCGATCCCACGCATTGATCTGCTGGGCATCTATCCGTCGTGGCAAACACTCTCAGCGCAATTCGCTGTGTTATTCATCATTGTGGTGGTTTTTACGATCAATTCGCGGTCATCGCGTCAAATGGCAGTACAAAAAAGCTGATTTGACGGCGTGAATAGGTGAATTGATGCCGCGATGAGCGCCGTCATCCTCGAATCCGTGCTGACCATGTAGAGGCCAGTTTTTCTTTTACATCTTGGACAGCAGTCGTATTCCATCTGCGCGCAATTCCCCCTTGGGAGAAATATGCCGGTACAAGGTCTGTCGCGTGATGCCGAGCTCTTGGCACAGGTCGCCGACCTTAGTTTCAGTCTGCCCCATTGCCGCCATCGCCAGGCGCAGCTTGGCGGCGGTCATCTTGAAAGGCCGACCACCTTTCCTACCGCGCGCCCGCGCCGAGGCCAAGCCCGCTACTGTGCGCTCTGCGATCAGCTCGCGCTCGAATTCGGCCAGTGCGGCGAAGATGCCGAAGACCAGTTTGCCAGCAGCGGTCGTCGTGTCGATGGCCGCACCGTGGCCGCTCAGCACCTTGAGACCGACGCCACGCCCAGTCAGATCGTGCACGGTGTTGATCAGGTGCCGAAGGTCGCGCCCGAGCCGGTCGAGCTTCCATACGACCAAGGTATCCCCTGAACGCAACGCCTTCAAACAGCTCGCCAAGCCGGGACGATCCTCGCGCTTGCCGGATGCCTGGTCTTCGTAAAGATGCGCCGGGTCGACATCGGCGGCGATCAGCGCGTCGCGCTGCAAGTCAGTGGCCTGGGAGCCATCCGCCTTCGATACCCGCATGTAGCCGATTAGCATGTCATACCTGTCACATATACGTTCGATTATGTGACAGTATGCGCCGGAAAGTTCTAACCGTCAAAAGTTGTCACTTAACCCGTCATTCTGTCTAAGACATGCAAAGGGCCCATTAGGCTCGTAATGTGACAAAAATTCCGGGGGGATGCCTTCCTTTGCAAAGGTGGTGCGCAACTGTTCCAGGGAAGCGGGATCGCGCCGACCATAGGAAGCCAACGCGAACAGCGAGCGTGCCGTCTCGGGGTCGTGCCGCGCTTCAATGATCGCCTCACTGATAGCTTGGACCGCCCGTTG
>JBHIWE010000117.1:0-13465 GCA_041987645.1 Acidovorax sp. | reverse complement strand
CCCCCTCCAGCAGAAAGACCCCCCACCCATGACCCAGGGACTGATCCGCATCCACGGCGCCCGCCAGCACAACCTCAAGGACATCGACCTCGACATCCGCACCGGCGAGTTGACCGTGGTGACCGGCCCCAGCGGTTCGGGCAAATCCAGCCTGGTGTTCGACACGCTCTATGCCGAGGGCCAGCGCCGCTACGTCGAGACCTTCAGCGCCTATGCGCGCCAGTTCCTCGACCGGATGGACAAGCCGGCGGTGGACAAGGTCGAAGGCGTGCCGCCGGCCATTGCCATCGACCAGACCAACCCCGTGCGGTCCTCGCGTTCCACCGTGGGCACGATGACGGAGCTCAACGATCACCTGAAGCTCCTCTTCGCGCGCGCCGGCCAGCTCTTCGACCGCAAGACCGCGCAGCCCGTGCGCCACGATTCGCCCGACAGCATCTATGCCGAGCTGCAGCAGCGCTGCGCCAGCGCGGGCGATCCGCGCATCGTGCTGACCTTCCCGGTCGAGCTGCCTGCCAACACTTCGCCCGAGCAGGTCGAACAGTGGTTGTCCGCCAGCGGCTTCACCAAGGTGCAGGCCGAGCGTGAGCAGAGCGGCCGCAAGCTGCTGGACGTGGTGGCCGACCGCTTTCGCCTGGCCAAGGCCGAGCGCGCCCGCGTGGTGGAGGCCATCGAGGTCGCGCTCAAGCGCGGCACCGGCCGGCTGACCGTCTATCGCCTGCCCGATGAGGAGGGCGGAGAGCCCGTGCTGTGGAAGTTCTCCACCGGCCTGCATTCGCCCGAGAGCGACCTGCGCTACGCCGAGCCCATCCCCTCGATGTTCTCGTTCAACTCCGCCGTGGGCGCCTGCGACACCTGCCGCGGGTTCGGGCGCGTGATCGGCGTCGATTACGGCCTGGTCATCCCCAACGAAAAGCTCACGCTGCGCGCCGGCGCCATCAAGCCCATCCAGACGCCGGCCTGGAAGGAGGCGCAGGACGACCTCATGCGCCACGCCGAGGCCGCAGGCATTCCGCGCGACACGCCCTGGTACAAGCTCACCGAAGAGCAGAAGCAGTGGGTGATCGGCGGCACGCCCGGTTTCAAGGAGGGCAACTGGAACAAGCAGTGGTATGGCGTGCGGCGCTTCTTCGAATACCTGGAGAGCAAGGCCTACAAGATGCACATCCGGGTGCTGCTGTCCAAGTACCGCAGCTACACGCCGTGCCCCACCTGCGGCGGCGCGCGCCTGAAGACCGAGAGCCTGCTCTGGCGCATCGGCAGCCAGGCCGCGGCCGATGCGGTGGTCGAGCCTTCTCAGCGCTTCATGCCCCACGGTGTGGAGTGGAGCCGCGCCCAGCTCGAAGCCCTGCCCGGCCTGACCCTGCACGACCTGATGCTGCTGCCCATCGACCGGCTGCGGCGCTTCTTTGCGCTGCTGGGCGAGGGGGCGATTGCTCCTCTTTCGATAGCTGATGGCGCAGACAAATCAAGCGCTGCAGGCCCGCATGCCTCGGAGAACGCGGGCGATGCCCAGGCGCTGAAGCTGCTGCACGAAGAGATCACCACGCGCCTCAAGTACCTGTGCGACGTGGGCATCGGCTACCTCACGCTGGACCGGCAGAGCCGTACCCTTTCCGGCGGCGAGGTGCAGCGCATCAACCTGACCACAGCGCTCGGCACCTCGCTGGTCAACACCCTGTTCGTGCTCGATGAGCCCAGCATCGGCCTGCACCCGCGCGACATGTACCGCATCACCGAAGCCATGCTGCGCCTGCGTGATGCGGGCAACACCCTGGTGGTGGTGGAGCACGACCCGGCGGTGATGCTGGCAGCCGACCGCGTGATCGACATGGGCCCCGGCCCCGGCGAGCGCGGCGGGCAGATCGTGTTCGACGGCACCACCGCCGAGCTGCGCCGCGCCGACACGCTGACCGGCGTCTATCTGGGCGGGCGCCGCCAGATCACCTCGGGCATCAAGCGCATGGTGACGGATTCCACGCCGCGCCTCGTGCTCGAAGGCGCGCGCCAGCACAACCTGCAGAACGTGTCGGTGGACTTCCCGCTGCAGCGCCTCGTCACCGTCACGGGCGTGAGCGGCTCGGGCAAGTCCACGCTGATCCAGGACGTGCTCGCGCCCGCGCTGCTGCGCCACTTCGGCAAGGCCACCGAAACACCGGGCGCGCACGAGCGCCTGCTCGGCGCCGACCACCTGGGCGACGTGGTGTTCGTCGATCAGTCGCCGATCGGCAAGACCGCGCGCTCCAACCCCGTGAGCTACGTGGGCGCGTGGGACGCGATCCGCGAGCTGTTCGCTGTGGCGCCGCTGTCGCGCCAGCGCAGCTACACGGCCGCCAAGTTCAGCTTCAACTCGGGCGACGGGCGCTGCCCGACCTGCGGCGGCTCGGGCTTCGAGCATGTGGAGATGCAGTTCCTCTCCGACGTGTACTTGCGCTGCCCCGACTGCGACGGCAAGCGCTACCGGCCCGAGATCCTGGAAGTGACCATCGAGCGCGGCGGCCGCCTGCTCAACGTGGCCGACGTGCTGGAGCTCACCGTGAGCGAGGCCGCAGCCGCTTTCGCGCAGGACCGCGACGTGATCCGCGCGCTGCAGCCCATCGTCGATGTGGGGCTGGAATACGTGAAGCTCGGCCAGCCCGTGCCCACGCTCTCGGGCGGTGAGGCACAGCGCCTCAAGCTCGCGGGCTTCCTGGCCGAAGCGGCCAAGAGCGCCAGCAGCAGCCGCCAGCCGCTCGCCAAGAAGGGCACGCTGTTCCTCTTCGACGAGCCCACCACCGGCCTGCACTTCGACGACATCGCCAAGCTCATGCGCGCGCTGCGCAAGCTGCTCGACGCCGGGCATTCGCTGATCGTCATCGAGCACAACCTGGACGTGATCCGCGCCAGCGACTGGCTGATCGACCTGGGCCCCGAGGGCGGCGACGGCGGCGGCCTGGTGGTCGCCGAAGGCACGCCCGAGGATGTGCGCCAGCACCCCGCATCGCACACCGGCGCCGCGCTGCGCGACTACGAGCTGGCTCTGGGCGAGGGCGGCCACTCGGTACACGAGAAAGCCGCCGTGCTCCGAAAAGAGAAGCGCCGTGCCCAGGCGGATACGGGGCATGTGCCCAAGAACGCCATCGAGATCGTGAACGCCAAGGAGCACAACCTCAAGAACCTGTCGGTGGACATTCCGCGCGGCAAGTTCAACGTGGTGACCGGCGTCTCGGGCTCGGGCAAATCCACGCTGGCCTTCGACATCCTGTTCAACGAAGGGCAGCGCCGCTACCTCGAATCGCTCAACGCCTATGCGCGCAGCATCGTGCAGCCGGCCGGCCGGCCCGAGGTGGATGCGGTCTATGGCATTCCGCCCACGGTGGCGATCGAGCAGCGCCTCTCGCGCGGCGGCCGCAAGAGCACGGTGGGCACGACCACCGAGGTCTGGCACTTCCTGCGCCTGCTGTATGTGAAGCTGGGCGTGCAGCACTGCATCCACGACGGTGCCGCCGTGCAGCCGCAGACGCCCGACAGCATCGCCGCGCAGCTGCTCACGCAGTTCAAGGGCCGGCACATCGGCCTGCTGGCGCCGCTGGTGGTCAACCGCAAGGGCGTCTATACCGAGCTGGCCGACTGGGCGCGCCCGCGCGGCTACACGCATCTGCGGGTGGACGGCAACTTCCTGCCGACCACCGGCTTTCCACGCATCGACCGCTTCAAGGAACACACCATCGAGCTGCCCGTGGCCAGCCTGGACGTGGCCCCCGCGCAGGAGGCCGCGCTGCGCGCCGCGCTGGCCCGCGCGCTGGAGCTGGGCAAGGGCGTGGTCCATGTGCTGAGCGGGCTCGAAGGCCTGAAGGAGGCCATGGCCGCCGGCCAGCCCACCGCGGGCATCGGCACGCTGCAGGCCTTTTCCACCAAGCGCGCCTGCCCGGTCTGCGCCACCAGCTATGCCGAGCTGGACCCGCGCCTCTTCTCCTACAACAGCAAGCACGGCTGGTGCCCCGACTGCGTGGGCACGGGCGTGAAGCTCACCAAGGAGCAGCGCAAGGTCTTCGACGACTCGGTGCAGGACGACAAGGACCGGGGCCGCGAACAGACGTTCGCCGAACCCGAGGCCGAGGACGTGGCCGACACCGTCTGCCCGACCTGCCAGGGCACGCGCCTCAACCCCGTGGCGCGCGCCGTGCTGTTCGCGGGCGTGCCGGTGACCGAGGTGGCGCGCCTCTCTGTGACCGAGGTGCGGCAGTGGATCGACGGGCTGCAGCTCTCGGGCCGCGAGGCCGAGATCGCCCGCGACCTGGTGCCCGAGATCAGGAGCCGGCTCGAATTCCTCGAGGAAGTGGGCCTTTCCTATCTCACGCTGGACCGGGGCGCGCCCACGCTCTCGGGCGGCGAGGCGCAGCGCATCCGCCTGGCCGCACAGCTGGGCAGCAACCTGCAGGGCGTGTGCTACGTGCTCGACGAGCCCACCATCGGCCTGCATGCGCGCGACAACCAGATCCTGCTCAACGCCCTGCACAAACTGGGCGACAAGGGCAACACCCTGGTGGTGGTGGAGCATGACGAGGACACCATCCGCCGCGCCGACCACATCATCGACATCGGCCCCAGCGCGGGCAAGCGCGGCGGGCGGCTGGTGGCGCAGGGCACGGTGGCCGATATCGAGGCGGCCGAGGATTCGCAGACCGGCCGCTACCTGCTGCACGCCATGCGCCACCCGCTGCAGGCGCGGCGCGATGTGGTGGATGCTCCTGAAAAGATAGCTGGAGACCAAGAAAAGACGAGCGCTGCGGCCTTGAAAGATGCCGAAGCGGCGCCGGCCCTGCACTGGCTCACGGTGCGGGACGCGCAGCTACACAACCTGCAGAACGTCACGGCGCGGGTGCCGCTCAACCGGCTGGTGGCCGTCACCGGCGTCAGCGGCTCGGGCAAATCCACGCTGGCGCGCGACGTGCTGCTGGCCAACGTGCAGGCCTGGGTGCAGCAGCGCTCCACCAAGGCCGGGCGCGATGCCATGGATGCCGGCAAGGCGCCGGCGCTGGTCGGCTGCACGGGGCTGGCGGGCTTCGAGACCATCGATCGCGTGCTGGAAGTGGACCAGACCCCCATCGGCAAGACGCCGCGCAGCTGCCCGGCGACCTACATCGGCTTCTGGGACACCATCCGCAAGCTCTTCGCCGAGACGCTGGAGGCCAAGGCCCGCGGCTACGCGGCCGGGCGCTTCAGCTTCAACACCGGCGAGGGCCGCTGCCCGGTCTGCGAAGGCCAGGGCATCCGCACCATCGCCATGAGCTTCCTGCCCGACGTGAAGGTGCCCTGCGAGGCCTGCCACGGCGCGCGCTTCAACCCCGAGACGCTAGCCGTCACCTGGCGGGGCAAGAGCATCGGCGACGTGCTGCAGATGGAAGTGGACGAGGCGGTGGAGTTCTTCGCCAGCATGCCCAGCATCGCCCACCCGCTGCAGCTGCTCAAGGACGTGGGCCTGGGCTACCTCACACTGGGCCAGCCCAGCCCCACGCTCTCGGGCGGCGAGGCGCAGCGCATCAAGCTCGTGACCGAGCTCACCAAAGTGCGCGACGAGGTCGGCCGGCGGGGGCAGAAGGCGCCGCATACCCTCTATGTGCTGGACGAGCCCACCGTGGGCCTGCACATGGCCGACGTGCACAAGCTCATCCGCGTGCTGCACCGCCTGGTCGATGGCGGCCACAGCGTGGTGGTGATCGAGCACGATCTCGACGTGATCGCCGAGGCCGACTGGATCATCGACCTGGGGCCCGAAGGCGGCAAGGAGGGCGGCCGCATCGTGGCCGCCGCCACGCCGGAAGCGGTGGTGCGACTGGGCACCCACACCGGCCGGGCGATCGCGCCGGTGCTGGCGCGCTGAGTCCGCTGGTCGTCAGGCCCTGAGCCGGCTGCTGGCGCCCACCAGCGCCAGACCTACGGCCGCCAGCGCCGCCGCCGCCCAGGCCACGCTGAGCAGGCCCAGGCCCTGCGCGATCACCAGCCCGCCCAGCCAGGCGCCGATGGCATTGCCCAGATTGAAGGCCGAGATGTTGAGGCTGGAGGCCAGCGTGGCGCCGCCCGGCCCGGCCTGCTGCAGCACGCGCATCTGCATGGGCGCCACCGTGGCAAAGGCCGCCGTGCCCAGCACCACCAGATAGGCCATGGCCAGGGCCGCATGCCCGAAGGCCCAGCGGCCGGCCACCAGCACCAGCAGCAGCGCGGCGATGGACAGCGCCAGCGCGCGCATCACGCCCCGGTCGGCGAGCTTGCCGCCCAGCAGGTTGCCGGCGGCGAGTCCGGCGCCGAAGAGCAGCAGCGTGAGGGCCACGGCGCCGCCCGCCATGTGGGTGACCTGGGTCAGCAGCGGCTCCACATAGGTGTAGAGGGCGAACACGCCGGCGAAGCCGAACACGGTGATGCCCAGGCCCAGCCAGACCTGGGGCAGCGCCAGCACGGCCAGCTCCTGCTGGAGCGCCGTGGCGGCGGGGCGGCCCGCGTCGCGCGGCACAAAGGCGGCGAGGATGGCGAGCGCCGCCACGCCCACCACGGCCACGGCGGCGAACGCCATGCGCCAGCCGAAGTGCTGGCCGATCCACGCGCCCGCCGGCACGCCCAGCAGGGTGGCCAGGGTCAGGCCCGAGAACATCAGCGCGATGGCCGAGGCCTTCTTCTCCGCCGGCCCCAGCCCGGTGGCGACCACCGCGCCCACGCCGAAGAAGGTGCCGTGCGTGAGCGCCGTCAGCACCCGCGCCGCCAGCAGCCAGCCATAGGTGGGGGCCACCACGGCGGCGGCGTTGCCGGCGATGAAGATCAGCATCAGCGCCAGCAGCAGGCGCTTGCGCGGCCACTGCCGGGTGAGCAGCGTGAGCACGGGCGCGCCCACGGCCACGCCGATGGCGTAGCCCGAGATCAGCGTGCCGGCCGTGGGAATGGAGATGCCCAGGTCCTGGCTGACCTGGGTCAGCAGGCCCATGATGATGAATTCGGTGGTGCCGATGCCGAAGGCGCCGGCAGCGAGTGCGAGAAGGGATAAAGGCATGGAAAGCAGGGCGAGCCGCGTCTGGAGAAAGCGGCATGTGCGGAAGTGGATGGCGATGGGCTGAACTGTGAAGCCTGCTGCCATCTTTGTGTAGGTGGAATAATGGAAATGGCTTTGTGCCACGCAGGCACAAATAAAGAGGCCTTTCTCCCTTTCGTTGCTGCGTCCCGACGACCCCATGCCTGCCGTTCCTTCTGCCCAACTGCCCGTGCCCGTGCCCGTGCCCGCACCTGCCCCCTTGCCCGTTGCCGGCGGCGGCCTGGCCGATGCGCATCGCTTGGGCGATCTGGAAACGCTGGCCCTGGTGGCCGAGCGCGGCAGCCTGTCGGCCGCGGCGCGGCACCTGGGCGTTTCGCCTTCGGCCGTCAGCAAGGCCATGTCGCGGCTGGAGGCGCGGCTGGGCGTGCAGCTGCTGCAGCGCAGCACCCGGCGCGTGCTGCTCACGCCCGAAGGCATGCAACTGAGCCAGGGCGCGAAGCGCCTCTTGACCGATCTCGCGGAGCTGGAGGCCGAGGTCGCCGCGCGCAGCGAGCCGCGCGGCACCGTGCGCATCAGCGCCAGCACATCGACCGGCACGGTGCTGCTGCTGCCCCTGGTGCCGCGGCTGCTGGAGGCGCTGCCGGGGCTGGGCCTGGACCTGCATTTCTCCGACCAGGTGGTGGATCTGGCGGAAGCCGGCATCGACATCGCCATCCGCTGGGGCGCCCTGCCGGCATCCGACGTGATCGCCCGCCTGCTGGGCCGCACGCGGCAGGTCGTCGTGGCCTCGCCTGCTTATCTGGCGCACTCCGGCGTTCCTTCACATCCGCAGGATCTGCAGCGCCATGTCCGGCTGGGCTGGAACTACCCGCGCGCCATCGCGCACTGGCCCTTCCTCGTCGAGGGCCGGCGGGTGGCGGTGGATGCCGGCCAGGTCATCCGCGTCAACGACGGCGACGTGATGCGCCAGCTGGCGCTGCAGGGCACGGGGCTGGCCCGGCTGTCGCTCTACCACGCCTGGGACGACCTGGTGCAGGGCCGCCTCGTGCCCGTGCTCGACGCCTTCGATTGCGGCGACCTGGAACCCATCCACGCCGTCTATGTGGGGCGGCCCGACCGGCTGCCGCCGCGTACCCGCGCGGTGCTGGATTTTCTGCAGGCGCATGTGGATCTGCGCTATGCCGAAGCGCGCTGGGCGCCGTCCGCGCATTGCGGGCCGGCAGGGTAGAGCGAGGGCTTGCGTCTGCCTCGCGCACAGCGCTTGCGCCGAGTCCTACAGGCTCTGCTGCGGCGGGACGACAATCCACCCTTGCGCGGATTTCTACGATCGCTCCTGGCTGCGCCGCTCTGCCTTTTGTAGCAGGTGGCGCTTATCCAAACGATCTCAGACTTCCAGGAACCTCATGAAATCCCTGCTCACGGCCTGCGCCGCCATCGCCGCGTCCAGCCTGCTGCTGACCGCCTGCGGCGGTGGCAACGACGATGACCCCACCCCCAGCGAACAGACCGGCGTTCTGACCGTCACCTCCGCCAGCGACTCCAGCCTGAACGGCATCTACGGAGACGGCAACGTCAACCTGACCGACGTGGACAAGAAGAACCCCATCGGCTCGTACCCCGAGGTGTGCACCTTCCGCTTCGACGGCATCAACAAGGTCGGCAGCACCGGATCCGCCTCCGGCGACATCCGCTACCGCCCCGACGGCGTGACGGTTTATGAGGCCTGGCTGACCTTCCGGGGCAAGGAATTCGGCGCCAGCGACTGGTCCGACGTGGCCGTGGTGCGAGGCTCCGATCGCGTCCGGCTGTCCGGCAAGCGCCTGACGGCGTCCGACGGTGCTGCGGTCGTGGTCACGGGCCTGGTGCCGATGCGACCGAACCGGCCTGCAGGCTGCTGAGGCCCCGGGGCCGGCACCGGCATTCCGGGCGGCCCCGCGCCAACGCTCTCGTCGATTTCCTCGACCCCTCCCCTCCAGCGGGGCTTGTTCCCTGAGTTCCTCCCGCCGAGGCGCCCAGGGTTTTTTTTCGGGCGCCTGCCGGCGTCTGCACACATTGCGCACAAAAGCTCGATAGTCGATCAAGGTTCGCTGCTCACACTCCGTTGAATATCTTTTCCGGAGTCCCTGTTTCATGACCCTCGACGCTGCCCAGCTCCTCGCGGACGAAGCCAAATATTGCTCGTTCGGCGACACCGTTCACTACGTGAACCCGCCCAAGATCTTCACGGGCTGCAACGGCAGCTACATGCTGGACGACAACGGCACGCCGTACCTCGACCTGCAGATGTGGTATTCGGCCGTGAACTTCGGCTACAAGAACGAGCGTCTGGAAAACGTGCTCAAGCAGCAGCTCGACACCCTGCCGCAAGTCGCCAGCCAGTACCTGCACCCCACCAAGATCGAGCTGGCCAAGACCATCGCCCAGGACGCCGAGAAGAAGTGGGGCCGCCCCGGCCGCGTGCATTTCAACGTGGGCGGCGCCCAGGCCATCGAAGACTCGCTCAAGGTCGTGCGCAACGCCAGCAACGGCAAGAGCCTGATGTTCGCCTTCGAGGGCGGCTACCACGGCCGCACGCTGGGCGCTTCCAGCATCACCTCCAGCTACCGCTACCGCCGCCGCTTCGGCCATTTCGGCGACCGCGCGCAGTTCCTGCCCTTCCCGTACCCCTTCCGCCGCCCCAAGGGCATGACGGCCGAGGAATACGGCGATTCGCTGGTGGCCGAGTTCGCCCGCAAGTTCGAGAACGAGTACCACGCCGTCTGGGACCCCAAGACCCGCCAGTGCGAATACGCCGCCTTCTACATCGAGCCCATCCAGGGCACGGGCGGCTACGTGATCCCGCCGGCCAACTACTTCAAGGGCATCAAGAAGGTGCTCGACGAGCACGGCGTGCTGCTGGTCGTCGATGAGATCCAGATGGGCTTCTGGCGCACCGGCAAGCTCTGGTCCATCGAGAACTTCGGCGTGCAGCCCGACGTGCTGGTGTTCGCCAAGGCGCTGACCAATGGCCTGAACGCCCTCTCGGGCCTGTGGGCGCGCGAAGAGCTGATCAACCCCACGATCTTTCCGCCGGGCTCCACCCATTCCACCTTCGCCTCCAACCCCCTGGGCACGGCCCTGGGCCTCGAAGTGATGAAGATGACCCACGAGGTGGACTTCGGCAAGCAGGTCTGCGACAGCGGCGCGTACTTCCTCGAAGGCCTGAAGGACCTGCAGAAACGCCACAAGGAAATCGGCGACGTCGATGGCCTGGGCCTGGCCCTGCGCGCCGAGATCTGCACCGAAGACGGCTTCACGCCCAACCGCGCGCTGCTCGACAAGATGGTCGACATGGGCCTGGAAGGCACGCTCGAATACAAGGGCCAGAAGCGCGGCCTGGTGCTCGACGTGGGCGGCTACTACAAGAACGTCATCACCTTCGCGCCGTCGCTGATGATCTCGCGCTCCGAGATCGACGAGGCCATGGTGCTGCTGGACCAGCTGCTGACCCGCGCGAAGAAGTGATCCGGCCCGCTGAGCAGCTTCGCCGCTCCTCCCTTCTCTCGCTTCGCGGGGAGGAGGGCGGCGCCAGCGCGGCGGGGCGGCCCTTGTGCGGCGTCCGCGCCTGCTGGCGGGGTTCGCGTTCGGGCGCTGAGGTTTCCTGATGCGCTGGCGCAACCGGCTGGAGCCCGAGTCGCTCGTGCAGCATGCGCTCGCCCATCCGCCCGAAGGCTTCGGCTGGCTGGGCGGCGTGCCTGCGCCCGTCTTCGAGGCACCGTTCGATCTGCTGACCACGGCGGATGACGCACTCAAGGCGCGCCTGGCCCGCCTGCCGCTCTACGCGCACTGGTCGCGCTGGCTGCGCGTGCGCACCGCCTTCGTGGGCACCACGGTGACGGAATATGCCCCGCTGCCGCAGGAGGCCCCGCCCGAGGCGCTGGCCGAGGCCGTGCGCACGGGCCCCGGGCGGCGGTACGCGCTCGCCATCGTCAAGGACATCCCGCAGGATTCGCCGCTGCTGAGCGAGGCCGACAACGCCTACGCCCGGCAGCTCGCCGAGGCCTGCGCCGGCCAGGGCTACGTGCTGGTCGAGGGCCAGGCGCTGGCCTACGTGCCCATCGACTTCGCCAGCGTGGACGAGTACCTCTCGCGCCTGTCGTCCAGCCGCCGCAGCAACCTGCGGCGCAAGCTGCGCAGCCGGGCGGAGCTGCGCATCGCGCGCGTGCCCACCGGCGAGGCCTTCGCGCAGGACGACCGCGTGGACGCCTACTACGCGCTCTACGACGCCGTTCATGCCCAGAGCGAAGTACATTTCGACCGGCTGACGCGGAGCTTCTTCGCGGCGGTGCTGCGCGATGGCGCGAGCGGCGGCATCAGCTTCGAGTACCGGCATGCCGAAACCGGCGCATTGCTGGGCTGGAACCTCTGCTACGAGCACGGTGGCCGCCTGGTGGACAAGTACATCGGCCTGGCCTATCCGCAGTCGCGCGAGCACAACCTGTACGCAGTCAGCTGGATGCACAACCTGGAGTACGCGCTGCAGCACGGCCTGAGCCACTACGTGGCCGGCTGGACCGACTCGCGGGTCAAGCGCAGCCTGGGCGCTCGCTTCACCTGGACGCGCCACGCCGTGCATGTGCGCAACCCGGTGCTGCGCGCGCTCGCGCGCCGCTTCGCCGGCCATTTCGAGAGCGACAGCCGCTGGCAGGACGAGGCCATGGGGGGCGCCAGGCCATGAGGGCGACCGCTGCCGCTGACACGAGGACGCAGGCCCTCGCCCCCGTGGTGCTGGACCTGGACGCATCCGTGGGTTCGCTGCCGGGCGAAGTGCGCCTGCGGCTGTTGGATGCCTGGCAGGAGCGGCTGCGCTTCGGCTGCCCCACCTGGACCATGAAGGCGTTCCGCACCGAGCTCGCTGCCCGCATGCCAGCTTTCGATAGCCACGGCACCGTCTTCGTGGGCAGCGGCGACTTCCATCATCTGAGCTGGCCGCTGATCGAGCGCTGTATCGCCGCGCGCGCCTTTTCCGCCGCCCGCCCGCTGCATGTGCTGGTGCTCGACAACCACCCTGACAACATGCGCTTTCCCTTCGGCGTGCACTGCGGCTCGTGGGTGCGGCGCGTGGCGCTGCTGCCGCAGGTGGCCCATGTGAACGTGGTGGGCATCACCTCGGGCGACATCGGCGCCAGCCATGCCTGGGAGAACTACCTCGGCCCGCTGCGCGCCGGCCGGCTCACCTACTGGAGCACCGGCGTGGACACCAGCTGGGCCCGCTGGCTGGGCGTGGGCGAGCGCTTCCGCTCCTTCCCCGACGTGGATGCGCTGGTCGAGGCGGTGATGAGCATGCTGAGCCGCCAGAGCCTGCCCACCTATCTCAGCATCGACAAGGACGTGTTCTCGCCCCGCGTGGTGCGCACCAACTGGGACCAGGGCTCGCTGGAGGCGCGCCACGTGGCGGCCGTGCTCACAGGGCTGCGCGGCCATCTGGTGGGCAGCGACGTGACCGGTGACGTCTCCACCTACCGCTATGCCGCGGCCTGGAAACGCTGGCTGAGCGCGGGCGACGGGCAGGACACCGGCGCCCAGCGGGCCGAAATGCCCGCCTGGCAAGCCGCGCAGGCCGCGTTCAACGTCTGGCTGCTGGACATGCTGGAGATGGACAGCTGACCTCGCTGTCGCTGCGGCCATGAAGTCGCGTGGCTGTGTTTACGGGCCCGGCCGCACCGCCTGCCGTAGCACCGTGCAGATCCGGTCGAAGCCGGCGTCGTCCAGCCAGGGGCTGTTGCTGATGGCCAGGACGCGGGCGGCGAAGTCCCGCGCCTGCGGCCAACTGCCGTTTGCCTGACGGGCGATGTGCCGCGCATAGCGCGGGTAGTCCGGCAACGCATGCACGAAGGGCAGGCTCACGCCCAGGCCCTGGCCCCACAGCGCGGCGATGGCGGTTTCGCGTTGGGAGGCCTTGGGCAGCAGCACCAGCAGGGCCGGCCAAGTGCCCAGCGCGCCTGGCACGGCAGCGCTGTCTTCGATCACCTGCAGTTCCGGCACGCGCTCGCGCAGCCGTGCGATGCGCTGCTGCGCCCGCGCACGGCCGTCGTCCAGCCAGGCGGGCAGGCGGGCCAGGGCGCGCACGCCCACGGCGCGGCGCCAGCGTCCCACGCGGTGCAGCGGGATGGCATCGTCGAAATCGTCGCCCGCTGCCGCGACGCGGTCGCCCTGCGCCAGTGCCCGGCGCAGCGGCAGCCCGTAGGCCAGCGGCAGGCCGGCCGGGCGGTAGAGCGCGGCATAGCCCAGCAGCTCCGCGCTGCGGCGCAGCTCCCAGCCCCAGCGCCAGGGCGCCACGCTGCGGGCCGCCTGCGCGCAGGCCTCGCGCAGTCCGGCATCGGCCACCACCAACGCGCCGCCTTCGAAGATCGTCAGGCCCTTGCCCACGGCCATGCTGAAGAACACCATGTCGCTGCCCGTGGTGCCGATGCAGGCGCCGCCCGC
>JBHIWE010000116.1:0-13480 GCA_041987645.1 Acidovorax sp. | reverse complement strand
TTCCACTCTGGGGTGTGTCCACTGTCTTGCATATGGACATATCCTGCATTGACCCTCCGCTCCTCACAAGAAGGGCCTTGGGGCCACGCTTACCTCACAGAGTTGGTGTTGGATGCTGAGACGAATCTTCCCCACACGCATCCTGGTGTACTGCCCGAACAGATTGTGTGGACTGCCGTTGCTCACCCTGCATCCCTGTAATTGCCATTCAATGAATCAGCACTTATCCAAATAGGAAGCCAGCAAGTGCTGCAATCAATCCTGTAGCTACCGCAGTGGATTGTTTGACCTTGGGCTCTTCATATTCGCCAACAGAAGATTGTTTTGGCAGCTCCTGGGTGCGCGCGGCTCCGACTTCAGGCTTGATCTGGGCACGCTCAATTCGGTTGCAGGATGAAGCGAGCGGGCGCCACGTGAGCTTGCCCTACGCGGCGATCTCGGTGGAGGTTGCCGCCACGGCAAACGCGGGCGACACGGTGCATGAGGCCTCCGAACTCGCACCGCCGCCCGAGGTCGGTCGGCGCGAGGACTTCCGCGTAGGGTCAGCGCGTGAGCTTCATCGATCGCAATCTGCAGCATCGCATCGGACTGATCAGGCGCATCAATCAGCAGACGGCCACTCTCGATTGCGACGGGCAGAGCTGGCGCGTGGCATTCAGTCTGCTTCGACATCTCGTCGATGTTTGAAAATCGCAGGTCGTCAATAACGGCCTTCGACGCACTATTACCCTGTTCCGCATGGCCGCCATCCTGCACGGCATCGCCCAACGCGCGGCGGACGGCACGGCGGCCGTGGCGGATGCGGTGGAGACCGGACGCAAGGCGGTCCCGCTCGCCGAACTGGCCTGGGACTGCACCCTGCGCCACCAGGCGGCCACGCGCTGACGGCACGGCCGGCGCCGCGCGCCGGCCGCCTCCCGTCGCGTCAGGCGGCCTTCTTCAACGCGATCACCCGGCGCTGGAGTGCTTCGAGCAGGGGCTTCTCCTGCTGACGGGCGGCCTCGACGCTGCGTGCGCGTACGTGTCCGTAGCCGCGGATGGATTCCGGCAGTTCCGCCAGCTTGACTGCCGCTTCGTAGTGACCCGCATCCCGCGTGCCGGCAATCACCGCCAGCGCCTGCTCGATGTTGGACTTGTATTGCGCAATCAGCGCCCGCTCCATGCGGCGCTCCTGCGTGCGGCCAAAGACGTCGAACGCCGTGCCTCGCAGGAACCGGAGTCCTGCCAGGAGCCGGAACGCCGGGAGGATCCATTGCCCGAACTCGCGCTTGCGCGGCTCGCCCGTCACGGAGTCCCGCTGCGACAGGATGGGCGGCGCCAGGCTGAACACCAGCTTGAAGTCGCCCTCGAACTGGCGCTCCACGCGCTGCAGGAAGCCCGTCTCGGTGTAGAGGCGAGCCACCTCGTATTCGTCCTTTATCGCCATGAGCTTGAAGCAGTACTTGGCCACGGCGCGTGTGAGGTCGCTGCGCCCCGGGAAGCTGCTGCGCTCGACGGAGCGGACATGTTCCACGAAGTCGGCGTACTGCCTGGCATAGGCCTCATTCTGGTAGTCCACCAGGAAGCGTTTGCGCCAGGCGATGGCCTCATCCAGGTTCTCGATGACCGCGGGCGAGAGGCTTGCGCGCTGCGAGGCCTGCAGCGTCGACAACATGCGCCCGACCGCATCCGGGTCCACGACCGTGCGGCGGCCCCACAGGAAGGCGTCGCGGTTCATCTGCTGCTGGGCGCCATTGAGCTCGATGGCCTGCTCGATCGATTCGGCGGTGACGGGGATCAGGCCCCGCTGGTAGGCGAAGCCCAGCATGAACATGTTGGCGGCAATGCTGTCCCCGAGCAGCGCGGTGGCGATGCGCCCGGCCTCCACGAAGTCCGCGCTGTCCGCGCCAACCGCGTCCACGATGTTGCGCTGGAGGCTGCCGCGCGGGTACTGCATGTCCGCATTGCGGGAGAACTCGCCCGGCATCGTCTCCTGGGTGTTGACGACCATGCGAGTGCGTCCCTTGCGGGCAGCGGCCAGCGTCTTCGAATTGCCGGCAACGATCATGTCGCAGCCGAGCACCAGGTCCGCTCCACCGGCGGCGATGCGGATGGTCTTGATGGCCTCGGGCGACCTGCCGAAGCGCAGGTGGCTCCAGACCGAACCGCCCTTCTGGGCGAGACCTGCCATGTCCAGGATGCCGCAGCCCAGTCCCTGCAGGTGGGCAGCCATTCCCAGGATCGCCCCGATCGTGACCACGCCCGTGCCACCCATGCCCGTGACGAGGATGCTGTACACGCCTGCATCGAGGGACGGCAGTTCCGGCTGCGGGAGCGCCAGGAAAAGGTCGCCCGCGTCGCCGGCGCGTGCGGGCTTGCGCAGCGTGCCGCCCAGCACCGTGACGAAGCTGGGACAGAAGCCCTTCACGCAGGAGTAGTCCTTGTTGCAGGATGACTGGTCGATGGTCCGCTTGCGACCCAGCTCCGTCTCCAGCGGCTGCAGCGAGACGCAGTTGGATTTCGCGCCGCAGTCGCCGCACCCTTCGCACACCAGGTCGTTGATCAGCAGGCGCTTGGCGGGATCCGGGAACTGGCCGCGCTTGCGCCGGCGACGCTTCTCCGCGGCGCAGGTCTGGTCGTAGATCAGCGCGGTCGTTCCCTCGATCTCCCGCAGCTCCTTCTGGATCGCGTTGATCTCGTCCCGGTGGTGAACTGTCAGGCCCGGAGGCCAGTGGATGTCGGCGGGGTACTTTCCCGGCTCGTCGCTCACAACCACGATGCGCTTGACTCCCTCGGCGTGGACCTGGTTCGCGATGGTGGGAACGTCCAGGATGCCGTCGTGCCGCTGGCCTCCCGTCATGGCCACCGCGTCGTTGAACAGGATCTTGTAGGTGATGTTGGTCTTCGCCGCGACCGCCGCGCGGATGGCCAGCAGCCCCGAGTGGAAGTACGTTCCGTCGCCGATGTTCTGGAACATGTGCTTCCGCTTCGAGAACGGAGCTTCACCGACCCAGGACATGCCCTCGGCGCCCATCTGTGTGTAGCCGGTGGTGGAACGGTCCATCGCCTGGGCCATCCAGCTGCATCCGATACCTGCATAGGCCTTGCTTCCCTCCGGCAGCACGGTGGACGAGTTGTGCGGGCAGCCGCTGCAGAAGTAGAAGCTGCGCGACAGGATGTCGATCACGCCCTTGGGAGCGCGCATGGCGCGGATCTCGTCGAGGCGCCGGCGCAAAGCTTCGAGGCCGTGCCCATGGAGCTGCAGGAGCCGCTCTCCGATGGCAATGGCAATCTGGTTGGAATCGAGCGCCATCTCCGGCTGGAAGAGGCTCCTGCCGTCCTCGTCGAGCTTGCCGATGACCGCGGGCGCAGCGGCCTTTCCGTAGAGCTGCTCCTTGAGCTGGGACTCCAGGAGGCTGCGCTTTTCCTCCACGACCATGACCTTCTGGAGGCCGTCGGCAAAACGCGCGGCGCCCGCGGGTTCCAGGGGCCAGGTCATGCCGACCTTGTAGATGCGGAGCCCGAGCTCGCCTGCCTGCTCCTCCGTGAGGTCCAGGTCGTGCAGGGCCTGCAGCACGTCGAGGTAGCTCTTCCCGTGTGTGATGATGCCCAGCATCGCCCGGTCTCCATCCACCACCACTCGGTCGATGGCGTTGGCGCGGGCAAATGCCTTCACGGCGTCCAACTTGTGGCGGTGCAACCTCGCCTCCTGGGCGTGTGGCGTATCCGGCTGGCGAAGGTTCAGGCCGTCCGTGGGCAATTCCACGCCTTGGGGCGGGACGATGCGGACCCGGTCGACGTCAACGTCGATGGAGGCCGTCGCTTCCACGGTGTCCTTGACGCACTTAATGCCGACCCAGCACCCGCTGTAGCGCGACAGGGCCCAGCCAATCAGACCGAAGTCCAGGATTTCCTGCACGCCGGCGGGACTCAGGACGGGAATCATGGCGTCCACCATCGCGAACTCGCTCTGGTGGCAGGTTGTCGATGATTCGCAGGTGTGATCGTCGCCCATGAGGACCAGGACGCCACCATGTTTGGATGAGCCCGCGAGATTGCCATGCCTGAAGGCGTCCCCGGTGCGGTCGACGCCCGGGCCCTTCCCGTACCACATGGCAAAGACGCCGTCGTACTTTCCCTCCCCGGCCGCCTCGGCCTGCTGCGATCCCCAGACAGCGGTGGCAGCGAGGTCTTCGTTGACACCGAGGACGAACACGACGTCGTGGACAGCGAGTGCCTTGGACGCCTTGCCGAGCTGCTCGTCGAGCGTGCCCAACGGCGACCCGCGATAGCCGGTGACGTAGCCGGCCGTACTCAGCCCCTCCGCCTGATCACGCATGTGCTGCGTCATCGGCAGGCGCACGAGGGCTTGCGTTCCGGTGATGAAGACCCGGCCCTGGCGGAGCGTGTACTTGTCGTCGAGGCTGACTGTGCGGTTTGGCATGGCGATCCTGGAAGTGGTTTCGAACAAAGTGTCGACACTTGTGTCGAACGCTATAACGCCACGGAGAATCATACATTTCCTGCTTGCCGGAAGCTAGGGAAACTACCGGGTTGAGGGCTGCGATCGAGATCCGTATAACCTGGTGTTTTCACAAGTGACGACACTTGCCGGTCGGCCGGCCGTGCGAACCAGTGAACAATGAAAGCTGTCGCTCACCATGAAGGCCACCAAGTCCCCCCGCAAGGCAGCCGCCAAGCCCTCCGTACCGCGCGACGAGAGCAACGTCGAGCGCCTGTACCTCGAGCTGCGCGACCGGGCGATGCGATATGAGTTCAAGCCGGGCGCGCGGATCAACGAAAAACAACTCGGCGAGCAACTCGGCGTCGCTCGCGCAACGCTGCGGGAAGCCCTGAACCGGTTGGTGGCCGAGGGGCTGCTCGAGTTCGTGATGAACAAGGGCTTTTACCGCAAGTCCATCAGCGTCAACGAGGTGTTCGACCTTTATCAGGTCCGCATCGCGCTGGAGCGGCGGGCTGTTCTCTTGGCCATCCAGCGCGCCCCGGACGAGGAAATCGCGGCGGTGAAGGCGTACTGGGTGGATGTGATGCGGCGCTGCGACCAGCTGGCCACTGCCGACCTGGTGCTGGCGGACGAGGAGTTCCACCGCCGCCTCGTGGCCCTGTCCCAGAACAAGGAGCTCACCTCCTTCATCGACATTGTCACGCGACGCACCCACGTGGCGCGCCACGTCGACATCGAACAACTGTCGTCGTGGAACCTGCAGGCCTTCGACGCCCACCTGGAAGTGATCGACCTGATCGCGCAGCGCAAGACGGAGGAGGCGCTTCGAGTGCTTTCGGAGCACATCGACATCAGCCTGAAGAGGGCGCTCGAAATCACCAAGGAGATGGTCGCGCGCTTCTTCCTGGCCGATGGCGCCGAATCCTTGCAGGCCGTCGAGCAGGCCGCCCAGCGCTCGCAAGAGCAGCTTGCCGCGTAGGCCGGGCTCGCTTGAAGGAGTTCTGATGTCCGACCCGCTACGCATCATCCACGGCCCCTTCGGACGGGTCGTGCTCGTCCGCCTCGACCACTCGATGGTGCTGCACGCGCACCGGGACTACCACATCGTCTTCAAGATCGGCGGAGCCGACATCCAGTTCGGAATCAACGGCAGGGAGTATCCGGTCACGGCGCAGAGCGCGCTGATGATCAACGCCTGGGAGCCGCACTTCTACAACCACCGCGAGATTAAGGAGAACACCGTCCTGCTCGCGTTCTACCTCCAGCCGCAATGGCTGAAGGAGCTGGACCGACGCTTCGCGCACAGCGCGCACCCGAAGTTCTTCGCGCGGCCGGTCGAGACCTTGACGCTGCGGCTGGCCCGGACACGGGATGACGTGGTCGATGCCTTGACCCAGCACGTTCCGCCGAGCACGCGCGAGATTGAGGCTCTGATTGCTGCGGTCTTCTGCGAGGTCCTGACGATCTCGCCACCTCGCAGCCTGCTTCATTTCGCGGGCGAGCATGGCGAACTTGACTTCGACGCGCGCATCAGGAGACTCGTCGAACACATGCTGAGCGCCGGCGATGCGAGTACCAGTCCGGAAGCGATGGCGTCGACGGCCGGGCTGTCGCGGCCCCAGTTCTTTCGGCTGTTCAAGAAGTCGACCGGGATGTCGCCGGCCATATTCCTGAGCATGCTAAAGATGGAATCGGGCCTGCGCAGCCTCACGCAGCGTGACGTCAAGCTTCAGGACATCGCCTTCGACCTCGGCTTCGATACCGCGGGCAACTTCACGCGCTTCTTCTCCGGCGTACAGGGGTTCGCCCCGAGCAGGTACCGGAAGATCCTTGAGGTCATGTGAACTGAAGCCCTCCCGCCTCGCCGCCGGCCAGGCTGACCAGCGGCGAACGGTCCCCACCGGCGGCCTATTTCCACTCGACCAGGATCTCGCGGTAGTCTTCCGTGCCGACGTTCTTGGCCTTGTGCTTGGCCGGCACCTTCACGCCCTTGCCGATCTCGGACATGACCTCGATGGTCCCGTCCTGGACCTTGAGCTCGAAGATCCCGTTCGTCGGCACCGGAAACAGGCCCACATCGTTGCCATGTTCGTCGTAGATCTGCAGCGGCGCGCCTTGCACCGCGAACCACATGTAGGAGCGGACATGGGTGTGGACGGGTGTCTCCGCGCCTACGGGAAGAACGAAGTCCCAGACGATAATCTTGTCGTTCTCGAACAGCTTGCGGCTTCCGACTCCAGGTTCCGATGCCATTTCCGTCGTGTTGCTCATGGTTTGTCTCCAGTAGTGTTCCAGGCTGTGCCGTGGATTTGTCGCTCAGCGCCGGCCGGCGCCTCCTTGGTGGACCCCCTGCAGCTGCCTTGCCGACGCTACAGGAAGTCCGTAAGGAATACTAGGGATACCTGCCGCAAACCCCCTTATCGAAAGCTTGCGCGCCTTGGCAAGAGGTATCGGGACTTAGCATGGAGTCTCACAACTTCAAGGAGGGACGGCGTTGTTGCATAAGTCAGCGCCAGAGGCACCTCAGCCGCCCAGTTCTTGGTAACCTCAACCCATGAGCAAGCCTGCGCGGGCGAGGTACCGCACGACGAACTGGACCGAGTACAACGCCGCCCTCAAACGCCGAGGATCCTTGATGGTCTGGCTCGATGCAGACCTGCAATGGCACGCATCGCCCAGCGGCAGGAATGGACGGCCAGCAGTCTTCAGTGATGCCGCGATCCAGTTCTGCCTGACCCTCAAGTGCATGTTCGGCCTGGGCCTGCGCCAGGCCACCGGCTTGGCCGAGAGCCTGCTGCGGCTCGCAAGGCTTGATTGGCCGGTGCCCGACTACAGCACCCTATGCCGGCGCCAGAAGACCTTGAGCGTGGCCATCACGGCACGCCCCAACAGCACCGGCCTGCACCTGCTGATCGACAGCACCGGCGTGAAGATGTTGGGTGAAGGTGAATGGAAGACCAAGAAGCATGGTGCTGACTACCGGCGCCAGTGGCGCAAGGTTCACCTGGGCATCGATGCTCAGACGCTGGAGATCCGAGCCATCGAGATCACGGACAACGCCATCGGGGACGCTCCCATGCTGCCGGAGCTCCTCGCCCAGATCCCCGCACATGAGCCGCTGCACTCCGTGAGCGCGGATGGGGCCTATGACACCAAGGCCTGCCACGAAGCCATCGCCGGTCGCCATGCCGCGGCCATCATTCCCACCCGCAGGAATGCAAAGCCCTGGGCGGATACCAGAGCGGGTGCCCAGGCCCGCAACGAGATCTTGAGAACCACCCGAAAGCTTGGGCGAGCTATTTGGAAGAAGTGGAGCGGCTACCACCGCCGCAGCCTGGTGGAGACCAAGATGGGGTGATTCAAGCGACTGGGGGAGCGGGTGATGGCACGCGACTTCGACCGGCAGGTCACGGAGCTGCAGGTGCGAGCCTCCATCCTCAACAGATTCACCAGCCTGGGCACGCCCCGTACGGTGCGCGTGGCATAGCTGCGCCTGGGGTAAGGGGAAGCTCGGCCTCACTCTGGGTTACGCAACAGCGCCGGGGCGTCCGTTTCAGCCGAGGGTGCAAAAAGGTCCCAGCTGGCCATGAACAAGGCCGCAATCACGGGGCCGATCACAAACCCTGTCAGGCCGAACAAGGCCATGCCGCCCAGGGTGGAGATCAGCACGATGTAGTCGGGCATCTTGGTGTCCTTGCCCACCAGAACTGGGCGCAAGATGTTGTCCACGAGCCCGATCACAAAGACCCCGAAAGCCGTCAACACCACCCCTTGCCACACGGCACCGGTTGCCAGAAAGTAAATGGCGACGGGCACCCATATCAGCCCGGCGCCCACTGCGGGCAACAGCGATAGGAAGGCCATCAGAACCCCCCATAGCACTGGGCCCTGGATGCCCAGGATCCAGAAAATCATGCCGCCCAGCGCGCCCTGAGAGGCAGCCACCACAATGTTGCCTTTGACCGTGGCTCGGATCACGGTGGTGAATTTGCCCACCAGCTGACGTTTGTGAGCTTCTTCCAAGGGGGTGGCCTGACCGATGCGCTTCGCCAAGCTGGCACCATCGCGCAGCAGGAAGAACAGCAGATACAGCATGATGCCGAAGCTGACGATGAACTCGAGTGTGTTTTGGCCGATGCTCAGCGCCTGCGTCGCAACGAATTGACTGGCCTGCACTGCAAAGGATGAAAGCTTTTGTTGAAGCTCGCTCACGCTGGTCAGTTGCAGGCGATCGAGCAGGTTGACGGCCCAGGCGGGCAGGGCGGCGATGACCTGTTGCAGGTACAGCCCAAAATTGATCTGGCCGGAGCGTACGCGCTCATAGATGGCGGTGGCTTCTTGAACCAACGACACCGTGATGGCAGCCATGGGCAGGATCACCACCACCAGGCACAGGCCAAGCGTGCACAGCGCCGCCAGTGTGGGGCGCCTTGGCATTTTTCTCAGCAATTTGCGATGCAGTGGCGCAAAGAGGATGGCAAGAATGACACCCCAGAAAACGGCTCCGTGAAACTGCCACAGGATCGCGCCGAAAGCGATGGTGACGACGGTGAGGAGCAGCAAAAAGGCTTTGTCCTGGAGGTGTTGATGCGGCATGGAGTTGGGGTTGCAATGGGATACCCGGAATGTACGCGAGGCGCCAGTCGAAGCGGATTTTTGGACGGTGCAGCGATGGCTGCATCCATTTTTTAGGGGTGGACTTTGGTTCAGTGGCACAATGGCGGCCGTACCAAGGCCCTTCCCCAGCCACAGTCGCATCCGCCAACCGGTTCAGCCGTGTCGCGGAAGGTTTCTCAACCAGCTAATGCTTTCCCAAGGAAAGCGGAGGTCAGCGGAATATGAGCGATACGACATCCGTCTATCAAGCCTACCAAGGCAACACTTACCTCTTCGGCGGCAATGCGCCCTATGTCGAAGAGATGTACGAGAACTATCTCGCCAACCCCGGTAGCGTGCCAGATACGTGGCGCGAGTACTTTGATGCGCTGCAGCACGTCCCGGCCGTGGATGGCAGCAACGCCAAAGACGTTCCGCACCTGCCCGTCATCAATGCCTTCGCAGAGCGCGCCAAGCAAGGCGGCACCAAGGTGGTGGTGGCGACCGGTGCCGACTCGGAGCTGGGTCGCAAGCGCACGGCCGTACAGCAACTGATCGCCGCCTATCGCAACGTGGGTCAACGTTGGGCCGATCTGGACCCGCTCAAGCGCACCGAGCGTCCCGCAATTCCCGAGCTGGAACCCTCTTTCTACGGTTTCAGCGATGCCGACCAGGAAACCGTGTTCAACACCAGCAACACGTTCTTCGGCAAAGAGTCGATGACCTTGCGCGAGTTGATCAACGCGCTGCGCGAGACTTATTGCGGCTCCATCGGTGCCGAATACATGTATGCCACTGACCAGAACCAGAAGCGCTGGTGGCAAGAGAAGCTGGAAACCATCCGCAGCAAGCCCAATTTTGGCGCGGACAAAAAGAAGCAGATCCTGGACCGTCTGACGGCCGCTGAAGGCCTGGAGCGTTTCCTGCACACCAAGTACGTAGGTCAAAAGCGTTTCTCGCTCGAAGGTGGTGAGAGCTTCATCGCTGCGATGGATGAACTCATCCAGTCTGCCGGCGCCAAGGGCGTGCAAGAAATCGTGATCGGTATGGCCCACCGTGGCCGTCTGAACGTGCTGGTCAACTCCCTGGGCAAAATGCCCAAGGACCTGTTTGCAGAGTTCGACCACACCGCTCCCGAAGACCTGCCTGCGGGTGACGTGAAGTACCACCAGGGCTTCAGTTCGGACGTGACCACCCCCGGCGGCCCGGTTCACCTGTCGCTGGCATTTAACCCATCGCACCTCGAAATCGTGAACCCGGTGGTCGAAGGCTCTGTGCGCGCTCGCATGGATCGCCGTGCCGACCCCCATGGCAAGCAGGTTCTGCCAGTGCTGGTCCATGGCGACGCAGCTTTTGCGGGCCAAGGCGTCAACCAGGAAACGCTGGCGCTGGCCCAGACCCGTGGTTACTACACGGGCGGCACGGTGCACATCATCATCAACAACCAGATCGGTTTCACCACCTCCGATCCACGCGACGCACGCTCCACGCTGTATTGCACCGACATCGTGAAGATGATCGAGTCGCCCGTGCTGCACGTGAACGGTGATGACCCAGAAGCCGTGGTTTTGGCCACCCAGCTGGCGCTTGAGTTCCGCATGGAATTCAAGAAAGACGTCGTAGTGGACATCATCTGCTTCCGCAAGCTGGGCCACAACGAGCAGGATACCCCGGCTCTGACGCAGCCCCTGATGTACAAGAAGATCGGCGCACACCCCGGCACCCGCAAGCTGTACGCCGACAAGCTGGCCACCCAAGGTCTGGGCGAGTCGCTGGGCGATGACATGGTCAAGGCCTACCGTGCCGCCATGGACGCTGGCAAGCACACCGTCGATCCGGTGCTGACCAATTTCAAGAGCAAGTACGCCGTGGACTGGAGCCCGTTCCTGGGTAAGAAGTGGACAGATGCTGGCGACACCGCCATCCCGCTGGCCGAGTGGAAGCGTCTGGCCGAGAAGATCACCACCATCCCTGACAGCGTTACGCCACACCAGCTTGTCAAGAAGGTGTACGACGACCGTGCCGCGATGGGCCGTGGCGATATGCCCGTGGATTGGGGTATGGGCGAGCACATGGCATTTGCATCGCTGGTGGCCAGCGGCTACCCCGTGCGCCTGTCCGGTGAAGACTGCGGCCGTGGTACGTTCACGCACCGCCACGCCGTGATCCATGATCAAAAGCGCGAGAAGTGGGACATCGGTACCTACGTTCCGCTGCAAAACGTGGCCGACAACCAGGCCCCGTTTGTTGTGATCGACTCCATCCTGTCCGAAGAGGCGGTGCTGGGCTTCGAGTACGGCTATGCATCGAACGACCCCAACACCCTGGTGATCTGGGAAGCGCAGTTCGGCGACTTCGCCAACGGCGCGCAAGTGGTGATCGACCAGTTCATCGCCTCGGGCGAAGTGAAGTGGGGCCGCGTGAACGGCATCACGCTGATGCTGCCCCACGGCTACGAAGGCCAGGGCCCTGAGCACAGCTCGGCCCGCCTGGAGCGCTTCATGCAGCTGGCTGCCGACACCAACATGCAGATCGTGCAGCCCACCACGGCCAGCCAGATCTTCCACGTGTTGCGTCGCCAGATGGTGCGCGACCTGCGCAAGCCACTGATCATCATGACGCCCAAGTCGCTGCTGCGCAACAAGGACGCCACCTCGCCGCTGTCCGAGTTCACCAAGGGCAGCTTCCAGACAGTGATTCCGGAACAGGATGAATCGATCGTCAAGAAGGCCGCCAAGGTCAAGCGCGTGATCGCCTGCTCGGGCAAGGTGTACTACGACCTGGTGAAGAAGCGCGCAGAGAAGGAAGCCGATGACGTCGTGATCCTGCGCGTCGAGCAGTTGTACCCGTTCCCGCACAAGGCGTTTGCCGCAGAGCTCAAGAAGTACCCCAACGCCACGGACGTGGTGTGGTGCCAGGACGAGCCGCAAAACCAGGGCGCCTGGTTCTTCGTGCAGCACTACATCCACGAGAACATGCTGGACGGGCAGAAGCTTGGCTACGCCGGGCGCGCCGCCTCGGCATCGCCTGCCGTGGGTTATGCGCACCTGCACCAGGAGCAGCAAAAGGCGCTGGTGGATGCGGCATTCGCCAAGCTCAAGGGTTTTGTCCTGACCAAGTAAGGCCAGCAACACCTACCGAACCCAGAACAGAACCCTATTGAAAGAATTCAAAATGGCTATCGTAGAAGTCAAAGTCCCCCAGCTGTCCGAATCCGTGGCAGAGGCCACCATGCTGAACTGGAAGAAGAAAGCCGGTGAGGCCGTGGCGGTGGACGAAATCCTGATCGAGATCGAAACCGACAAGGTGGTGCTCGAAGTGCCCGCGCCTGCGGCTGGCGTCCTGGCTGAAATCATCCAGGGCGATGGTGCAACCGTGGTGGCCGAGCAGCTCATCGCCAAGATCGACACCGAAGGCAAGGCCGGTGCAGCCGCGCCAGCCGCTGCCGCGCCAGCCCCCGCTGCATCTGCAGCTGCACCTGTTGCAGCGCCCGCCGCCGCTGGCGGCTCCAAGGGTGATGTGGCCATGCCCGCCGCTGCCAAGCTGCTGGCCGAGAACAACCTGTCCGCATCGGCCGTGGCTGGCACGGGCAAGGATGGCCGCGTGACCAAGGGCGACGTGCTGTCTGCAGTGGCCGGTGGCGCCAAGGCAGCGGCGGCTCCAAGCGTGATCCCCACCGGCGTGCCCACCAAGGCTCTGCCCCAGGTGGCAGCGCCCGCCGGCAAGGAAGACCTGAGTGGCCGCCCCGAGCAGCGCGTGCCCATGAGCCGCCTGCGTGCCCGCGTGGCCGAGCGTCTGCTGCAGTCGCAGTCGACCAACGCCATCCTGACCACGTTCAACGAAGTGAACATGGCCCCCGTGATGGACCTGCGCAAGAAGTTCCAGGACAGCTTCACCAAGGAACACGGCACCAAGCTGGGTTTCATGTCCTTCTTCGTCAAGGCTGCTGTGCACGCCCTCAAGAAGTACCCCGTGCTGAATGCATCGGTGGACGGCAACGACATCGTTTACCACGGCTATTTCGACATCGGTATCGCCGTGGGTTCGCCACGCGGTTTGGTGGTGCCCATCCTGCGCAATGCCGACCAGATGAGCTTCGCCGACATCGAGAAGAAGATCGCCGAGTTCGGCAAGAAGGCTGCAGAAGGCAAGCTGGGCATTGAGGAAATGACCGGCGGCACGTTCTCCATCTCCAATGGCGGCACGTTCGGCTCCATGCTGTCCACGCCCATCATCAACCCGCCGCAGTCGGCCATCCTGGGCGTGCACGCCACCAAGGACCGCGCCGTGGTCGAGAACGGCCAGATCGTGATCCGCCCGATGAACTACCTGGCCATGTCCTATGACCACCGCATCATCGACGGCCGCGAAGCCGTGCTGGGCCTGGTGGCAATGAAGGACGCGCTGGAAGACCCATCGCGCCTGCTGTTCGACATCTGA